>NZ_CP042423.1 GCF_007954625.1 Leuconostoc lactis | reverse complement strand
TCTACATGACTATGATGATTATGGTATGCCATACCGTTTTCTCCTAATTAATCGTTATCTATATAGTCATCGTCTTCTAAGGCATCCTTATTAATAAATGCTTGAAGTTGCCAAATATTTACGTCTAAATAAGCTTTATAACTAATTAGTGAATCTTCCAAAGCATCATTTTCTTCTTCCTGTGCTAAGCGAATTGCACGAATAGTAAATTCACGATTAGATCTAAAATCTTCTACTATCTGTAGGACCATCTCATCAGCAGTGTAATATTTTTCCGAAGAATCTTCAGAAATCGTTGTAAATTCTTGGAATTCAGTAGTTGTTGATGCTGGCTTAAATCCTGAAGCTAGTAAACGTTCTGCAATTTTATCAAACCATGCCTCATTTTCGTTATATAAATTTTCAAAACATTATGCAATGCATAGAAATTTTTACCTTTTACATACCAATGATATTGATGCAATTTTACATGTAATGTATGAATATTAGCAAGTATATGATCTGTAACAGCTGCAGAATTAATCTTAGTATGATGAATGTGTTCTTTATATGCTTGTTCGGCAGCTAATTTTTCTTGCCTTTCATTTACCGTTGTCATTTTATGCACCTTCCTTTACTTTTGAACTAATTACTGGGTATCCTAAGTCTTCAATTGCTTTTTCAATTGTATTCAAATTGACCTGATTTTCATCAAAATCCACTTTTACCTTACTCGCATTGAAAAGTACTTTTACAGAATCTTTTTTTACACCAGCAGTCTGTTTTAAACCACGTTCGATTTTTTGTAAACATGATGGACAAGTTAATGTTTCTAATTTTAATGTTGCTTTAGTCATATCTATCACTCCTTTAAATGAATTATATAGGCCATTCTTTTTAAGATACTTGATATAGATCAATTATCTTAATTGATAACCTCTTAATCTCATTGCATTTAAAATAACTACTAAAATACTGGCCTCATGAATCAACATCCCAATTGACATAGACATCCATTCACTAAATATTAAACTAACCAATAGTATTATCACGACGCCAACAGCAATTAGAATATTTTGTCGCATATTCGCATATGTTACTTTTGCTAGGCCTAAAGCATGAGGAAGGCGGTTAAAGTTAGAATTCATTAAAACAATATCTGAACTTTCAATTGCGACATCTGTTCCATTCCCCATAGCTATACCTACCTCTGCAGTAGCCAGAGAGGGACTGTCATTAACGCCGTCACCGATAAAAACAACTATTTCACCTGAGTCCTGTCGTCTTTTTAGAAATGCTTGTTTGTCCTCTGGTAGCATATCACCATGGGCTTCGGTTAAACCTAGTTCCTTTTTAACTGAATTAACTGTACCTTGGTTATCACCTGATAATACAATGAGATTTTTAATACCAAGTGATTTTAATTTTTGTAAGTCCTGCTTAACACCTGGTCGAACTTTGTCGCGGATACCCATTAACATGATTAACTTATGATCAACTGCCGTTAATACAATTGAATTACCGGTTCTTTCTAAATAATTCAATTTTTTAAGAACATCATCAGATAGCGGTATACTTTCTTGTTTCATTAAGGTTTTATTTCCTACTGAAACAACGTGCCCATCTACGTGAGCAATTACGCCCCCCACCTTTTACAACCTGTGTATTTTCTATAGGCCTTACTTTATATTGTGCTAATTTATTTACAATAGCGACAGCTAATGGATGATCAGACTCACTTTCAACTGAAAGCAATAGAGATAAATCCTCCTCCTGATTATTTCCATAATAAATAATATCGCTCACTTCAGGCTTTCCTTCAGTTAAGGTACCTGTTTTATCGAATAACACTGTATCTGCATTGGCAAAATGACTAATCACTTCAGAACCTTTAAATAAAACACCATTTTTTGCGCCATTTCCTATCCCCCGCAACATTTGACACAGGTACACCAATTACCAAGGCTCCTGGGCAACCAAGTACTAATACGGTAATCGCAAGTTCTGTATCTTTGGTTAATACCCAAACCAACAGCCCAATTGTAAGTACTGCAGGTGTATACCAGCGAGAAAACTGGTCAATGAATCGTTCTGCTTCTGATTTAGAATCCTGTGCTTCTTCTACCAACTCAATAATTTTTCCAAATGTAGAATCTTCCCCTACTCTATCAGCCACTATTTGAATAGTACCGTTGTCCATAATAGTACCGGCAAATACTTCATCGTCTTTTTCTTTCTTTAAAGGTAAAGATTCACCTGTGATATTAGCCTCATTTACATATCCTTTTCCAGTGGTTACCCTACCATCTACGGGAATCTTGGCACCAGTCTTTACTAGGAGAATGTCCCCTTCTTCTACTTCATCAATATCTACTTCTGCAAATTGTCCCCCTGTCAATTGCTTAAAAGCAGTTTCTGGAGCCATTTCCGTCAACTCTTTAATAGCTGATCGTGTTTGGTTAAGTGTTCGTTGTTCTAAATATGATCCAAATAAAAATAAAAAAGTAACAATTGCTGATTCTTCATAATTTTGAATAAAGAGAGCACCAATGACCGCTATCGTTACTAAAACATCAATACTTACTACTTTTACTTTCATAGCCTGATAAGCCTGTAAAGAAATGGGGGTAACGCCTAATATCGAAGCTATAATAAAAGCACTATTAGAAATTGTTGTATTGGCAAAAATAAAGTGTGCGATTAGTCCTAAAGCAATGAGTAAGCCACTGATACTAGTAATTTTATTTTTATGTTTAAGAATATTATGTTGCATATGATTTCTCCCTTAATTTTAGTTCAACTAAAGTGTATTAACTTTTGGGAGATATAAACTTGACGTCCATCAAGTTTATGAAATAGTTCTAAATAAGTAAAAATATTATAATATTGGCTTAGTCATGCACTTACTGAATCATTCTAGTGAAGCTATGACGTTAACTTACCTTGGCTTAGATCAAGCCAGCCGTGAGACTATGTTGAATCAAATTGATTTTGGTTAAACTCATTAGCTATAACTACAGTTGTAGTTATAGCTAATGTTTTATAGCTAAAAAGCATAGATCATTAGACTCAAGCAATACTTTAGTGACTTATCAACCTGAACTTTGCTATGCTCTGTATTAAAGACTATAAATGGTGGGAATTTGGCATATGCAAATAGGTGAAAAAATAAAAATCATTCGTGAAAACAAAAAACTGTCACAAGAAGATATGGCTAAAAGTTTACACGTATCGTATCAAGCAGTATCTAATTGGGAACGTGGGAAAAGTTATCCGGATATCTCTAACATTATTATGATTTCAGATTTATACAGTATTTCATTGGACGAGCTGATTAGAGAAGATAAAAATTATAAAGACATATTACTTGAAAAGAAAGTATCAGGTATCGCGGATGCTATCCTTAATATTATTTTCTTATTGTGCGCCGTCATGTTATTAATTTATATGATGGTTGAAAACAAGCTCACCTCAGATAATTCTTTTTATATCATTCTGACAATCTTGGTTATCATCCATACCAGCGTTGATTTATTAAAATTGCTACCAAAAAAAAGCGTGTAGTTGGCTTACAGGGAATATTGGTAATCCTTTGAGACTTAAATTAATACGATGGAGAATTATATTAGCATTCAAAATAAGTTGAGATAGACACCAATACTATCTCAACTTATTTTTATGTGGTTAAGCTGACATCAGCTTGCCCACGCGGGTAGCGTTCTGCATGAAATGCTCTCACTGAAGGTGATCCTGCAATGATAAATTGCCCCGTCACGGCGTGACCCGCCGGAGGTTTTTCTAGCCGGATAATAGGCGCTAAAAAATAGCAGTTTCCCCAGTAGGAAGGGGAAACGCTACTGTCATCGCTTGTCGATGACGTGCCTCGCAGAGCCTGTCCAAAATATTATTTTGGTATAACAGGCTATACCAGATTTTTAACGGTGTTATACTGGTCTTGGAAAACCCTTTTTGAGGAGGCATTTTTGATGGCGCATTTAAAGAAAAATACCCGTGGCGCAGTCCCTGGTTTAGCGGTTCACTTTGAACGTAAAACCGACCATCACACGAACAAAGAAATTGATGGGTCGAAATCCTATCTGAATCAAGATCTCATGGCGGATGGTTCTGATATGCTTTCACGCTTCAATGCGCGTTTAAATAACGTTTATTGCATGAAAAGAGACGATGTGAAGGCGTTAGCGACGTGGATAGTCACTTTACCTGAAGAACTCACAGAAGCCCCCTACGAGCAACAGAGCGCCTTTTTTGAAGCAACCACCAATTTTCTTAATGCACGTTATGGTCAAGAAAATGCCGTGGCCGCTGTGGTGCATTATGACGAGACAACCCCTCACTTGCACTATGCCTTTGTCCCCGTCGTTTTTGATGATAAAAAGTCACGTTATAAAGTATCCGCTAAAGAAGTACTCACACGCCATGATTTACAAACCTTTCATGATGATTTAGATCAACATTTAAAAAAGGTGCTGCCCTTTTATGAACAAGGGATTTTAAATAACAAAACCTTACCATTTGAGAATGTCGCTGAAATCAAAAAATACAATGATCAGTTTAACGCCTTAAAAAACGAACTAGCTGACGTTGAAGACAATATTAGGGCTAAACAGGCCGTACTTAAAATCACGGATCAAGCCTTAACGGAAGTTGACTTAGCCGAAAAACAAATTGATGCGTTTAAACAAGCCTTATCTAAAAACCTCTTTGGTAAGACGGTGCTGAAGCCAGATGACTTAGATCGCTTTAAAAACGTGTTAGCCACGATGAAGAAATCCACCTTACAAAGCCAGCATGAGACGGAAGAACTCAAGCAAACATTAGGCCAAGTCAAAGCGCAATTAGGAGACGTCCAAGCAGACTATCAAAACCTGAAAGAAACGCATCAAGCGCTTCAGAAGCGACAGCGAAAACAGCAACAGCTGGATTATGCCATGCGAGACATGCTTAAAAATGATTATGGTGTCGACAAGATAGCCCATACGGATGTGGAGGCTCGGTATGTCCTTTATAAGCTAGATCATGAAGAACTTACAAAAAATAAAAAAGTAGCCCAGTCATGGTTAAAAACACTGACGACAGCTAGAGCAGATCCAGACACCAAAATAGCGCCTAGTAGATTAGATCGCGGTATCGAACAAGTTAAAGCATTGATTAATCGAATCATTGAATTAACGCGTGATCTTTTTAAAGGACCAAGTCTCTAACGCTAAACCGGCTTATTTGCCGTTCTAAACGTTTTTAGCCATGTGACGTAGAAATAATCATTGAACGAATTAAAACGTCTCTATTGGCGTAATAAGTGGCAATTATGATAGATGACCAGTAATCCGTCATTTAAAATAATTCCAAACAAAAAGAACACTCTGGACAAACATTATGTACAACGGTGTTCTTTTTGTTTTGTTTTTATTAATTCAGTAAAAAGGCGAAGCCTATTATAAGTTTATCTTTTATATTTTAATCTTTTGTTCTTTTGCGCAGTTATAAAGTCAGTATTATCAAGGTTTAACAGGATAATACCCCACAAAAAAACTGTGTATACCCCACAAAAAAACTGTGTATACCCCACAAAAAAACTGTGTATACCCCACAAAGATAAAAATAAATTGTGGTACATGGTGATACAATAAAAGCATAAAGAAATTCCCGTCTAAAAGTTTTTCTTTATGCTTATCCAACAACACGCCCAAAGGAGCGTATTTATATGTCAATTATACCAGAATCAAAGACAAGGCAGGTACACACCTTGAATGAGTTATCAAAACGAAAAGTCGTCGAACATAATAGTTTAATCACATCCATTGCCAAGATGGATAAAACACCCCTCAAAATGTTTGAACTAGCGGTGTCTTTAATTGATACCGACAATCCACCTCAAGATCAAACAGTGTATTTATCAAAGCAAGAAATGTTTGCTTTTTTTAAAGTCAATGATAATGATAAGAACAGTCGCTTTAAACAAGCGATTGAAAAAATGCAGAAACAAGCTTTTTTTCAGATTAAAAAAGAACAAGATAAAGGGTTTAAGTTTGTTAGTATTGTGCCAATCCCTTATGTGGAATGGACGGATTATAGTGACGAAGTAAAAATTGAATTTCATCGTGAAATCATGCCTTACTTAATCAAGCTCAAAACCAATTTCACCCAACATGCCTTGTCAGATATTGCAGAATTGAATAGTAAGTATGCAATTATTTTGTATCGCTGGTTATCAATGAATTACAACCAATATGATCACTACAGCGTTAAAGGTGGACGACGAAAAGAACAAGTAGAAAGCTATCGTAATCCCAAAATCGGCATTCGAGAGTTGCGAGAAATGACTGATACTGTTAATGAGTACCAGAGGTTTGATAGGTTTGAGAGCTATATCTTGAAAAACTCTTTAAAAGAAATCAATGCTCATACAACTTTTAACGTGACGCACGAGAAAGTTAAAAAAGGACGCAGCATTGATAGCATTGTCTTTCACATTACTAAAAAACAAGTTGCGGCTGATAGTAGTTATAAACAGGATGATCCCGTTTATATCGAGGGCAAGATTCGTCAAGAAGAAACAGAAGATATGTTGACTGTTAAGGCAATAAAAAGTCCCTACACAAAGTTACTTATGGAGCAGTTTTTATTGTCATATATTGATTTAACGGATACGACTATTTTGTCAGGGTTACAGAAAAATGTATATCCACTTTATGACGAATTAAAAGAATTACGTGGTTTAAAGGGCGTGAAAGAACACTTAGCCTATATCAGAGATAAACAAGATGACTATTCGAAAAAGAATATTGCTAAGTATCTTAAAAAATCGATTGAACAGTATCTACCAATCGTTAAAAGGCAGGATATAGATCATGAGTGAAAATTTAAAAACAATTCGAGAACTCGCTGAGGAGTTAGGTGTTTCAAAACAGGCAATACAATATCATATAAAGTCGCTGACAAACAAAACAAGGCAAACAAACGACAAAGGTATAGTTGTTTTATCTTTAGAAGAACAGCATTTTATAAGGTCGAAGGTCGACAAACAGACAAACAAAATCAAGACAAATAAACAGACAAATGACAAACAAACAGACAAAGAGACAAAGTGGGATATCCACAACTATTTAATTAGTGAACTTGATGAAGTTAAGAAAAATAGAGATAAACAATTAGCAGTTAAGGATAAGCAACTAGAAAATAAAGATTCGCAAATAGCTCAAATGCAAAACTTACTAGACCAGCAACAACGGTTAGCTTTGCAAGACAAAAAGCTGCTAGAGGAATACAAAGCAGAAATCAAGGACTTGAAAGCCTTAACGATGGCACCGCATGATGATGGTGAAAAAGAAGTGACGTCAGACAAACAACCTGAACCAGAAACTAACACTGTGGAGTCACAGCCTAAACCTAAAAAGTGGTGGCATTTTGGTAAATAGTTACAACTAAAAAGAAAAGAAGACTAGTTAAATGGCGGAAGATAAATTTGAACAAGCTGTAATTGAGAAGTTAAAGAGTGAGGGTTGGGACTATCTCACAGATTATTCTGGTGTAACGGTCAATCGGTTATATGATCATTGGCGAGATATTCTGAATGCCAACAATCGTAAACGACTAGAAGATACCCCGTTATCTGATAATGAGTTTGAACAAGTGAAGTTGGAACTAACGAAGAATAAAACGCCGTATGATGCGCAACTCATGTTGGCGGGTGCGGGTGGTGTTGGGACCGTACGGCGCTGATGTTCATAAGGTGTAAAAAAGCTTTGACAAATTATTTTTATTTTTATTTCAAAAGACGTTAGGCTGAATGAATTCAATCTTCTTGATATGCTAGATTCATGAAAGGAGACATTATGGACATAGGTAAACGGATAAGAGAGTATCGAAAAATTTATAATCTTTCCCAAGAACAATTGGCGGACAAGATTTTTGTTTCACGTCAAACCGTATCTAATTGGGAAAATAACAAAACATATCCAGACATACAAATCATTGTTTCGTTGTCTATTCTATTTAATGTTTCTTTAGATGAATTAATTCGAGAAGATTTGGAGGAAATGAAGATGAAGATTAGTAATAACAAAGCTACTAAACGAGCTGATATTTATTCTTTAATAATGATTTGTTCAACAATATTAGCCAGTCTATCTATTGGTTTAGTAGTAGCATTACCAGAATCAAAGTTTATATGGATAGTTCCAGTTACTTTATTTTTACCTGCGTTATGGAGTTCTTTTGTTTTAGAAAAATTCAAAAGGAATAATGACTTGAAAACTTATAAGGAGATTTTAGCATTTTCACAAAATAAGGATGTAGAAGTTTTAAGAAAAAAAAGAGACGCTAGAAGAACACGGATTGAAAAAGGGATTATTGTTTTAGGCTATGCAGGTCTTACACTGTTGATTTGTTTAATGGCTATATTTATTGCAAATTTTTTTAAATAATAAAAATCCCTAAAAATAAGCAAAAGAGAACGACAAAATTAGTCGTTCTCTTTTTTCCATTTTTCAGGTTTTTGTTCATTGACAACATGGGCAAACATTTTAGAAAAACTTTCCGTGTCTTCAATGCTTAAATGTTCACACTCAAAATACTTTTCAAGCAAGGCGCCTTTTTGTATTAATCGACGAGAACGTTCTTTTCGTTTTTTAGAGTTTTCGTAATACTTTGATTGACGGAGTTTAAAATCTTCATTTTCAATAGCGAGGTGACCTATGATGTAGTCGATAGCTATGAAAAAATGATGGATAAATTATCTTAAAAAATGTAAACAGGGACCATAATTATATAATAACCCCTAAAGAATACTATTAAAACAGCCCCCATTATCTAGTGATTAGATAATGGGGGCTGTTTTTTTGTTAAGTGATATAATAAACCGTAAAAGAAGTTTAGAAATACGGTCCTGGTCATCAATAAATAAACAATTTAATTAATTATTTATTTAATTATTTAATTTCAGAAAGGTATATATAAATCATGGCGCAACAAATTGTCCTACCCATCAAAGACTCCAACGTTTTAAAGATGGTACAAGATACACTTCTCGATAGCTTCCGTGCTGGTCGCCGAAATTACACAGTTTTTCAAGTTGGTAAGGCCACGCTACTACGTGTGAGTGATGTCATGACATTGAAAAAAGCAGATGTCTATAATCCAGACGGCTCTGTCAAAAATACAGCCTTTATTCATGATAAAAAGACTGGCAAAGCAAACACGTTATATTTAAAGCCTGTTCAGCAAGACTTGTTGCAATATCATGATTGGCTGGTCCAAGAAAATATCAATTCTGAGTGGTTATTCCCCTCGACAGCCCATCATGATCGCCATATCACCGAGAAACAGTTTTATAAAGTGATGGCGCGTGTTGGTGATCTACTAGGTATCAACTATTTAGGCACGCACACTATGCGTAAAACAGGTGCTTATCGCGTCTATACACAATCAAACTACAACATTGGCTTAGTCATGCATTTATTGAATCACTCAAGTGAAGCCATGACACTGACTTATCTTGGGTTAGACCAAGCTAGTCGTGAAACGATGTTAGATCAAATTGATTTTGGTTAACCTATAAAAAATTTTGCTAATGAGATTAGCAGTTTAACGTCAGCCAAGGTAATCGTCGTTAAAAGAAATGAGTTACACCAATTTTCGGTTATCCCCCCAACGGTGGCTCATTGAACGTTCATTTAGTTGGTTGGGAAATTATCACCGTTTATGGCGTAACTGTGAGCGTAAGCTCAACACTAGTCTCATGATGGTTTCGTTAGCTTTTATCAGACTACTTCTTAAAAGATACTAAACAGCTTCTTAAAGACCTTTATAAAAAATAAGTAGGTTTCCGTCATATTCTTTATAAAAGTGTTTAGCAGTTGGGAGTCGTTGACAATTTAAAAATTTGTCTGCAGCTTCTTTTCTTTTAGTCTAGAATAGAGGTCAATAACTAACAGGGGAATTACTAAATGATCAAACCCGAAAAGACAATCAATGGAACCAAATGGATTGAAACGATTCAAATCAATGCCGAAGAACGGGCAACCCTCGAAGATCAGTATGGCATCGATGAAGATATTATTGAGTACGTCACTGATAATGATGAAAGTACTAATTATGTTTATGATATCAATGAGGACGACCAATTATTCATCTTTCTGGCGCCGTATGCCCTCGACAAAGATGCGCTGAGATACATTACCCAGCCATTTGGCATGTTGCTCCATAAGGGCGTTTTATTCACGTTTAATCAAAGCGACATACCTGAAGTCAACAGGGCACTTTACTCGGCATTGGATAATCCCGAGGTTAAGAGCGTCGATGCATTTATTCTGGAAACACTGTTTACAGTTGTTGACAGCTTTATCCCAATTTCTCGCGCCATTACCAAGAAACGCAACTATTTGGATAAAATGTTGAACCGGAAGACGAAGAACAGTGACTTGGTTTCACTTTCATATCTTCAACAGACGTTGACCTTTTTGTCCAGCGCGGTCCAAATCAATCTCAGTGAACTCGATCGTTTGCCAAAGACCCATTTTGGTGTCGGTGCTGACCAAGATAAAATTGATTTATTCGAAGACGTGCACATTGAAGGAGAACAGGTCCAACGGATGTTTGAGATTGAAACCCAAGTCGTTGACCGAATCGATCATACCTTCAACAGCCTTGCTAATAACAACCTGAACGATACAATGAAATTTTTGACAATTTGGTCACTGACCATGGCTGTGCCAACGATCATTACCGGATTCTATGGGATGAACGTGAAACTCCCGTTAGCCGGGATGCAATATGCTTGGATGCTGACTTTGGGGATTTCTGTCGCCTTGATTGTGGCGATGCTGATTATGCTGAAGGTCTGGCGGAAGATGTGATGGGTGAGTGACTTGCTGCTGGGTGGGGGACTTTTTTGGAATGTGTATAGTTGAGCAGTTATGCTATTTTGAGCACCCTTCGGCTTCTGAAATACGCTCCGACGACCCTGACCCCGGCCACATAAGACAAAAAATCCAGTAACGAACAAAAACCGTTCGCTACTGGATTTTCTGCCCTATGCTCTGGGGTCAACCCGGGTCTTGTCACGTGTTGGTGATCTATTAGGTATCAACTATGCTAGGCACACACCATGCGTAAAACAGGCGCTTACTTATCTTGGTCTGGATCAAGCTAGTCGTGAGACTATGTTAGATCAAATTGATTTTGGATAATTCCATCAAAAGCATACTGAATAATTGGACTATTTTTATTCAGTTACTTAGTGATAATTGAGATACGATTGCGATTATAAAAATTGATATATCAACCAATGGCTGCTTGGACTGCAATTAATGTTTGGTATGCATTCAAATCAATATCCTTATTTTTAAGTATAAATCGACTTAACTTGATACAAATAATAATTCATCTAAATCAAATATCTCAACACATTTTTGGGTATGCCGTTTAATTAGACCTCTCTCTTCCAATGATGAGAACTTACGGCTTATTGTTTCTGGAGTTGTCCCCAGGTAAGTAGCCAAATCTTTTTTTGACATGGGTAAAGTCACATAAGTATGGTTTTTTTCATCTTCAACATTTTCTGATAGAAAATCAATAATTCGAGCTTCAACAGGTTCAATACTGACTTGCACAGTTTGTTTTTCTGATAACTGTAGCCGTTTTGTAATATCCGATAATATTCGTCGCATGATTTCTGGATAGCGATCTAAATATTGATCTAAATCCTTTTTATGAATCCTACAAATACTTGTTTCCGATATTGCTTCAGCATAATTCGAATGATAACCTTCAGTCTGTAAAACAGCAACTTCCCCCATAAAATCACCCGGATGTAGGATACGTATGGTTTGCTCACGACCAGACTCACTTAGGCTATAAATACGTACACGTCCATTGTTTATGATATATAATGTGTCATCTTTATCACCAAACCCAAATAATAGCTCATTCTTTACGTATTGTACTTCATTCGCTGATTGAGCAATTAGATGCATTTGTTCATCATTGAGATGATTGAAAATCGGCACTAAACGTATACAATCTACATGACTATGATGATTATGGTATGCCATACCGTTTTTCTCCTAATTAATCGTTATCTATATAGTCATCGTCTTCTAAGGCATCCTTATTAATAAATGCTTGAAGTTGCCAAATATTTACGTCTAAATAAGCTTTATAACTAATTAGTGAATCTTCCAAAGCATCATTTTCTTCTTCCTGTGCTAAGCGAATTGCACGAATAGTAAATTCACGATTAGATCTAAAATCTTCTACTATCTGTAGGACCATCTCATCA
Organism: Leuconostoc lactis; assembly: GCF_007954625.1. NCBI lineage: Bacteria > Bacillati > Bacillota > Bacilli > Lactobacillales > Lactobacillaceae > Leuconostoc > Leuconostoc lactis. The sequence goes on along the minus strand of NZ_CP042423.1, from coordinate 64,001 downwards.
GCAGTGTAATATTTTTCCGAAGAATCTTCAGAAATCGTTGTAAATTCTTGGAATTCAGTAGTTGTTGATGCTGGCTTAAATCCTGAAGCTAGTAAACGTTCTGCAATTTTATCAAACCATGCCTCATTTTCGTTATATAAATTTTCAAAAACATTATGCAATGCATAGAAATTTTTACCTTTTACATACCAATGATATTGATGCAATTTTACATGTAATGTATGAATATTAGCAAGTATATGATCTGTAACAGCTGCAGAATTAATCTTAGTATGATGAATGTGTTCTTTATATGCTTGTTCGGCAGCTAATTTTTCTTGCCTTTCATTTACCGTTGTCATTTTATGCACCTTCCTTTACTTTTGAACTAATTACTGGGTATCCTAAGTCTTCAATTGCTTTTTCAATTGTATTCAAATTGACCTGATTTTCATCAAAATCCACTTTTACCTTACTCGCATTGAAAAGTACTTTTACAGAATCTTTTTTTACACCAGCAGTCTGTTTTAAACCACGTTCGATTTTTTGTAAACATGATGGACAAGTTAATGTTTCTAATTTTAATGTTGCTTTAGTCATATCTATCACTCCTTTAAATGAATTATATAGGCCATTCTTTTTAAGATACTTGATATAGATCAATTATCTTAATTGATAACCTCTTAATCTCATTGCATTTAAAATAACTACTAAAATACTGGCCTCATGAATCAACATCCCAATTGACATAGACATCCATTCACTAAATATTAAACTAACCAATAGTATTATCACGACGCCAACAGCAATTAGAATATTTTGTCGCATATTCGCATATGTTACTTTTGCTAGGCCTAAAGCATGAGGAAGGCGGTTAAAGTTAGAATTCATTAAAACAATATCTGAACTTTCAATTGCGACATCTGTTCCATTCCCCATAGCTATACCTACCTCTGCAGTAGCCAGAGAGGGACTGTCATTAACGCCGTCACCGATAAAAACAACTATTTCACCTGAGTCCTGTCGTCTTTTTAGAAATGCTTGTTTGTCCTCTGGTAGCATATCACCATGGGCTTCGGTTAAACCTAGTTCCTTTTTAACTGAATTAACTGTACCTTGGTTATCACCTGATAATACAATGAGATTTTTAATACCAAGTGATTTTAATTTTTGTAAGTCCTGCTTAACACCTGGTCGAACTTTGTCGCGGATACCCATTAACATGATTAACTTATGATCAACTGCCGTTAATACAATTGAATTACCGGTTCTTTCTAAATAATTCAATTTTTTTAAGAACATCATCAGATAGCGGTATACTTTCTTGTTTCATTAAGGTTTTATTTCCTACTGAAACAACGTGCCCATCTACGTGAGCAATTACGCCCCCCACCTTTTACAACCTGTGTATTTTCTATAGGCCTTACTTTATATTGTGCTAATTTATTTACAATAGCGACAGCTAATGGATGATCAGACTCACTTTCAACTGAAAGCAATAGAGATAAATCCTCCTCCTGATTATTTCCATAATAAATAATATCGCTCACTTCAGGCTTTCCTTCAGTTAAGGTACCTGTTTTATCGAATAACACTGTATCTGCATTGGCAAAATGACTAATCACTTCAGAACCTTTAAATAAAACACCATTTTTTGCGCCATTTCCTATCCCCGCAACATTTGACACAGGTACACCAATTACCAAGGCTCCTGGGCAACCAAGTACTAATACGGTAATCGCAAGTTCTGTATCTTTGGTTAATACCCAAACCAACAGCCCAATTGTAAGTACTGCAGGTGTATACCAGCGAGAAAACTGGTCAATGAATCGTTCTGCTTCTGATTTAGAATCCTGTGCTTCTTCTACCAACTCAATAATTTTTCCAAATGTAGAATCTTCCCCTACTCTATCAGCCACTATTTGAATAGTACCGTTGTCCATAATAGTACCGGCAAATACTTCATCGTCTTTTTCTTTCTTTAAAGGTAAAGATTCACCTGTGATATTAGCCTCATTTACATATCCTTTTCCAGTGGTTACCCTACCATCTACGGGAATCTTGGCACCAGTCTTTACTAGGAGAATGTCCCCCTTCTTCTACTTCATCAATATCTACTTCTGCAAATTGTCCCCCCTGTCAATTGCTTAAAAGCAGTTTCTGGAGCCATTTCCGTCAACTCTTTAATAGCTGATCGTGTTTGGTTAAGTGTTCGTTGTTCTAAATATGATCCAAATAAAAATAAAAAAGTAACAATTGCTGATTCTTCATAATTTTGAATAAAGAGAGCACCAATGACCGCTATCGTTACTAAAACATCAATACTTACTACTTTTACTTTCATAGCCTGATAAGCCTGTAAAGAAATGGGGGTAACGCCTAATATCGAAGCTATAATAAAAGCACTATTAGAAATTGTTGTATTGGCAAAAATAAAGTGTGCGATTAGTCCTAAAGCAATGAGTAAGCCACTGATACTAGTAATTTTATTTTTATGTTTAAGAATATTATGTTGCATATGATTTCTCCCTTAATTTTAGTTCAACTAAAGTGTATTAACTTTTGGGAGATATAAACTTGACGTCCATCAAGTTTATGAAATAGTTCTAAATAAGTAAAAATATTATAATATTGGCTTAGTCATGCACTTACTGAATCATTCTAGTGAAGCTATGACGTTAACTTACCTTGGCTTAGATCAAGCCAGCCGTGAGACTATGTTGAATCAAATTGATTTTGGTTAAACTCATTAGCTATAACTACAGTTGTAGTTATAGCTAATGTTTTATAGCTAAAAAGCATAGATCATTAGACTCAAGCAATACTTTAGTGACTTATCAACCTGAACTTTGCTATGCTCTGTATTAAAGACTATAAATGGTGGGAATTTGGCATATGCAAATAGGTGAAAAAATAAAAATCATTCGTGAAAACAAAAAACTGTCACAAGAAGATATGGCTAAAAGTTTACACGTATCGTATCAAGCAGTATCTAATTGGGAACGTGGGAAAAGTTATCCGGATATCTCTAACATTATTATGATTTCAGATTTATACAGTATTTCATTGGACGAGCTGATTAGAGAAGATAAAAATTATAAAGACATATTACTTGAAAAGAAAGTATCAGGTATCGCGGATGCTATCCTTAATATTATTTTCTTATTGTGCGCCGTCATGTTATTAATTTATATGATGGTTGAAAACAAGCTCACCTCAGATAATTCTTTTTATATCATTCTGACAATCTTGGTTATCATCCATACCAGCGTTGATTTATTAAAATTGCTACCAAAAAAAAGCGTGTAGTTGGCTTACAGGGAATATTGGTAATCCTTTGAGACTTAAATTAATACGATGGAGAATTATATTAGCATTCAAAATAAGTTGAGATAGACACCAATACTATCTCAACTTATTTTTATGTGGTTAAGCTGACATCAGCTTGCCCCACGCGGGTAGCGTTCTGCATGAAATGCTCTCACTGAAGGTGATCCTGCAATGATAAATTGCCCCGTCACGGCGTGACCCGCCGGAGGTTTTTCTAGCCGGATAATAGGCGCTAAAAAATAGCAGTTTCCCCAGTAGGAAGGGGAAACGCTACTGTCATCGCTTGTCGATGACGTGCCTCGCAGAGCCTGTCCAAAATATTATTTTGGTATAACAGGCTATACCAGATTTTTAACGGTGTTATACTGGTCTTGGAAAACCCTTTTTGAGGAGGCATTTTTGATGGCGCATTTAAAGAAAAATACCCGTGGCGCAGTCCCTGGTTTAGCGGTTCACTTTGAACGTAAAACCGACCATCACACGAACAAAGAAATTGATGGGTCGAAATCCTATCTGAATCAAGATCTCATGGCGGATGGTTCTGATATGCTTTCACGCTTCAATGCGCGTTTAAATAACGTTTATTGCATGAAAAGAGACGATGTGAAGGCGTTAGCGACGTGGATAGTCACTTTACCTGAAGAACTCACAGAAGCCCCCTACGAGCAACAGAGCGCCTTTTTTGAAGCAACCACCAATTTTCTTAATGCACGTTATGGTCAAGAAAATGCCGTGGCCGCTGTGGTGCATTATGACGAGACAACCCCTCACTTGCACTATGCCTTTGTCCCCGTCGTTTTTGATGATAAAAAGTCACGTTATAAAGTATCCGCTAAAGAAGTACTCACACGCCATGATTTACAAACCTTTCATGATGATTTAGATCAACATTTAAAAAAGGTGCTGCCCTTTTATGAACAAGGGATTTTAAATAACAAAACCTTACCATTTGAGAATGTCGCTGAAATCAAAAAATACAATGATCAGTTTAACGCCTTAAAAAACGAACTAGCTGACGTTGAAGACAATATTAGGGCTAAACAGGCCGTACTTAAAATCACGGATCAAGCCTTAACGGAAGTTGACTTAGCCGAAAAACAAATTGATGCGTTTAAACAAGCCTTATCTAAAAACCTCTTTGGTAAGACGGTGCTGAAGCCAGATGACTTAGATCGCTTTAAAAACGTGTTAGCCACGATGAAGAAATCCACCTTACAAAGCCAGCATGAGACGGAAGAACTCAAGCAAACATTAGGCCAAGTCAAAGCGCAATTAGGAGACGTCCAAGCAGACTATCAAAACCTGAAAGAAACGCATCAAGCGCTTCAGAAGCGACAGCGAAAACAGCAACAGCTGGATTATGCCATGCGAGACATGCTTAAAAATGATTATGGTGTCGACAAGATAGCCCATACGGATGTGGAGGCTCGGTATGTCCTTTATAAGCTAGATCATGAAGAACTTACAAAAAATAAAAAAGTAGCCCAGTCATGGTTAAAAACACTGACGACAGCTAGAGCAGATCCAGACACCAAAATAGCGCCTAGTAGATTAGATCGCGGTATCGAACAAGTTAAAGCATTGATTAATCGAATCATTGAATTAACGCGTGATCTTTTTAAAGGACCAAGTCTCTAACGCTAAACCGGCTTATTTGCCGTTCTAAACGTTTTTAGCCATGTGACGTAGAAATAATCATTGAACGAATTAAAACGTCTCTATTGGCGTAATAAGTGGCAATTATGATAGATGACCAGTAATCCGTCATTTAAAATAATTCCAAACAAAAAGAACACTCTGGACAAACATTATGTACAACGGTGTTCTTTTTGTTTTGTTTTTATTAATTCAGTAAAAAGGCGAAGCCTATTATAAGTTTATCTTTTATATTTTAATCTTTTGTTCTTTTGCGCAGTTATAAAGTCAGTATTATCAAGGTTTAACAGGATAATACCCCACAAAAAAACTGTGTATACCCCACAAAAAAACTGTGTATACCCCACAAAAAAACTGTGTATACCCCACAAAGATAAAAATAAATTGTGGTACATGGTGATACAATAAAAGCATAAAGAAATTCCCGTCTAAAAGTTTTTCTTTATGCTTATCCAACAACACGCCCAAAGGAGCGTATTTATATGTCAATTATACCAGAATCAAAGACAAGGCAGGTACACACCTTGAATGAGTTATCAAAACGAAAAGTCGTCGAACATAATAGTTTAATCACATCCATTGCCAAGATGGATAAAACACCCCTCAAAATGTTTGAACTAGCGGTGTCTTTAATTGATACCGACAATCCACCTCAAGATCAAACAGTGTATTTATCAAAGCAAGAAATGTTTGCTTTTTTTAAAGTCAATGATAATGATAAGAACAGTCGCTTTAAACAAGCGATTGAAAAAATGCAGAAACAAGCTTTTTTTCAGATTAAAAAAGAACAAGATAAAGGGTTTAAGTTTGTTAGTATTGTGCCAATCCCTTATGTGGAATGGACGGATTATAGTGACGAAGTAAAAATTGAATTTCATCGTGAAATCATGCCTTACTTAATCAAGCTCAAAACCAATTTCACCCAACATGCCTTGTCAGATATTGCAGAATTGAATAGTAAGTATGCAATTATTTTGTATCGCTGGTTATCAATGAATTACAACCAATATGATCACTACAGCGTTAAAGGTGGACGACGAAAAGAACAAGTAGAAAGCTATCGTAATCCCAAAATCGGCATTCGAGAGTTGCGAGAAATGACTGATACTGTTAATGAGTACCAGAGGTTTGATAGGTTTGAGAGCTATATCTTGAAAACTCTTTAAAAGAAATCAATGCTCATACAACTTTTAACGTGACGCACGAGAAAGTTAAAAAAGGACGCAGCATTGATAGCATTGTCTTTCACATTACTAAAAAACAAGTTGCGGCTGATAGTAGTTATAAACAGGATGATCCCGTTTATATCGAGGCAAGATTCGTCAAGAAGAAACAGAAGATATGTTGACTGTTAAGGCAATAAAAAGTCCCTACACAAAGTTACTTATGGAGCAGTTTTTATTGTCATATATTGATTTAACGGATACGACTATTTTGTCAGGGTTACAGAAAAATGTATATCCACTTTATGACGAATTAAAAGAATTACGTGGTTTAAAGGGCGTGAAAGAACACTTAGCCTATATCAGAGATAAACAAGATGACTATTCGAAAAGAATATTGCTAAGTATCTTAAAAAATCGATTGAACAGTATCTACCAATCGTTAAAAGGCAGGATATAGATCATGAGTGAAAATTTAAAAACAATTCGAGAACTCGCTGAGGAGTTAGGTGTTTCAAACAGGCAATACAATATCATATAAAGTCGTGACAAACAAAACAAGGCAAACAAACAAAAGGTATATGTTGTTATCTTAGAAGAACAGCATTATAAGGTCGAAGTCGACAAACAGATCAAAGTCAACAACAGACAAATGACAACGAAAAAGAGGATAGTGCACAACAAAAAGTGAACTTGATGAATTAAGATAGAGTTAAAATTCAGTTAAGGATAAGCATAGAAATAAAGATTCGCAAATAGAAAGCAAAACTTACTAGACCAGCAACAACGGTTAGCCTTGCAAGACAAAAAGCTGCTAGAGGAATACAAAGCAGAAATCAAGGACTTGAAAGCTTTAACGATGGCCGCATGATGATGGTGAAAAAGATGACGTCAGCACCAAACAAGTGAAACAGAACAGTAGAGCCAAGCCTAAACCTAAAAAGTGGTGGCAATTTAAAAAACGAGGGCAAAAAATGATTGATTCAAAAATTATGGAGACAACAAGTCCATTTTGAAAGATTTGGCAACACATATTTTTCAGATAAAGGCACTTTAAAAGCGCATAAAGTAATAGAAGACCTGATGCGTACACACCTATGTTGATGAAGGCATTACTAGCTAATCAACTAATTCATGACACCTATACGGAGTCAATTGTTATAGATGATAAAGTGTAGAACTGTTTAAGCTAAACCAGTTTATTGAATGTTTACGTATAAAGAATACTGGCAAGATAGCTATACAAAATTTGAGAATAAAATGGCCTTACTGCTGGCGGTAAGTTTATTGATGAGACTGCTGATGTTGTGCTAGATTTTCCCTTCAAAGATACCGTTTTAAAGCTGGTATGACAAAGAAGATCAACAAGATGCTGATGAACTTTTTTTTCATGAAACGATAGCTAAGGCTGAAATTGATCAATATTGGAACTAAAATATTTGTTAATGCTACTAAGTATAATCAAGAAAATTTAGACGGTACATCAACTGATAATTTGATGACGAAAATTGATTGTCAAAGGAAATAACTTGATTGCTTTGCATAGTATAAAAGACGTTTATGCTGGCAGGGTTAAACTAATTTATTTAGATCCGCCATATAATACTGGATCAGACTCTTTTCGTAATAATGATCAATTTAATCATTCGACCTGGTTGACATTTATTAAAAGCAGGCTAGAAATAGCTAGAGAATTACTAACTGATGAGGGCGTCATAGCAGTTCATATCGATGATTCAGAAGGTCCTTATCTTAAAGTATTAATGGATTCAATTTTTGGTAGAAATTTCTGAAATGTTTACCACAATATATATGGTGAGATATGCAGACAAAACATAAAATCGGATATGGATTATCACAAACAAATTGAGCAAATTCACTATTACAAAAAGAATAATGCATCAGTAGTGCATCCTTTCAAAAGTCAAGAAGATTATAACTATACCAATTTATTTATTCATTTGATGAGCTGGAATCACCTTTTAAAACCATAGAACTTGCGGTAAGAGAGTTGATATCTTTAAAAAATCAAATAAGTTTAAAAAAGAGACAGCGAACATACACGGTTAAAAGAAGTTGGGCCACAGGAACAATTTAGATGGAAATTCTTCAGGACGTTTTTTAGAGATTACCTAACCGGAAGATACAACGAAGATGGTTATGGTGTTGTTTATAGAGTATGGGGTATTGGTGATGATGGAAATAAATATAGGTATTTTACTGGTCCTCAAAAGGTCGGTGCAACGAAAGGTAAGTATTTCCAAGGAGTTCCAAGTGCAGTACAAAGCGGTTTAGTTACAACAAAATTAAAACCACTTGAGGATTATTGATATGGCAGGAGCATTTGGAAATATTCGCCACGAAGGTGGTGTAGAAATGAGAAGTGGGAAAAAGCCTGAAAAAATGCTAAAGAGATTATTCAAAGATATTCTTCTGAAACGATATTGTGTTAGATTTCTTTGGTGGATCCGGTTCTACAGCAGCAACAGCACTAAAATGAACAGACGATTTATAACAGTTGAACAGATTGATGAACAAGTGTATAAACTGAAAAAAAGGTTAGTTAATGTTATTAATGGTGATACAACGGGCATCTCTAAAGACGTTATTGGCAAGGCGGCGATCATTTGTCTATGCTGAATAATGAAAAGAACCAAGGTTATCTCAAAGATGTCCAACAGGCCGAAACGACGAAGCAATTAGAAGATGTTGTTCATCGCATGATTGAAGGTGGCGCTGATTTTGATTTCCGAGTCGATGTTGAAAAGTCCTGCAAGATCCTGAATACCATCAATGTCATTGGCTGATAAAAAGCAGCTGATAGTCAAGGTCATTGATAAGAATCAGTTGTATTATGCGTACAGTGATATGGACGATCGTGATGTACAAGAGCTGATGTCTGAGAGTGATATTGCCTTAATAAAAGCTTTTATGGGGAGCGTGATCTGTAATGGCCAAAAAGAAATCACGAGAACTTGTCTTACCTATTGTTCATGAGATTAACGACTATACGAGTGACTTTTAAAAAACGACGAACCCGACATGCGTTTGTTTATCCGGACTACATTAAGCACAATCTCAAGCATCAGTTACGTGATTATCAAAAGCAATCACTATACAACTTGAATTACACGCAAAGGATACCAATGTTGCCAGTCGCTTTAATCAATTGTTATTCCATATGGCCACTGGTTCTGGAAAAACTGATGTGATGGCAGCCGATATGCTGTATTTTTACCATGAATTGGCTATCAAAATTTTCTTTTTGTTGTTATACAAACGCGGTGATTGCTAAAACTCGTGAAAACATGCTGAATGTTCAGTCACCAAAGTACCTCTTTTCACAACCACTCAATATTGATGGGATGCCGATTGAATTGCGAGAAGTCACCGATTTCCAACAAATAGTGAACCAGGCGTGATCTACTTGCGGCTCACAACGATCCAAACTTTAGCAAATGAATTAAATACACCACGCGAAAATGGTTTAACTTATGGTGATTTAGAGAAACAGAAGTTGATTATTCTAGCTGATGAAGCGCATCATTTTCTGCCGGCACAAAGAGTAAGCAGATCAAAAAATAAAGCGTGGGAATATGTCTTAGACCGTATTCGACAAGCAATAAAGCGAATCGACAGTTAGAATTCACGGCCACAATTGATTTAAATAACGAGTTTATTTATGAAAAATATCGTGATAAAGTCATCTTCCAATATGATTTAAAAGAGTTTCAAAATGCTGGTTACTCAAAGAAAATTGCTCGTTTACAAGCCAATGCTGATGATAACGAAAAGATGCTGAATGCGGTATTGCTATCACAATATCGTAAGCACATGGCGATCCAGGCGGGTGTACGAGATTTTAAGCCAGTTATTTTATTTAAGTCAAATAAAATTGACGTTTCAAAAGCGGCCCGTGATCAATTTTTGACACTGCTTGATAAATTAACTACTGAAGATCTAGCGCAATTTATTGCAAAGCAACGCCAAACCACGCAATCATCTACTTTGCGCCAAGCGTATACGTATTATCAAACAATTGATATGGGGGGCTTGGTCCGGGAATTGCAACGTGATTTCAACCATTAAATACAATTAATGTTAATGATACGAGTAGCAATGGTATTTTAGGTGACTTAAATGATTACGTAATTTAAATACCCTAGAAGAACCAAGCAATCCATTTAGAGCTATTTCGCAGTCGCCAAGCTTTCTGAAGGTTGGATGTCTTAAATTTGTATGATATTGTCCGCATTGGAGAGCAACCCATTACGTCAACACAAACCAATAGTGAGGCGCAATTAATGGTCGTGGTGCGCGCTACAATCCCTTCGTCTATGAGGAGCAACATCGTTTACGCGACGGTTGACCATAGCACGCCAGAATTACAGATATTAGAGTCCTTACACTATCACACGATTAATGATAAAAAATATATTGATAATCTGACAAATCTTTTGAAGCAATGCAGCTCCAAGTTGAAGATGATAAAGACTTTGATATTTTAACCACGACAGTTAAAGCGTCATTTAAGCGTTCCGATGTCTATCAATATGGCAAGCTGTATTACAATGACGTCGAAGATGTCCCTGAGAGTGAATACAATGGGTTGGCAAAATACGGTGTTCCGTTGCGGAACTACCTACCGTCAATATTGAGACGCAACCCTAGAAGCAACTGCCTTTGATACACAAAATGTTGCTGGTATGAATGAGACACGACTGGTAAAGATTGATGATGCCCTCGTCAAAAAAGCAATGGCACGGAATCCTTCTTCAGATTCAATACCATGAAAAAATATATGCCGACGCTAAATTCTATCTCGGAGTTTATGTATGAGGCACAGTGGTTGGGGCAATAAAAGAAATCCAAGCGACGGTATCGATGGTTCAGATGCAGTGCTTAGTCGAGAAACACAGCTATTAGTCGTTGAAAATATCTAGCCTATATTCAGCGCATGTTAATCATGAACTATAAGCGCCAACGCGGAACCAATAAGTTATTGGGTTGCCAATTAAAGATGCCGTTCAGGATTATCAGAAGCGTGTACCAGTTAACTATTCTGATGCTGGGGTTCATGAGTTAATTCAAACTTATGACTATAAAAGGCACCTTGGTTTGTCTATAACGAGGCTATTGTCGATAAATTGGAACGTAGTCTAATCGAACTGATCCAAGGCTATATGAAGAGCTGCAAAACAAGTACAAAGATGTTTACCTGATTCGTAGTGATGAGCGTAATACTAAGCTAAATTGCATGAATTTGCTGGAGATGTGTCTCACTATGCTGGTTTCTTACCGGACTTTGTTCTGTATTTGGCTAATGAGTCTTATATTTATCAGATTTTATTGAACCAAAGGGTACCCAATTGCTGGAGCAAGACCAATGGAAAGAGGACTTGTTAACCAGTATTTCGCCTGAAAGTGTTGATGTGATTGGTGAAAATGATCAAGTTAAATTGTACGGTGTTAAATTCTATGTTGCGGTGATGCTCGTCAGGTTCGAAAAAATATTCAAACTCTAGCCCTTTAAAAGGGTTTATTTTATTTTCTAATAAACATAGACAATCTTTTAAACTTAACATGTTATAAAATATAAAATAATAGTGTACCCAATGAATGATGTGACGAGGTTGATAGCACTTTTTGCGTTAAATAAAATTCACAAATTAAATAAAGGCGCGCAATCAAGTTTTAAAAACTTGATTGCGCGCCTTTATCATGACATATAACAAAAGAGTACCTTATGATAAAATTATAGACTTATTTCATGTAGTATCGTTGTTCCCGTTTGTAAAAGGCTTCTTTCCCACCTTCTAGTAAATCTGTTATTTGATCTCGAATATGAAGTTTCAAGTGATCCAGAAGAGTAGTTAATACTAAAAGCTGAACTATCACGTTCAGCAATGATTATTCTTCTGCATCTGTTAGAACTACTAGATTTGCGTTATGAGTTACCAGTATGACTTGTCGAGTATTTGAAATTTCTTTTAGTAATGGAACAAGCATCTTCACTATTGTATTATTATCTAAATCGTCTTCCGGTTGGTCTAATATAATAGTTGACTGGTTATTGGAGGCCATTAAAAGAACCTGTAATAGTACAACACCTTTCATACCGGGTGACATTTCTTGTAGAGAATCATTTCCCAACAGGAGATCAAAAGTGAAATGGGTTAATTTTTTCATGATTACCTTGACAAGGTCAATGTTATCATGGTTATTATTAAATTTAATGTCATTATTGTTGAGCACTGTACCAATCTGAGGACAGTGCTTTTTGATCGGTAGACCATTTAAACGAACCATTACTTTGATTTATCATGGTGAGATCTAGATCTTCTGGCAAACTATATCGTCTATTTATATGATTAGAAATCTCATCTTGCCAATCGACAGTATCTTTTAAAATCAACCTAGTTGATTGATCCTCTACCTGACCAAAGTTCAATATATTCAGTTTGTTTATTGAATCTTGAAAAGTAGTTCTAGCAGAATCAATTTTAGATATTAAGTTGATGATTTTTTCGATAGATTTTTATACGCATCTTCATATTTTTGTAAATTGTCTTTGGCCGACGCGAGCTTGGTTATGTCATCATTTACGATAAGTAAGTTTTTATCGATTTCTTCAATATTTTTGCGAACGGCAGTATCCTTGGTGTTTATTTCGTTATTTCAGATTGAATAGTTTCAATTTGAACGGTATTTTTTGCTATTTCAGTGTCAAGGAAGTTTATTTCAACATCTTTAATATCTGCGTGGGTTAAGCTGGTGTCAGCTTAACCACATAAAAAAGTTAAGATAGTGTCGGTATCTCAACTTTTTGAATGCTAACATAATTGCTCCCAAACCAAACGATCACCAACTTCAGTGTTCAAAATGAACCGTAAAAATGCGGCGATGCGTCGGTAGCCATAGATCCCACGATTGGTGTTGTAGACGGCTTTGATTGCCATTTTTAGAGCGTTGCGACGCGTCTCTTGTTGGCTGGGATGCCAATTTTTCCATTGATAATAAGTGCTTCGAGCTATATTCAAAGCTGATAAAACGCTTGTTATGCGGTGTCCCATTGCGAGCGAACGGTCAATGATTTCCAGTCCTAACTCGCGATTTTGCGTTAGTTGTACTTCGAAAGTAACACCGCGGCTCGTTTTAAAATCTCAAGTTCTTCGCGAAGTTTGTCGTTTTCCTTTTGTAATGCGTTTACATCAGCTTGCGTCCATTTTTCGCCGTCCACTTCGTGGAACGCGTACAACTTGACCCAGTTACGGATTGAGTCGACCGAAGGTCCATATTCAGCGGATAGATCAGCATATGAACGGCCTTGATTGTGCATCTCAACAAGAGACTGGTTAAATTCTTTTTTGTATCGAATCATATTAAAAAATGCTCCTATGCTATTAGTTTACAGGGCAGAAGAAAATCTGTCCGTAAATCTAGCATAAGAGCAGTCTTTTTCCAAAACTAACAGTCCATTACTACAAAAATATGACGCATAATGGGTTTGGTACTTATAATTGGCAATAATTTTGTCGCTTTAAAATTTTTTACGGCTATTGTGTTTTATAGTAATTTACTCTCGGTAAGTAGCTCTTCGATAAACGTTCCCTTTATCTTCTTTTTTAGAACTACTTTAGCTAATTTAGGGATTCCTAAATTAGCCTCATCAATGGTTTTTTTATCTCCCATATAGTAGATGGCTTTAAGTAGTTCTCGAATATCATAAATGGATCCATAAACTTCAGGAACAGCTCGTTCAACTTCAAGCAAAGTATATACAGATTCCATGGCTGTCCTAATTGAATATTCGGTAGTGAACACGGTGTCATTACTAGGTGACTCTGCGAAATTACCAATAAAGGCTAAATTAACAGATCCCTTAGGAACAATATCTGGCCTATCACCCGCAACGCGGGGCATAAAGTATGACGTAATAAATGGCATAAATACTGGAACGGTATTTATATTGTTTTGGTTAGACAATTGTTTGATCTTGGACTCAGGGACACCAAGGTGATAAAGGAGTTCTTGAGTGATTTCTTCACCAGAACTTTCTACAATAGTCTTATCAACAAAATTTCCTTTGGTATCTGAATATAATCCATATATCCATACAATTGTTTCATTTTCTTTTTGTTCTTTGAAATGTGGCTGCCTGTGAACCGCGAAACTCATCAACCAGTTCGAATCGGTTATGGTAATGATCCCACCACTATTAATTTTGTGATCATGCAAATCACGATTGGTGAGACGTTCAATGTAAGGTTCAATTTCTGGTGATTTTATAGTGGCTGTCGCTGATACGAACCAACTTTTGTCAGGTAGGTTATCGTAGAATACTTCTGGATGACCGAAATCATTAGATTGTTCTGCCAGATTCTTCCATAGTGACCAACTACCACCCAACTCTTTTGATATAGGAGCGGGTTTATCATGGCTTCCGTATGTTGAACTTTCTGTAATAGAACCATTTGTAACGAATACAAGATCATCACGTGATAGGCTAACATCATCACCATCCTGGATCACGAGTTTTTTTGCAATTTTTTCGTCATTTTCGAAATCTACCACAACATTATTAACTTGTGTATCATAGATGAATTCGACATTGTATGACTCTAAATACCTTATAATTGGTAGAACCATAGACTCATACTGATTGTACCTATTGAACTTTAGGGCACTAAAATCAGGTAATCCATCAATATGATGAATAAATCGCATCGTGTATCGACGCATCTCAACTGCAGAGTGCCACTTTTCAAAAGCAAACATAGTTGCCCAGTACATCCAAAAGTTACTTTCAAAGAACTCATTTGAGAAGAATTCCTCAATAGTCGTCTTACCCAATTTTGACTCAGGAGTTAAAACTAAATCTATTAATTCTTTAGATTTTTCATCCAAAGTGTAGAGGCCATCAGTTGGTACGCGCTGTCCGCGATTATAAATTAGGCGAGTATTAGATGAATTTGGATCATCTTTATCTAGCCAATAAAATTCATCTAAGTAAGAGGCGTCTTCAATTTCTAAAGAAGGAATTGATCGATACATGTCCCACATAGTTTCAAAATGATTTTCCATTTCTCGACCACCACGTGTCACAAAGCCGATATTGGCACGCTTTTCTCCATCTAACGATCCACCCGGAGTAGGCAATTCCTCATATATATGAATTTTTTCCCCGGACATTTGTCCATCGCGCACCAAGAAAACAGCGGTAGCCAATCCGGCCAGCCCTCCTCCAATAATATACGCTGATTTTTGATCCACATTTTTGGGCTTCCTTGGACGTGCAAAAGCTTCATAATTTCCGTTAGAATATCGCATAATGGCCTCCTTTTACTACGCTTTATGTTGATATAATCTATTAAAAAAACGTTAATGTCATCCTTATTTTAAGAATGACTCTTGTTGGTATTCAGGGTTAGGATATTCATAGAATCCCTTTCCTGCTGCTAATCCCGTATGTCCCTTATCGATCATTTCTTTTATCAAACGAGCAATATTGGCTTGTTCTTCATCTGTTTCTGACCTTGATAAAGCTAAATTATAGGGTGTCTGTAGACCAACAACATCTAATATTGCAAACGGTCCCATTGGAGCCTTCGTTGCTAACATCCAAGCTTTATCAATTGTATGAGGATCGGAAATTTCATTTGCCCACAGTTTTTGTCCCGCATCTAAAAATGGAACTAAGAGTGAATTTAGAATATAACCATGTTGTTCCTTGTTTAATTTAAAAGGGACCATTCGGATATCTCTCGCAAATTTCACAAGTTCGTCAATATACTTCTCATCAGTTCCCGCATGTCCCATAATTTCAGCAATATTGTTGACCCATATTTGGTTAGCAAAATGTAGGGCTAAAAATTTTTCTGGACGATCAACACTGTCAACAAATTGAGATGGGACGAACGTAGAAGAATTTGAAGCAAATATTGCTTTTTTGGGGGCAACTCTCGAAAGTTGCTTATAGAAATCCTTCTTAATGTTGACATTTTCTGGAATGGCCTCAATTACTAGGTCTGCATCCTGAACAGCATCAGCTAGATTAGAACTAAAGCGAATTTTTTCAATAACTTCATCCGCTTTTTCACCATCTTCATAGAAATTTTTATAAATATCAGGATATGATGTCATTAATTGCTCAGAGTGTTTTAGAGCAGAATCATTGACATCATAAACCGTAACATTGAATCCCATGAACTGACTTTGAAAGGCAATTTGCCCACCTAAAATACCACCACCTGCAACAGTTACATTTTTTATAGACATGTTTTCTCCTCCTATTAATGATTTAATAGGTTAATCATAGCACTAATAGAAAGCGCTTTCAAAAAATAGCGACTAAAATGATTGTTTCACTTTAGTTGCTGCAATCTCCATAAATAAGCTGCGTGGTTTTTAAAGGTGGTGGAGTCTTTAATTAGTAGGGAAAGTTGTTGCATCGCATCGTAATTCATATATAACGGTCTAATTATAAAATTATGGAAAAATGTAGCGACGTTAAGGGGTCATTATTATAAATAAATAAAAAAAAGCCCCCATTATCTAGTGATTAGATAATGGGGCTGTTTTGATAGTCTTTTCGAGGGGTTATTATGTAATTATAGACCCTTAATTCCCTATTATTGGGATAATGCACATTGTGAGAGAGACATACTAGTCCATATCAGAGAATGTTCTAAAACAATTACCTTTTGCCAGTAACACCTCGGAATATATTTTAATCCAGTACCAAATATCATCTTAAGGGCCTAACATGAGAAGGGTTGTAGCTATTGCAATGCGTAAATTTTAGTCAGCCAAATTAATAAATAATGATAAAATATAAAAGTATTTAAAATAAAATGAGGCGGTTTTTTCATGATTAACTCAGGGTCATTATGGCATAAGTGGGATATCCATATGCATACACCAGGGACAGAAAGAAATAATGAGTTTGGTGGAACGTTACAGGATTCAGATATTCTCGAAAACTTTAAAACAAAAATTATTGAAAATAAAATAGATGCAATTGGAGTTACTGATTATTACAGTATAGATAACTATGAATATTTAGTCGAGCTACAAAAAAACGGTAAATTCCCAAAAAATGTCTATTTACTTCCCAATATTGAGATTCGTTTAGAAACTTCAGTACGCGGTAAAAGCAACGAATTAGTTAACCTACATATACTCTTCGATCCTGACAAACTCTCTCCTGAAGATATCAGGACTAATTTTATTAGTCAATTAAGTTACGAGTATAACCAACATATCTTTAAATTCAACGAATCTGGGTTAGAAAGTTTAAGGTCAGCAACGGAATCCGATAGCATAAAAGATGTGAAGGAACGATTCTCAATATCAAAGAAAACACTTCGTGATTTATTAAAATCGAATATAAATTTCGAAGGAGCTTATTTAATTGCCGTACCAAATGAAGACATCTCTGGAACACTACAAAACAATAGTGGAAAAGGGGATTTTGTCTATGATGATATAGCTAATATAACCGACATAGTATTCTCACATAACCTAAAGGATTACAATTTTTGGAGTAACAATACTGAAATAAAACCCGTTCTAAGTGGTTCAGATGCTCATGGTTTTCTTCCAAAAGAAGACACGGATCGTTACACCATAGGTGAGACATATAGTTGGATAAAATCAGACCTGTCCTTTAACGGACTAAAACAAATAAAATATGATCCAATAAACAGGACTAAATTATCAAACTCTTCAAAAAATAATCCAAACGATTCTCGGTCTCCGTATATAAAGGCTATTGAATTCGAACCAACAACTAATAATTTTCAGGTGTCTCCAAGCAAATTAGAGATTAACCCCAATCTTAACGTTATTATCGGCCCACGTTCTTCTGGGAAATCAACATTAGCAACTTTATTCGCAAAAAAAGCATCACTTAAATTTACTGATGAAAATATTAATGACAGTCTGAAAAAATACGAATTCATAACGAAGAATATACAAACCAATTTAATTACATCACTAGCAAATCAGCTGGATGTCCAAGTAGAATATTATCCGCAAAATTATATTAGCAATCTATCAGAAGATAATACAAACCTTCAAGATACAATTTCTCGAATAATTTCTCGCAGCGAGAAGGCAAAAATTATTCTTGATAATTATCAAGATATTATTAATGAACACAATAATGAAATAGACAATATTACAAAGAGTTTATCAGATAATAAACTCTACATTATAGCAGCTAAAAAAGAAATTTCCGCACTTAGAACTCAAGAAGCTTTAAATGAAATACTGAATAATTTATCTGAAAAAAAACAAGAAATTATTTCGAACTCATCTTTAACTGAAACGGAAATTTCTAATAAAAATGAGAATGAAATAAAGCTAGCTGAAAATAAAACTACATTATCAGAGTTAAATGACAAAAAATATAAATTAAGTAAGACTTTTTCAGAAATAGATAATTTCCATAAACAAATGGATCCTCTAATTGAAACTTTAAAAGTTCATTTTTCATCGTTGAGAACAGCAGAAAATAAAAGTGCCATTTCAAAAAACTGGAGTGAATTTAAATCCAGTTTATCAGATATTAAAGATGTTGAAATAAACTTCCTTGACACTGAAATAGCAAAAAATACCGTTCAAATTGAAACTATTCAATCTGAAATAAACGAAATAAACACCAAGGATACTGCCGTTCGCAAAAATATTGAAGAAATCGATAAAAACTTACTTATCGTAAATGATGACATAACCAAGCTCGCGTCGGCCAAAGACAATTTACAAAAATATGAAGATGCGTATAAAAAATCTATCGAAAAAATCATCAACTTAATATCTAAAATTGATTCTGCTAGAACTACTTTTCAAGATTCAATAAACAAACTGAATATATTGAACTTTGGTCAGGTAGAGGATCAATCAACTAGGTTGATTTTAAAAGATACTGTCGATTGGCAAGATGAGATTTCTAATCATATAAATAGACGATATAGTTTGCCAGAAGATCTAGATCTCACCATGATAAATCAAAGTAATGGTTCGTTTAAATGGTCTACCGATCAAAAAGCACTGTCCACTCAGATTGGTACAGTGCTCAACAATAATGACATTAAATTTAATAATAACCATGATAACATTGACCTTGTCAAGGTAATCATGAAAAAATTAACCCATTTCACTTTTGATCTCCTGTTGGGAAATGATTCTCTACAAGAAATGTCACCCGGTATGAAAGGTGTTGTACTATTACAGGTTCTTTTAATGGCCTCCAATAACCAGTCAACTATTATATTAGACCAACCGGAAGACGATTTAGATAATAATACAATAGTGAAGATGCTTGTTCCATTACTAAAAGAAATTTCAAATACTCGACAAGTCATACTGGTAACTCATAACGCAAATCTAGTAGTTCTAACAGATGCAGAAGAAATAATCATTGCTGAACGTGATAGTTCAGCTTTTAGTATTAACTACTCTTCTGGATCACTTGAAACTTCAGATATTCGAGATCAAATAACAGATTTACTAGAAGGTGGGAAAGAAGCCTTTTACAAACGGGAACAACGATACTACATGAAATAAGTCTATAATTTTATCATAAGGTACTCTTTTGTTATATGTCATGATAAAGGCGCGCAATCAAGTTTTTAAAACTTGATTGCGCGCCTTTATTTAATTTGTGAATTTTATTTAACGCAAAAAGTGCTATCAACCTCGTCACATCATTCATTGGGTACAACTATTATTTTATATTTTATAACATGTTAAGTTTAAAAGATTGTCTATGTTTATTAGAAAATAAAATAAACCCTTTTAAAGGGCTAGAGTTTGAATATTTTTTCGAACCTGACGAGCATCACCCGCAACATAGAATTTAACACCGTACAATTTAACTTGATCATTTTCACCAATCACATCAACACTTTCAGGCGAAATACTGGTTAACAAGTCCTCTTTCCATTGGTCTTGCTCCAGCAATTGGGTACCCTTTGGTTCAATATAAATCTGATAAATATAAGACTCATTAGCCAAATACAGAACAAAGTCCGGTAAGAAACCAGCATAGTGAGACACATCTCCAGCAAATTCATGCAATTTTAGCTTAGTATTACGCTCATCACTACGAATCAGGTAAACATCTTTGTACTTGTTTTGCAGCTCTTCAATATAGCCTTGGATCAGTTCGATTAGACTACGTTCCAATTTATCGACAATAGCCTCGTTATAGACAAACCAAGGTGCCTTTTTATAGTCATAAGTTTGAATTAACTCATGAACCCCAGCATCAGAATAGTTAACTGGTACACGCTTCTGATAATCCTGAACGGCATCTTTAATTGGCAACCCAATAAACTTATTGGTTCCGCGTTGGCGCTTATAGTTCATGATTAACATGCGCTGAATATAGGCTAGATATTTTTCAACGACTAATAGCTGTGTTTCTCGACTAAGCACTGCATCTGAACCCATCGATACCGTCGCTTGGATTTCTTTTATTTGCCCCAACCACTGTGCCTCATACATAAACTCCGAGATAGAATTTAGCGTCGGCATATATTTTTTCATGGTATTGAATCTGAAGAAAGGATTCCGTGCCATTGCTTTTTTGACGAGGGCATCATCAATCTTTACCAGTCGTGTCTCATTCATACCAGCAACATTTTGTGTATCAAAGGCAGTTGCTTCTAGGGTTGCCGTCTCAATATTGACGGTAGGTAGTTCCGCAACGGGAACACCGTATTTTGCCAACCCATTGTATTCACTCTCAGGGACATCTTCGACGTCATTGTAATACAGCTTGCCATATTGATAGACATCGGAACGCTTAAATGACGCTTTAACTGTCGTGGTTAAAATATCAAAGTCTTTATCATCTTCAACTTGGAGCTGCATTGCTTCAAAAGATTTTGTCAGATTATCAATATATTTTTTATCATTAATCGTGTGATAGTGTAAGGACTCTAATATCTGTAATTCTGGCGTGCTATGGTCAAACCGTCGCGTAAACGATGTTGCCTCCTCATAGACGAAGGGATTGTAGCGCGCACCACGACCAATTAATTGCGCCTCACTATTGGTTTGTGTTGACGTAATGGGTTGCTCTCCAATGCGGACAATATCATACAAATTTAAGACATCCCAACCTTCAGAAAGCTTGGCGACTGCGAAAATAGCTCTAAATGGATTGCTTGGTTCTTCTAGGGTATTTAAATTACGTAAATCATTTAAGTCACCTAAAATACCATTGCTACTCGTATCATTAACATTAATTGTATTTAATGGTTGAAAATCACGTTGCAATTCCCGGACCAAGCCCCCCATATCAATTGTTTGATAATACGTATACGCTTGGCGCAAAGTAGATGATTGCGTGGTTTGGCGTTGCTTTGCAATAAATTGCGCTAGATCTTCAGTAGTTAATTTATCAAGCAGTGTCAAAAATTGATCACGGGCCGCTTTTGAAACGTCAATTTTATTTGACTTAAATAAAATAACTGGCTTAAAATCTCGTACACCCGCCTGGATCGCCATGTGCTTACGATATTGTGATAGCAATACCGCATTCAGCATCTTTTCGTTATCATCAGCATTGGCTTGTAAACGAGCAATTTTCTTTGAGTAACCAGCATTTTGAAACTCTTTTAAATCATATTGGAAGATGACTTTATCACGATATTTTTCATAAATAAACTCGTTATTTAAATCAATTGTGGCCGTGAATTCTAACTGTCGATTCGCTTTATTAGCTTGTCGAATACGGTCTAAGACATATTCCCACGCTTTATTTTTTTGATCTGCTTTACTCTTTGTGCCGGCAGAAAAATGATGCGCTTCATCAGCTAGAATAATCAACTTCTGTTTCTCTAAATCACCATAAGTTAAACCATTTTCGCGTGGTGTATTTAATTCATTTGCTAAAGTTTGGATCGTTGTGAGCCGCAAGTAGATCACGCCTGGTTCACTATTTGTTGGAAATCGGGTGACTTCTCGCAATTCAATCGGCATCCCATCAATATTGAGTGGTTGTGAAAAGAGGTACTTTGGTGACTGAACATTCAGCATGTTTTCACGAGTTTTAGCAATCACCGCGTTTGTATTAACAACAAAAAGAAAATTTTGATAGCCAAATTCATGGTAAAAATACAGCATATCGGCTGCCATCACATCAGTTTTTCCAGAACCAGTGGCCATATGGAATAACAATTGATTAAAGCGACTGGCAACATTGGTATCCTTTTGCGTGTAATTCAAGTTGTATAGTGATTGCTTTTGATAATCACGTAACTGATGCTTGAGATTGTGCTTAATGTAGTCCGGATAAACAAACGCATGTCGGGGTTCGTCGTTTTTTAAAAAGTCACTCGTATAGTCGTTAATCTCATGAACAATAGGTAAGACAAGTTCTCGTGATTTCTTTTTGGCCATTACAGATCACGCTCCCCATAAAAGCTTTTATTAAAGGCAATATCACTCTCAGACATCAGCTCTTGTACATCACGATCGTCCATATCACTGTACGCATAATACAACTGATTCTTATCAATGACCTTGACTATCAGCTGCTTTTTATCAGCCAATGACATTGATTGGTATTCAGGATCTTGCAGGACTTTTTCAACATCGACTCGGAAATCAAAATCAGCGCCACCTTCAATCATGCGATGAACAACATCTTCTAATTGCTTCGTCGTTTCGGCCTGTTGGACATCTTTGAGATAACCTTGGTTCTTTTCCATTAATTCAGCATAGACAAATGATCCGCCGCCTTGCCAATTAACGTCTTTAGAGATGCCCGTTGTATCACCATTAATAACATTAACTAACCTTTTTTTCAGTTTATACACTTGTTCATCAATCTGTTCAACTGTTATAAATCGTCTGTTCATTTTAAGTGCTGTTGCTGCTGTAGAACCGGATCCACCAAAGAAATCTAACACAATATCGTTTTCAGAAGAATATCTTTGAATAATCTCTTTTAGCATTTTTTCAGGCTTTTTCCCACTTCTCATTTCTACACCACCTTCGTGGCGAATATTTCCAAATGCTCCTGCCATATCAATAAATCCCTCAAGTGGTTTTAATTTTGTTGTAACTAAACCGCTTTGTACTGCACTTGGAACTCCTTGGAAATACTTACCTTTCGTTGCACCGACCTTTTGAGGACCAGTAAAATACCTATATTTATTTCCATCATCACCAATACCCCATACTCTATAAACAACACCATAACCATCTTCGTTGTATCTTCCGGTTAGGTAATCTCTAAAAAAACGTCCTGAAGAATTTCCATCTAAAATTGTTCCTGTGGCCCAAACTTCTTTTAACCCGTGTATGTTCGCTGTCTCTTTTTTTAAACTTATTTGATTTTTCTTAAAGATATCAACTCTCTTACCGCCAAGTTCTATGGTTTTAAAAGGTGATTCCAGCTCATCAAATGAATAAATAAATTTGGTATAGTTATAATCTTCTTGACTTTTGAAAGGATGCACTACTGATGCATTATTCTTTTTGTAATAGTGAATTTGCTCAATTTGTTTGTGATAATCCATATCCGATTTTAATGTTTTGTCTGCATATCTCACCAATATATATTGGGTAAACATTTCAGAATTTCTACCAAAAATTGAATCCATTAATACTTTAAGATAAGGACCTTCTGAATCATCGATATGAACTGCTATGACGCCCTCATCAGTTAGTAATTCTCTAGCTATTTCTAGCCTGCTTTTAATAAATGTCAACCAGGTCGAATGATTAAATTGATCATTATACGAAAAAGAGTCTGATCCAGTATTATATGGCGGATCTAAATAAATTAGTTTAACCCTGCCAGCATAAACGTCTTTTATACTATGCAAAGCAATCAAGTTATTTCCTTTGACAATCAAATTTTCGTCATCAAAATTATCAGTTGATGTACCGTCTAAATTTTCTTGATTATACTTAGTAGCATTAACAAATATTTTAGGTTCCAATAATTGATCAATTTCAGCCTTAGCTATCGTTTCATGAAAAAAAAGTTCATCAGCATCTTGTTGATCTTCTTTTGTCATACCAGCTTTTAAAACGGTATCTTTGAAGGGAAAATCTAGCACAACATCAGCAGTCTCATCAATAAACTTACCGCCAGCAGTAAGGCCAATTTTATTCTCAAATTTTGTATAGCTATCTTGCCAGTATTCTTTATACGTAAACATTTCAATAAACTGGTTTAGCTTAAACAGTTCTACACTTTTATCATCTATAACAATTGACTCCGTATAGGTGTCATGAATTAGTTGATTAGCTAGTAATGCCTTCATCAACATAGGTGTGTACGCATCAAGGTCTTCTATTACTTTATTGCGCTTTAAAGTGCCTTTATCTGAAAAATATGTGTTGCCAAAATCTTTCAAAATGGACTTTGTTGTCTCCATAATTTTTGAATCAATCATTTTTTTGCCCTCGTTTTTTAAATTGCCACCACTTTTTAGGTTTAGTTTGCGCTTCTACTGGTTCTGTTTCACTTTGGGGTGACACATCTTTTTCATCCTCACGACTCGGCATCGCTAAAGCTTTCAAATCTTTGATTTCTGCTTTGTACTCTGCTAGGAGTTTTTTATCTTGCAAGGCCAATCGTTGTTGCTGATCTAGTAACTTATGTAGCTCTCTCTTTTCAGATTGAATTTCTGATACTAAATTTCGAAGGAATTTCACTTCATCTTGTTCATCAACATCATCTTTTTTGTTGTCGTCAATATCCTCTTTTCGTTGACGGTCTCTTGTTGACGAATCGGTTGAGAACATTGATTTAATAGCTTTTTGTCCATCAACATCAACGTAAACAGTGTTGCCTTTTGTTGATGTAAATTGACGTAAATCGATTGACGTATCTCTTTTTATCTTTTGCCATATAGCCTGCTTTGAAACACCCAATTCATCAGCAAGTTCTCGAATTGTTTTTAAATTTTCACTCATGATCTATATCCTGCCTTTTAACGATTGGTAGATACTGTTCAATCGATTTTTTAAGATACTTAGCAATATTCTTTTTCGAATAGTCATCTTGTTTATCTCTGATATATGCTAAGTGTTCTTTCACGCCCTTTAAACCACGTAACTCTTTTAATTCGTCATAGAGTGGATAAACATTTTTCTGTAGCCCTGACAAAATAGCCGTATCCGTCAAATCAATATACGACAATAAGAAATGTTCCATCAGCAATTTTGTATATGGACTTTTCATAGCTTCATATACGAGGTCTTTTTCACTTTCTTCTTGCCTTATCTTACCGTCAATATAAGTTGGATCATCTAACTTGTAACTAATATCATCTGCAACTTGTTTTTTAGTGATACGAAAGACAATACTATCAATACTCCGCCCTTTTTTGAGCTTTTCGTAAGTTACATTGAAAGTTGTGTGTTTAGTAATTTCTGACAATGGTTCATTCAGTACTCTTTTTTCAAAATGATCAAATCGTTTATATTCATCAATTGTATCTGTCATTTGACGTAAATCTCGCATGCTTATTTCGGGATTACGGTAACTTTCAACCTGTTCCTCTCTCCGTCCACCTTTAACGCTGTAATGCTCGTATTGATTGTAATTCATCGATAACCAACGATACAAAATTATTGCATATTTGCTGTTCAATTCTGCAATATCTGACAAAGCATGTTGCGTAAAATTATTTTTGAGATTAATTAGATAAGGCATAATTTCACGATGAAATTCAATTTTTACTTCGTCATTATAATCTGTCCATTCCACATACGGGATCGGTACAATACTAATAAATTTAAAGCCTTTATCTTGTTCTTTTTTAATCTGAAAAAAAGCTTGTTTCTGCATTTTTTCAACGGCTTCTTTAAAACGACTATGCTTGTTGCTATCATCAACTTGAAAAAAAGCAAACAACTCTCGCTTTGATAAATAAACCGTCTGATCTTCGGGGGGATTTTCCGTATCTATTAGAGAAACGGCCAACTCAAACATTTTGAGTGGTGTCTTATCCATTTTGGCAATTGAAGTGATTAAACTGTTATGTTCGACGACTTTTCGTTTTGATAACTCATTCAAGGTGTGTACCTGCCTTGTCTTTGATTCTGGTATAATTGACATATAAATACGCTCCTTTGGGCGTGTTGTTGGATAAGCATAAAGAAAAACTTTTAGTCGGGAATTTCTTTATGCTTTTTATTATAACCTATACACCCACTTATCTAAATGAGAAGTGGGTGTATACATAGTATTTTGTGGGTGTATACATAGTATTTTGTGGGTGTATACATAGTATTTTGTGGGTACATAATCTTGTAAACCCTTGATAATATTGCCTTTCTAACCGCGCAAAAGAACAAAAGATTAAAATATAAAAGATAAACTTATAATAGGCTCCGCCTTTTTATTGATTCAATAAAATAAAAAACAAAAAGAACACCGTTGTACATAAATTTTGTACGTGGTGTTCTTTTTGTGTTGAATCATTTCAAATGACGGCTACCTAGTTATCTAACATAGATTGCCACTTATTAAGCCAATAGCGATGTTTTAATCCGTTCAATGATTATTTCTACGTCACATGGTTAAAAACGCTTAGACGGGCAAATAAGCCGTTATAACGTTAAAGACTGGGTCCTTTAAAAAGATCACGCGTTAATTCAATGATTCGATTAATTAGTGCTTTAACTTGTTCGATACCGCGATCTAATCTAGTTGGCGCTATTTTCGTATCTGGATCTGCTCTAGCTGTCGTCAGTGTTTTTAACCATGACTGGGCTACTTTTTTATTTTTTGTAAGTTCTTCATGATCTAGCTTATAAAGGACATACCGAGCCTCCACATCCGTATGGGCTATCTTGTCGACACCATAATCATTTTTAAGCATGTCTCGCATGGCATAATCCAGCTGTTGCTGTTTTCGCTGTCGCTTCTGAAGCGCTTGATGCGTTTCTTTCAGGTTTTGATAGTCTGCTTGGACGTCTCCTAATTGCGCTTTGACTTGGCCTAATGTTTGCTTGAGTTCTTCTGTCTCATGCTGGCTTTGTAAGGTGGCTTTCTTCATCGTGGCTAACACGTTTTTAAAGCGATCTAAGTCATCTGGCTTCAGCACCGTCTTACCAAAGAGGTTTTTAGATAAGGCTTGTTTAAACGCATCAATTTGTTTTTCGGCTAAGTCAACTTCCGTTAAGGCTTGATCCGTGATTTTAAGTACGGCCTGTTTAGCCCTAATATTGTCTTCAACGTCAGCTAGTTCGTTTTTTAAGGCGTTAAACTGATCATTGTATTTTTTGATTTCAGCGACATTCTCAAATGGTAAGGTTTTGTTATTTAAAATCCCTTGTTCATAAAAGGGCAGCACCTTTTTTAAATGTTGATCTAAATCATCATGAAAGGTTTGTAAATCATGGCGTGTGAGTACTTCTTTAGCGGATACTTTATAACGTGACTTTTTATCATCAAAAACGACGGGGACAAAGGCATAGTGCAAGTGAGGGGTTGTCTCGTCATAATGCACCACAGCGGCCACGGCATTTTCTTGACCATAACGTGCATTAAGAAAATTGGTGGTTGCTTCAAAAAAGGCGCTCTGTTGCTCGTAGGGGGCTTCTGTGAGTTCTTCAGGTAAAGTGACTATCCACGTCGCTAACGCCTTCACATCGTCTCTTTTCATGCAATAAACGTTATTTAAACGCGCATTGAAGCGTGAAAGCATATCAGAACCATCCGCCATGAGATCTTGATTCAGATAGGATTTCGACCCATCAATTTCTTTGTTCGTGTGATGGTCGGTTTTACGTTCAAAGTGAACCGCTAAACCAGGGACTGCGCCACGGGTATTTTTCTTTAAATGCGCCATCAAAAATGCCTCCTCAAAAAGGGTTTTCCAAGACCAGTATAACACCGTTAAAAATCTGGTATAGCCTGTTATACCAAAATAATATTTTGGACAGGCTCTGCGAGGCACGTCATCGACAAGCGATGACAGTAGCGTTTCCCCTTCCTACTGGGGAAACTGCTATTTTTTAGCGCCTATTATCCGGCTAGAAAAACCTCCGGCGGGTCACGCCGTGACGGGGCAATTTATCATTGCAGGATCACCTTCAGCGGGAGCATGTCATGCAGAACGCTACCCGCGCGGGGCAAGCTGATGTCAGCTTAACCACATTAACGTTTTCCTTAACACCAGAACAAAGTGAACAGATTGACCAGGCTGTTTATGCGGTTGTCCTGGCCAAAAATTACAAAACGACCTCTTTCTCAATTGATGAGAAGTTAACGTTGTCTGACAAAGAAGTCGCCCAACACAAATTAGTGGTCCGTTTACGCCTCCGCAAAAAGCACAAACAGCCGTCTCATAAACCGCTCACGGACTAAAATTTCACAAATAACAAAAGGCTAGTTGTAGGGATTATGAGAGCTAGACCAATTATTTTAAGCTCAATTCACAAGAACAGATCACAGAAAAAGCGCCAAACCCTATGAAATTAAGGTTTGGCGCTTTTAAATTGGCATAAGCTACATTATGGTAATTCGTTAAATTAGTAATACCCATATGGACTATATTGGTGTCCAGGTTTAGGTTGCGTCTTGCCATTCAATTGATCTAGAACCTTTTGAGGGTCGGCTGGATGGTATACATGTCCAATTACCCCTAAAACGTCGCCAATCCAATGTCATCCGCTAATTTTGTTGCACTCTGAATTAGATAACTTTTTATAGTTACTTAAATAGCTTTTCATAATATCGACTATGAGCGTAACATGATTAAATAGTTAAGATAATTACACTCTTCAGAATGCTAATATTATTCATAATTACTAAAAAGTGCTAGAATCTGAGATGAAGAGTGATCATTCATATCCTGTAATTTCAATTTTCAGTAAGTACACTGCTAAAAATATAGAGGAAAATTAAAATGGAACAGTCCAATAAAAAATATTTCTTTGATGAGCCAGCTTTTGATCTACATGATGGCGGATATGTACCTCTCATAGTAAATAATGCCCCGGAAATGCCTTTAAATATACCACCTATTTTAAAAGCAGATAGAGAGTCTAAAAATGATATCTACTATACCGTCACTGCAAAATCAGGGAAATCGCAAATATTGCCAGGGGAAAAGACACAGACATGGGGTTATAATGCTAATTTTTTAGGTAAGACTATTATATTTCACCGCGGTCAAAAAAATCATATCACTTTGAAAAATGACCTGCCAGAATTAACTACTTTTCATTGGCATGGAGCTGATGTTAGTGGCCCTTATGTTGATGGGGGTTGTCACGCGCCTGTTTACCCAGGGGAAATCAAACATATTAATTTTACGTTGAATCAGCCCGCTGCGACATTATGGTTGCATGCTCACCCATGTCCATCCACAGCAGAACAGGTGTGGCAAGGATTAGCTACAATGGTTATTGTTCAAGATGAGCATGAATCTCAATTATCAATACCAAGAAATTATGGAGTAGATGATATTCCAATTATTTTACAAGATAGACATTTTCACAAAGATAATCAGTTTGATTATCGTGCCGATTATGATCCTGATGGTGTTGCAGGTCCCACGGCTGTTATCAATGGAACAGTCAACCCATACTTCGATGTCACAACACAAAAAATAAGGTTACGTTTTCTAAATGGTGCTAACCGTCGGGAATGGCGTTTGCATTTTTCCGATGATTTGCCATTTGATCAGATTGCGGGAGATTGTTCTCTATTACCCAAGCCAATCAAGCTGACAGGTTTAATGTTGAGCTGTGCTGAACGTGCAGAAGTCATTATTGATTTTAGCCAATATCATGAAGGTGATGAGGTAACCTTATATACTGATCAAGTGCCACTATTAAAGTTCCGCATTCACAATTTCGCAAAAGATACTACAAAGATTCCCGATCATTTAATTAATTTAAAGAAACCGGCAGTTGAAACGTCATTACCCATTCGACATGTCGTCATGCAAGGAATGGATGAAAGTGTTGCCATAGATGACAAGAAATTTGCTATGGAACGCATTGATGCCGAGCAAATAGTTGGAGAGTATCAGTATTGGGATGTCACGAATAGTAACGAAAAACCGGGAATGGTTCACCCATTTCACATACACGGCACTCGCTTTTTAGTACTAACACGTAATGGAAAAGATCCATATCCAAATGAGAACGGTTTCAAAGACACCATTGGAGTTAACCCAGGGGAAACTGTTCGAATACTAGTTAAGTTTGATTTACCTGGTATTTATATGTATCATTGCCATATTTTAGAACATGAAGATGGCGGTATGATGGCACAAATAGAGATAGTAGATCCAAAAAAGCCGCATCAGAAGTATCAGTTAATGGATATGAATACTTTAATGAATGCGTTAGCTGAGGAGCGTGGTATTGAGTTATCTAATCTTTGGATGGCAGGTATGGAGTCGTACGAAAAAATGGGAATGAAAATGTAAGATTTTGCTAGAATACTTCCGATGACAAATGGTTGATCAATCATATTCGCTGTTAAACTATTGGTATGTTAAGATTAAGGGAACAGCATATTTAAAAACAAAACATCACTTTAACTACACTACAGTTTGCTCTTATACTAAAAAAATGGACTATTTTTATTCAGTCCGTAAAATGAAAGTATAGGAGTATTTTTATGTCAATTCGTTATTCACAATATTTCAAAGATTCATTGGTTAAACTTCACCAAGAAGGACGTTAACTTAAATCATTAGCAAAGGTATTTGGGCCTTCAAAAGATTCTATTGCTATTTGGCTTAAACAAGCTACCCCAATCATGATCAAGGGTCAGTCAAAGACTTTTAAAGACGTCAAGCACCTAGAGAAGCGTGAAGAAGTTTATTTGAAGGCATAGCAAACATCAACTGAAGTCCAAGCAGCCGTTGGTTGGTATATCAATTTTTATAATCGCAATCCTATATCAAATGTCGCCTAATTAACTGAATAAAAATAGTCCAATTTATTGATTTATGAGCACATGGAAATGCAACTAAAGCACAACTCATCGCTCATATGCTTCTTTTGTCCATTCTGGTTCTAGCTTTTTATATTAATGACCAATGGTTTGGGGTTGGTATCGGACTTGTAGCTTCACTATTTTTGCAAGGTCCTATTGTTGATTTAACACACAAAATATTCTTTATAAAAAATTAAATTGAATAGAAAAAGACATAACGCAAGTTATGTCTTTTTCTTACTTAGATATATTTTCTTCAATAATGTCATGGAGTTGTTGGAAGTCTTTTTTCACATTATAATCATGACGTTCCTGCTTCATCAGTTCCTTTAAAATACTTTCAATTCGATCGATATCGGTTTCATCTGTGTAATCAATCCAATTCACATGCTCTAACCAATCAAAGTACGCGTGCTTCCCTTTTCCATAACTATTTCCAAAAAGCAAGCATGGTGTCCCAGTGAGGACAGAGAAAACCATAGCATGCCAACGGTCTGTGATAATAATTTCTTGGTGTGAAAACAACTCCAGCTGTTGCTCAAACAAAGTGTCACGTGTGATTGGCGTAATCTCTTTTGGTTCATCTAATACGGTATCAACACGTTCCACTGGTCTGTCCCCACCGAGTATTTCTTTTATTTTATCAATGGTGGTTTGTTTGACAACCTTCTCTGAATCATGACGCAAAACAAACAAAGCCCCATTACGTTCAAATTTCCAGTCCACCGAGTTCATGTATAATACCATGTCCGGCGTGAAAATAACTTTATTGTCAAAAGTCGTAAGCATACGATGAAAGCTTTGTGCGTCGCGAGCTACAAGAACAAGATTTGGGTTCTTGCTATAAGCTGCCTGACTTATTCTTTTTTCAATCTCACCATCTTCATTATCCTCAAAATGAATTGATTGGGGAAATGAGATCGTAAGGTTGTTAACAAATGTCGAAAATACTTTACGCCTTGCCTCTTCGTGGTTGTGATACAAATTACCCATATTGCCACCACCAGTAAACGCAATAATATCATCTTTACGCAAATTTTCTTGGACAACAGGTATCGCCTCATCACCGTCTTCCTCAATAATTTCAATATACTGATAATTTGGAAATTCGTTCTCAATATATTTTCTTTCAGCCAATGATACTGCCTGATCACCCATATTTGTATAACGTGGTACACCAAACATATAAAATTTTGGACGATCATTTTGTGGAATTTCATGAACGACTTCTGCCGTATCAATGTAAAAATTAGCCATTAACTACACTCCTTTTTGGAGGCTATGATAGACTAGCTGTATCATAAGCCTTTGCCATTTTTTTACTATTGACAAACAGACTTGCTAACACAATACTTAATCCATTTGACATAGCAAAAACGAAAAATACCAATGCTGTTCCAAGAATAGCAACTAACTGGGGATAGATTAAACTAATGACGAAGTTGGTTATCCAAGTTGTTGCTGTGGCTACGGACATAAATTGCGCCTTAACCTTTCCAGGAAACATTTCGGCTAACAAGAGCCATGTAACAGGACTTACAATACCTTGATGATTAGCCAAAAACAACGTTAAACTGACAAGCACCAAAGCATTAGTTATTCCTTGAGAAAAAACACTAGATTTCATAATAGTTCCAAGTAGCGCCATAAAAACAACGTTACCAAGCAGACCAATAATCAACATGCGATGATGATTGGCATGTTCTATCATTCGAGTACCAAATATACTAGCAATAACAGAAACGACACCAATTAACACATTGGCGTACAAGGAGCCACTTTCACCCATACCAACTTTTTCAAGTAAAATTGTACCGTAATACATCACGGTGTTTACACCTGAGATTTGCTGAATCAGAGCAATCACAATTCCTGTCACTAACAAATAAAACAATTTTTTATTTTTTAATGCTATTGACCAATTAAATTCATTATCGTTTTGATCACTAGATTGATCACTTTGAGATTTGATAAGCTGGTTAGTATTTTCAAATCCCAATCGACGAAATATTTTTCGAGCTCGGTTAAAACGATGCTTTAAGAGTAACCATTGCGGACTACCGCTGATACGAAACGAGTTTACCCACAGAATAATTGATGGAACCGCACCAAAAATCACCATAACACGCCAAATTGGACCCCAATGGCCCCAGATGTTTCCTAATATTGCATTTACAATGAAAGCACATAACTGACCAAGTACAATAAAAATAGCGTTTTTGTTGACATTGGCGCTTCTTAAATTTTCCGGTGAAATTTCTGCTAAATACATTGGTGACAAACTTGATGCAGCACCGACTGCTAAACCTAATACAAATCGAAAAAGTGACATAAGCCAAAAGTTCATGGCAACAGCGCAAAGCACCGTAGCTATTGTAAATACGATTGCAATGATTCGTAGCGTTTTACGGCGACCAATTTTATCAGCAACTCGACCACATCCCAGTGCCCCAAAACAAGCACCAATAACCAATGAACTGGACACAACTCCTTGTAAGGTCGGTGTTAAATTCAGTTGGTCCGGACGGCTCATGAATGCCAGTGCACCGTTAATCACACCAGTATCGTAGCCAAATAGAAATCCGCCTAATGATATAACGTAAACACAGTAATGCAGAAAATCCAGCTTAACTTTTTTTGATTTATTTTTCATACTTTTAATATTCCTTTGTAAAAATTTTAAAAGTGAGAAAACCATAAATCACTTAAACAAATTCTTCGTATTCTTTTGGATCTTGGTCATCCACACGCCCATCTTTACGTTCCAAATCAGATATTTGGCTAACCTCAGTCTCTGTCAGTGTGAAATCAAAGATATCTAAGTTACGTCGCTGATGATGAGGAGTGGTAGCTTTAGCAACTGGTAAAATACCACGTTGTATATGCCATCTCAAAATAATTTGACCCGCATTTTTATCATATTTGTCGGCTAGTTTTAAAATTAACGGTTCTGTTAATTCGCTACTGCCTCGACCTAATGGGCTCCAAGCCTCAGTTACGATACCATACTCTTGATTAGTAGCCACCAATGATTCCTGCGGCCAATATGGATGAATTTCATTTTGGTTAACAGCCGGTGTGACCCCCGTTGCTGAAATAATCTTATCCAGATGTTCCTTTTCAAAGTTGGACACACCAATCGAACGAACTAGTCCACGCCTTTGTGCCTCAATTAATGCTTGCCAAGCCTCCACATAATTGTCCCGTTTAGGAAGTGGCCAATGAATCAAATAAAGATCCAAATAGTCTAATCCTAAACGAAGCAATGATTCTTCAATGATTTTCAGAGCATCTTCGAAATGATGATATTTACCAGGAAGTTTTGTTGTTACATAAAATTGCGAGCGTGGGATACCTGAACGACGAATAGCTTCTCCAACCGCACCTTCACTGTCATAATTTGTAGACGTATCAAGCAATCGGTAACCGATTTGTATAGCATTTAAAATCTGGTCAACGCCTTGATAACCTCGAATCTGAAAGGTTCCCAAGCCAATTTTTGGTAACTGATGCCCATCATTTAGTTCATATAACTCATTCAAACTCATTAAAAATGTCCCCTATTCTACTGCAAAAAGGTTTATAAAAAAGCCTAACTTGTTAACTAACAAATTTAAGCTTTAGTAGCAATACTGATATAATCCTTAATCAGCTTTTTTATAATCAGCGTTTTTTGGATCGTGTTCGTAAAGATTAGTATTTTCGGCAGTTGACTCAGGATCAATCTTTTCCTTTTGATCCTTAACCTGCTCTTCTTTATTTTGGTCCTTATTTTTGTTTTCTGTCATTATAAGTTTCTCCTACACCTACTTTCTGTCTAAAACAGTTAATTATAGTTTTACGCAGTGAGTTTTTATAAATTACTTATTTGTGCGACTAGTAATCCAAGATACGATTAAGACTAATACAATTGCACCAATAATTGAAGGAATAAGTGCCATTCCTGCTAAGCTTGGTCCCCATGATCCAAGAAGGCTTTCACCTAACCAAGAACCAATTAAACCAGCAATGATGTTACTAATCCATCCCATAGCTGCACCGCGGCTTGTAATTGCTCCTGCAATAGCACCGATAACTGCACCTACGATAAGTGTCCAAATTAATCCCATAATGATATCTCTCCTTCTGGTTCTCTATCAGAACCTAAGTGCGGATTACCACAGTCATATTTTTTCCGCAAATATTTAGCTTGCCCTTTTATCACGTTTGATTCTAAAAAGGGCTTAGTGACTACTAATCAAACTGGCTATAAAATTAATCATAGTGGCAATGAGGAGTGTACTAAAGGCAAAAGAAATGGGTGAGTGCCCTAATGCAACTTTTCGAAAACGGGTTGTAGAAAAATTTGTATCCGAAACTTGGTAAGTTATACCAATGGTATAGGCCAAATACAAAAAATCCCAGAAATTAGGCAGACCCTTTGCATTAAATGACACACCATCATTATTTTGGTAATAAATTTCTGTGTAATGAATAGCGTACAATGATTGAATCCAAGGCAAGCAAGAAAACATTCCCGTGTCTATGAAAAAATTTTTGAATTTTTATTCGCTTCGTAGCTTGCATCAACCTAGTTCTAATTATAAGAAGCACAACGTTTAGACCGTTGTGCTGAGACTTGCTACTGCAACTTCAAACCGCTTGTACGTTTACTTGACACGATTATCGTCATCGTTCACTGCTTGATAAGTTGTTTTTTTCACGGCATCAACGCCAGCTGAAGTTTTTTCTTTGATTGTGCTACCAGCGTCTGTTACGCGATCCTGTAAGCTTGTTTGTGATGCGTCAAATTCTTTTTGTGTTTGAATATCAACTACTTCAACATTTAACTCAACTAGCGTCAAACTTGTTGTTTCTCGCACCTGTTTTGTGATTACTTCTGTTAGTTGCTTATAAATATCATGTGCGTTGTGTCCATATTCCATGATAATATCTAAATCTACCGCAACTTGTTCTTTTCCGACCTCGACACCAATGCCATCAGTGGGGTTATCCGTATTCACAATTTTATTTTTAATGTTTGCGACAAAACCACCGTCAACACCTAGCAATCCTGTCACTTTTTCAATTGCATAGCCCACTACTTTTTGAATCACTTTGTCATTAAATGTTAATTCACCTTTAGGTTGACGATTCTCTGTTGCAGTATTTTGTGTAGTTGTAGTTTTTGTTTCTGTAGACATAATTAAATCCTTTCTATAGCTAAATAACTAATTTTTACGTGTAAATATTTTAGAGACAATTGACAAATCGAGATTATACGCTTCGAGCAAGTAGCCAATCCAACCTGCTAGTAAGGTGACAACTATAATCAAAATCGTCTTCCAAAATCCTACAGTTACCAATAGAGTTGACAGAATGAAACCCGCAAGACCACCAACCCAAATATTAATTGATTTTTTGTCTTTCATTATATCCGCACTCCTTTTTAAATCACACGTGTGACTTTACGCTTTGAGTTTGATTTCTGATTTACTTTAATATCAACTTTAATGGGAATTCGATTTATGCCAGCGAGTAAATCATTCAAGCTTTTCGTTAAATCGTATGAAATACGAGGTAATTCTTCGACTGTCGCCTGTTTATAAACTGAATCAGCAACAATATAAAATTTTCGTTGACGACGAGTATTTTTCAATCTCACTTTAATATTTGATAAACCTTCACCTGAGAGCTTTGTCTGAATAAACTGGTTGATACCATGATTACTCAACGCAAGCCGTCCTTCTTTGGTTTGCTTTAAAGGAATATCTGGTAATTCTACCGGCCATACCAATATGAGTAAAAACACAAGCACGGTCAGTGCCAGCAGTACGAGACCATAGTAATAAATGAAAAGATCACTCTTAAAGTTTAAATGTATATTAAACTCTGCTAAAAATTTGAAAACTTCATCAATTATTTTTGGCCATATCAACAAACAAAGCCCAACCAAATATCCGAGGCTGAAAATACTCAGAACAATTTTTTGACTTTTCTTCATATCATACCTCTCTATTACCTTATGCTACTGTTTTGCTCTCATACCAAACACCATTGACACGACTAGTACAAGAATCACAGCCCCAATTATCGAAGGAATGATTGCCATTCCCGCCAAGCTAGGTCCCCATTGACCCAACAAAGCCTGGCCAATAGCCGATCCGATTAGACCAGCAATAATATTGCTAATCCACCCCATTGACTCACCACGATTTGTGATAGCACCTGCAATGGCACCAATAATGGCACCTACAATTAATGACCAAATCATAATCTTTCCTCCATTATCTTTTCTATGAATTATGATATCCAATTCACTAGCCTAAATATAACACTATCGGAAAGCGTTTACAAAAATAACGCTTACCCCCTTTACAAAACAATGAAATTATGAGTTATTTTTAAAAGATTAAAAAACAACAGCTCCTCATCAATAAGTTGCTATCGTTATTATCTGTTCAATGATTTAATTATGGATTTTCTCTTCCAAACGGTCCCCAGCTTTGTCGATGCCTTTAGCTGCAAATATGGTCCCTCCAACCGCTATACCGCCTAGAATTAATGTAGATGCTAACAATACCTTAAGTACAGTTTTTAACATAGTTTTCCTCCTTTATGCCTAAAATGAAAATTTGTTAATCTTCTTTTGTTTTCTTCCAATTTCTGACAAAATAATAGAAACTGAACAATAATTGAGACAACGCCAAAAGCATCGATAGTTTATCCCAAAAGCCAAATTTTTTATTCTTTTTATCCATCTTTTCTCCACTTTCTTCGTTGATCCAACCAAATTTCTGATTAGTATCTTCGAAATTCAAAGGAGCTCATGATTCACTTTAAGCCACCAGTAACATTGATTGACTCACCTGTTACATAGCTAGATTCATTTGAAGCTAGGAAAACATAAGCGCCTGCTAATTCTGCCGGTTGACCAGCTCTACCGATGGGTGTCGATTGGCCAAATGTTGGAATGTTCTCCGGTAACTGTCCACCAACAATCTGCAAAGGTGTCCAAATGGGACCAGGTGCCACACTATTCACGCGAATCCCTCGATTAGCCAATTGTTTAGCCAAACTCATCGTCATATTCTTGATAGCAGCTTTTGTACCTGCATAATCCACGAGAAATGATGATGGTTGCTCTGCCTGAATAGAATTCGTTGTTATGATACTGCTGCCAGGTTGCATATGTGGTAAAGCCGCTTTAACAAGCCAAATGAGACTAAAAACATTTGTTGCATAAGTGTCGGTTATTTGTTGTGTCGACAAATTAGCTATATCAACTTCCGCTTGTTGTTTACCAGCTACTAACGTCAAAATACTTAAATCACCAAAAAATGAAACTGCTTCATCAATCAACTTTTGGCTGAATGCTTCATTCTTTAAATCACCTGGAACTAGCTTAATTTTACGACCCAATGATTCAATAATGCCCTTAACTTCTTGTGCATCTGGTTCTTCTTCAGGAAGATAATTTAACACAATATCAGCACCTTCATGCGCATACGCTATCGCCACAGATCTGCCGATTCCTGAGTCACCACCGGTTATCAGTGCTTTCTTATGTTTCAGGCGGTCATGCCCAACGTAACTTGCTGCACCATCATCTGGTGTTGGCGACATCTTGCTTTGTAATCCTGGTTCAGGTTGACTCTGTTTTGGAAAATTCTGCTTTGCATATTCTCCATTTATGTTTGTCATATAATTCCTCCCTTTTTCATACAATACTCAGCACAATCTTGACACGCACTAATAACGTGTATATTGTTTAACAAACACTTTGTTTGTTTCTACATGACTATGATGATTATGGTATGCCATACCGTTTTCTCCTAATTAATCGTTATCTATATAGTCATCGTCTTCTAAGGCATCCTTATTAATAAATGCTTGAAGTTGCCAAATATTTACGTCTAAATAAGCTTTATAACTAATTAGTGAATCTTCCAAAGCATCATTTTCTTCTTCCTGTGCTAAGCGAATTGCACGAATAGTAAATTCACGATTAGATCTAAAATCTTCTACTATCTGTAGGACCATCTCATCAGCAGTGTAATATTTTTCCGAAGAATCTTCAGAAATCGTTGTAAATTCTTGGAATTCAGTAGTTGTTGATGCTGGCTTAAATCCTGAAGCTAGTAAACGTTCTGCAATTTTATCAAACCATGCCTCATTTTCGTTATATAAATTTTCAAAACATTATGCAATGCATAGAAATTTTTACCTTTTACATACCAATGATATTGATGCAATTTTACATGTAATGTATGAATATTAGCAAGTATATGATCTGTAACAGCTGCAGAATTAATCTTAGTATGATGAATGTGTTCTTTATATGCTTGTTCGGCAGCTAATTTTTCTTGCCTTTCATTTACCGTTGTCATTTTATGCACCTTCCTTTACTTTTGAACTAATTACTGGGTATCCTAAGTCTTCAATTGCTTTTTCAATTGTATTCAAATTGACCTGATTTTCATCAAAATCCACTTTTACCTTACTCGCATTGAAAAGTACTTTTACAGAATCTTTTTTTACACCAGCAGTCTGTTTTAAACCACGTTCGATTTTTTGTAAACATGATGGACAAGTTAATGTTTCTAATTTTAATGTTGCTTTAGTCATATCTATCACTCCTTTAAATGAATTATATAGGCCATTCTTTTTAAGATACTTGATATAGATCAATTATCTTAATTGATAACCTCTTAATCTCATTGCATTTAAAATAACTACTAAAATACTGGCCTCATGAATCAACATCCCAATTGACATAGACATCCATTCACTAAATATTAAACTAACCAATAGTATTATCACGACGCCAACAGCAATTAGAATATTTTGTCGCATATTCGCATATGTTACTTTTGCTAGGCCTAAAGCATGAGGAAGGCGGTTAAAGTTAGAATTCATTAAAACAATATCTGAACTTTCAATTGCGACATCTGTTCCATTCCCCATAGCTATACCTACCTCTGCAGTAGCCAGAGAGGGACTGTCATTAACGCCGTCACCGATAAAAACAACTATTTCACCTGAGTCCTGTCGTCTTTTTAGAAATGCTTGTTTGTCCTCTGGTAGCATATCACCATGGGCTTCGGTTAAACCTAGTTCCTTTTTAACTGAATTAACTGTACCTTGGTTATCACCTGATAATACAATGAGATTTTTAATACCAAGTGATTTTAATTTTTGTAAGTCCTGCTTAACACCTGGTCGAACTTTGTCGCGGATACCCATTAACATGATTAACTTATGATCAACTGCCGTTAATACAATTGAATTACCGGTTCTTTCTAAATAATTCAATTTTTTAAGAACATCATCAGATAGCGGTATACTTTCTTGTTTCATTAAGGTTTTATTTCCTACTGAAACAACGTGCCCATCTACGTGAGCAATTACGCCCCCCACCTTTTACAACCTGTGTATTTTCTATAGGCCTTACTTTATATTGTGCTAATTTATTTAC
Source organism: Leuconostoc lactis (assembly GCF_007954625.1). NCBI lineage: Bacteria > Bacillati > Bacillota > Bacilli > Lactobacillales > Lactobacillaceae > Leuconostoc > Leuconostoc lactis. Next base: position 23,479 of record NZ_CP042423.1, on the reverse strand, counting down.
AATAGCGACAGCTAATGGATGATCAGACTCACTTTCAACTGAAAGCAATAGAGATAAATCCTCCTCCTGATTATTTCCATAATAAATAATATCGCTCACTTCAGGCTTTCCTTCAGTTAAGGTACCTGTTTTATCGAATAACACTGTATCTGCATTGGCAAAATGACTAATCACTTCAGAACCTTTAAATAAAACACCATTTTTTGCGCCATTTCCTATCCCCCGCAACATTTGACACAGGTACACCAATTACCAAGGCTCCTGGGCAACCAAGTACTAATACGGTAATCGCAAGTTCTGTATCTTTGGTTAATACCCAAACCAACAGCCCAATTGTAAGTACTGCAGGTGTATACCAGCGAGAAAACTGGTCAATGAATCGTTCTGCTTCTGATTTAGAATCCTGTGCTTCTTCTACCAACTCAATAATTTTTCCAAATGTAGAATCTTCCCCTACTCTATCAGCCACTATTTGAATAGTACCGTTGTCCATAATAGTACCGGCAAATACTTCATCGTCTTTTTCTTTCTTTAAAGGTAAAGATTCACCTGTGATATTAGCCTCATTTACATATCCTTTTCCAGTGGTTACCCTACCATCTACGGGAATCTTGGCACCAGTCTTTACTAGGAGAATGTCCCCTTCTTCTACTTCATCAATATCTACTTCTGCAAATTGTCCCCCTGTCAATTGCTTAAAAGCAGTTTCTGGAGCCATTTCCGTCAACTCTTTAATAGCTGATCGTGTTTGGTTAAGTGTTCGTTGTTCTAAATATGATCCAAATAAAAATAAAAAAGTAACAATTGCTGATTCTTCATAATTTTGAATAAAGAGAGCACCAATGACCGCTATCGTTACTAAAACATCAATACTTACTACTTTTACTTTCATAGCCTGATAAGCCTGTAAAGAAATGGGGGTAACGCCTAATATCGAAGCTATAATAAAAGCACTATTAGAAATTGTTGTATTGGCAAAAATAAAGTGTGCGATTAGTCCTAAAGCAATGAGTAAGCCACTGATACTAGTAATTTTATTTTTATGTTTAAGAATATTATGTTGCATATGATTTCTCCCTTAATTTTAGTTCAACTAAAGTGTATTAACTTTTGGGAGATATAAACTTGACGTCCATCAAGTTTATGAAATAGTTCTAAATAAGTAAAAATATTATAATATTGGCTTAGTCATGCACTTACTGAATCATTCTAGTGAAGCTATGACGTTAACTTACCTTGGCTTAGATCAAGCCAGCCGTGAGACTATGTTGAATCAAATTGATTTTGGTTAAACTCATTAGCTATAACTACAGTTGTAGTTATAGCTAATGTTTTATAGCTAAAAAGCATAGATCATTAGACTCAAGCAATACTTTAGTGACTTATCAACCTGAACTTTGCTATGCTCTGTATTAAAGACTATAAATGGTGGGAATTTGGCATATGCAAATAGGTGAAAAAATAAAAATCATTCGTGAAAACAAAAAACTGTCACAAGAAGATATGGCTAAAAGTTTACACGTATCGTATCAAGCAGTATCTAATTGGGAACGTGGGAAAAGTTATCCGGATATCTCTAACATTATTATGATTTCAGATTTATACAGTATTTCATTGGACGAGCTGATTAGAGAAGATAAAAATTATAAAGACATATTACTTGAAAAGAAAGTATCAGGTATCGCGGATGCTATCCTTAATATTATTTTCTTATTGTGCGCCGTCATGTTATTAATTTATATGATGGTTGAAAACAAGCTCACCTCAGATAATTCTTTTTATATCATTCTGACAATCTTGGTTATCATCCATACCAGCGTTGATTTATTAAAATTGCTACCAAAAAAAAGCGTGTAGTTGGCTTACAGGGAATATTGGTAATCCTTTGAGACTTAAATTAATACGATGGAGAATTATATTAGCATTCAAAATAAGTTGAGATAGACACCAATACTATCTCAACTTATTTTTATGTGGTTAAGCTGACATCAGCTTGCCCACGCGGGTAGCGTTCTGCATGAAATGCTCTCACTGAAGGTGATCCTGCAATGATAAATTGCCCCGTCACGGCGTGACCCGCCGGAGGTTTTTCTAGCCGGATAATAGGCGCTAAAAAATAGCAGTTTCCCCAGTAGGAAGGGGAAACGCTACTGTCATCGCTTGTCGATGACGTGCCTCGCAGAGCCTGTCCAAAATATTATTTTGGTATAACAGGCTATACCAGATTTTTAACGGTGTTATACTGGTCTTGGAAAACCCTTTTTGAGGAGGCATTTTTGATGGCGCATTTAAAGAAAAATACCCGTGGCGCAGTCCCTGGTTTAGCGGTTCACTTTGAACGTAAAACCGACCATCACACGAACAAAGAAATTGATGGGTCGAAATCCTATCTGAATCAAGATCTCATGGCGGATGGTTCTGATATGCTTTCACGCTTCAATGCGCGTTTAAATAACGTTTATTGCATGAAAAGAGACGATGTGAAGGCGTTAGCGACGTGGATAGTCACTTTACCTGAAGAACTCACAGAAGCCCCCTACGAGCAACAGAGCGCCTTTTTTGAAGCAACCACCAATTTTCTTAATGCACGTTATGGTCAAGAAAATGCCGTGGCCGCTGTGGTGCATTATGACGAGACAACCCCTCACTTGCACTATGCCTTTGTCCCCGTCGTTTTTGATGATAAAAAGTCACGTTATAAAGTATCCGCTAAAGAAGTACTCACACGCCATGATTTACAAACCTTTCATGATGATTTAGATCAACATTTAAAAAAGGTGCTGCCCTTTTATGAACAAGGGATTTTAAATAACAAAACCTTACCATTTGAGAATGTCGCTGAAATCAAAAAATACAATGATCAGTTTAACGCCTTAAAAAACGAACTAGCTGACGTTGAAGACAATATTAGGGCTAAACAGGCCGTACTTAAAATCACGGATCAAGCCTTAACGGAAGTTGACTTAGCCGAAAAACAAATTGATGCGTTTAAACAAGCCTTATCTAAAAACCTCTTTGGTAAGACGGTGCTGAAGCCAGATGACTTAGATCGCTTTAAAAACGTGTTAGCCACGATGAAGAAATCCACCTTACAAAGCCAGCATGAGACGGAAGAACTCAAGCAAACATTAGGCCAAGTCAAAGCGCAATTAGGAGACGTCCAAGCAGACTATCAAAACCTGAAAGAAACGCATCAAGCGCTTCAGAAGCGACAGCGAAAACAGCAACAGCTGGATTATGCCATGCGAGACATGCTTAAAAATGATTATGGTGTCGACAAGATAGCCCATACGGATGTGGAGGCTCGGTATGTCCTTTATAAGCTAGATCATGAAGAACTTACAAAAAATAAAAAAGTAGCCCAGTCATGGTTAAAAACACTGACGACAGCTAGAGCAGATCCAGACACCAAAATAGCGCCTAGTAGATTAGATCGCGGTATCGAACAAGTTAAAGCATTGATTAATCGAATCATTGAATTAACGCGTGATCTTTTTAAAGGACCAAGTCTCTAACGCTAAACCGGCTTATTTGCCGTTCTAAACGTTTTTAGCCATGTGACGTAGAAATAATCATTGAACGAATTAAAACGTCTCTATTGGCGTAATAAGTGGCAATTATGATAGATGACCAGTAATCCGTCATTTAAAATAATTCCAAACAAAAAGAACACTCTGGACAAACATTATGTACAACGGTGTTCTTTTTGTTTTGTTTTTATTAATTCAGTAAAAAGGCGAAGCCTATTATAAGTTTATCTTTTATATTTTAATCTTTTGTTCTTTTGCGCAGTTATAAAGTCAGTATTATCAAGGTTTAACAGGATAATACCCCACAAAAAAACTGTGTATACCCCACAAAAAAACTGTGTATACCCCACAAAAAAACTGTGTATACCCCACAAAGATAAAAATAAATTGTGGTACATGGTGATACAATAAAAGCATAAAGAAATTCCCGTCTAAAAGTTTTTCTTTATGCTTATCCAACAACACGCCCAAAGGAGCGTATTTATATGTCAATTATACCAGAATCAAAGACAAGGCAGGTACACACCTTGAATGAGTTATCAAAACGAAAAGTCGTCGAACATAATAGTTTAATCACATCCATTGCCAAGATGGATAAAACACCCCTCAAAATGTTTGAACTAGCGGTGTCTTTAATTGATACCGACAATCCACCTCAAGATCAAACAGTGTATTTATCAAAGCAAGAAATGTTTGCTTTTTTTAAAGTCAATGATAATGATAAGAACAGTCGCTTTAAACAAGCGATTGAAAAAATGCAGAAACAAGCTTTTTTTCAGATTAAAAAAGAACAAGATAAAGGGTTTAAGTTTGTTAGTATTGTGCCAATCCCTTATGTGGAATGGACGGATTATAGTGACGAAGTAAAAATTGAATTTCATCGTGAAATCATGCCTTACTTAATCAAGCTCAAAACCAATTTCACCCAACATGCCTTGTCAGATATTGCAGAATTGAATAGTAAGTATGCAATTATTTTGTATCGCTGGTTATCAATGAATTACAACCAATATGATCACTACAGCGTTAAAGGTGGACGACGAAAAGAACAAGTAGAAAGCTATCGTAATCCCAAAATCGGCATTCGAGAGTTGCGAGAAATGACTGATACTGTTAATGAGTACCAGAGGTTTGATAGGTTTGAGAGCTATATCTTGAAAAACTCTTTAAAAGAAATCAATGCTCATACAACTTTTAACGTGACGCACGAGAAAGTTAAAAAAGGACGCAGCATTGATAGCATTGTCTTTCACATTACTAAAAAACAAGTTGCGGCTGATAGTAGTTATAAACAGGATGATCCCGTTTATATCGAGGGCAAGATTCGTCAAGAAGAAACAGAAGATATGTTGACTGTTAAGGCAATAAAAAGTCCCTACACAAAGTTACTTATGGAGCAGTTTTTATTGTCATATATTGATTTAACGGATACGACTATTTTGTCAGGGTTACAGAAAAATGTATATCCACTTTATGACGAATTAAAAGAATTACGTGGTTTAAAGGGCGTGAAAGAACACTTAGCCTATATCAGAGATAAACAAGATGACTATTCGAAAAAGAATATTGCTAAGTATCTTAAAAAATCGATTGAACAGTATCTACCAATCGTTAAAAGGCAGGATATAGATCATGAGTGAAAATTTAAAAACAATTCGAGAACTCGCTGAGGAGTTAGGTGTTTCAAAACAGGCAATACAATATCATATAAAGTCGCTGACAAACAAAACAAGGCAAACAAACGACAAAGGTATAGTTGTTTTATCTTTAGAAGAACAGCATTTTATAAGGTCGAAGGTCGACAAACAGACAAACAAAATCAAGACAAATAAACAGACAAATGACAAACAAACAGACAAAGAGACAAAGTGGGATATCCACAACTATTTAATTAGTGAACTTGATGAAGTTAAGAAAAATAGAGATAAACAATTAGCAGTTAAGGATAAGCAACTAGAAAATAAAGATTCGCAAATAGCTCAAATGCAAAACTTACTAGACCAGCAACAACGGTTAGCTTTGCAAGACAAAAAGCTGCTAGAGGAATACAAAGCAGAAATCAAGGACTTGAAAGCCTTAACGATGGCACCGCATGATGATGGTGAAAAAGAAGTGACGTCAGACAAACAACCTGAACCAGAAACTAACACTGTGGAGTCACAGCCTAAACCTAAAAAGTGGTGGCATTTTGGTAAATAGTTACAACTAAAAAGAAAAGAAGACTAGTTAAATGGCGGAAGATAAATTTGAACAAGCTGTAATTGAGAAGTTAAAGAGTGAGGGTTGGGACTATCTCACAGATTATTCTGGTGTAACGGTCAATCGGTTATATGATCATTGGCGAGATATTCTGAATGCCAACAATCGTAAACGACTAGAAGATACCCCGTTATCTGATAATGAGTTTGAACAAGTGAAGTTGGAACTAACGAAGAATAAAACGCCGTATGATGCGCAACTCATGTTGGCGGGTGCGGGTGGTGTTGGGACCGTACGGCGCTGATGTTCATAAGGTGTAAAAAAGCTTTGACAAATTATTTTTATTTTTATTTCAAAAGACGTTAGGCTGAATGAATTCAATCTTCTTGATATGCTAGATTCATGAAAGGAGACATTATGGACATAGGTAAACGGATAAGAGAGTATCGAAAAATTTATAATCTTTCCCAAGAACAATTGGCGGACAAGATTTTTGTTTCACGTCAAACCGTATCTAATTGGGAAAATAACAAAACATATCCAGACATACAAATCATTGTTTCGTTGTCTATTCTATTTAATGTTTCTTTAGATGAATTAATTCGAGAAGATTTGGAGGAAATGAAGATGAAGATTAGTAATAACAAAGCTACTAAACGAGCTGATATTTATTCTTTAATAATGATTTGTTCAACAATATTAGCCAGTCTATCTATTGGTTTAGTAGTAGCATTACCAGAATCAAAGTTTATATGGATAGTTCCAGTTACTTTATTTTTACCTGCGTTATGGAGTTCTTTTGTTTTAGAAAAATTCAAAAGGAATAATGACTTGAAAACTTATAAGGAGATTTTAGCATTTTCACAAAATAAGGATGTAGAAGTTTTAAGAAAAAAAAGAGACGCTAGAAGAACACGGATTGAAAAAGGGATTATTGTTTTAGGCTATGCAGGTCTTACACTGTTGATTTGTTTAATGGCTATATTTATTGCAAATTTTTTTAAATAATAAAAATCCCTAAAAATAAGCAAAAGAGAACGACAAAATTAGTCGTTCTCTTTTTTCCATTTTTCAGGTTTTTGTTCATTGACAACATGGGCAAACATTTTAGAAAAACTTTCCGTGTCTTCAATGCTTAAATGTTCACACTCAAAATACTTTTCAAGCAAGGCGCCTTTTTGTATTAATCGACGAGAACGTTCTTTTCGTTTTTTAGAGTTTTCGTAATACTTTGATTGACGGAGTTTAAAATCTTCATTTTCAATAGCGAGGTGACCTATGATGTAGTCGATAGCTATGAAAAAATGATGGATAAATTATCTTAAAAAATGTAAACAGGGACCATAATTATATAATAACCCCTAAAGAATACTATTAAAACAGCCCCCATTATCTAGTGATTAGATAATGGGGGCTGTTTTTTTGTTAAGTGATATAATAAACCGTAAAAGAAGTTTAGAAATACGGTCCTGGTCATCAATAAATAAACAATTTAATTAATTATTTATTTAATTATTTAATTTCAGAAAGGTATATATAAATCATGGCGCAACAAATTGTCCTACCCATCAAAGACTCCAACGTTTTAAAGATGGTACAAGATACACTTCTCGATAGCTTCCGTGCTGGTCGCCGAAATTACACAGTTTTTCAAGTTGGTAAGGCCACGCTACTACGTGTGAGTGATGTCATGACATTGAAAAAAGCAGATGTCTATAATCCAGACGGCTCTGTCAAAAATACAGCCTTTATTCATGATAAAAAGACTGGCAAAGCAAACACGTTATATTTAAAGCCTGTTCAGCAAGACTTGTTGCAATATCATGATTGGCTGGTCCAAGAAAATATCAATTCTGAGTGGTTATTCCCCTCGACAGCCCATCATGATCGCCATATCACCGAGAAACAGTTTTATAAAGTGATGGCGCGTGTTGGTGATCTACTAGGTATCAACTATTTAGGCACGCACACTATGCGTAAAACAGGTGCTTATCGCGTCTATACACAATCAAACTACAACATTGGCTTAGTCATGCATTTATTGAATCACTCAAGTGAAGCCATGACACTGACTTATCTTGGGTTAGACCAAGCTAGTCGTGAAACGATGTTAGATCAAATTGATTTTGGTTAACCTATAAAAAATTTTGCTAATGAGATTAGCAGTTTAACGTCAGCCAAGGTAATCGTCGTTAAAAGAAATGAGTTACACCAATTTTCGGTTATCCCCCCAACGGTGGCTCATTGAACGTTCATTTAGTTGGTTGGGAAATTATCACCGTTTATGGCGTAACTGTGAGCGTAAGCTCAACACTAGTCTCATGATGGTTTCGTTAGCTTTTATCAGACTACTTCTTAAAAGATACTAAACAGCTTCTTAAAGACCTTTATAAAAAATAAGTAGGTTTCCGTCATATTCTTTATAAAAGTGTTTAGCAGTTGGGAGTCGTTGACAATTTAAAAATTTGTCTGCAGCTTCTTTTCTTTTAGTCTAGAATAGAGGTCAATAACTAACAGGGGAATTACTAAATGATCAAACCCGAAAAGACAATCAATGGAACCAAATGGATTGAAACGATTCAAATCAATGCCGAAGAACGGGCAACCCTCGAAGATCAGTATGGCATCGATGAAGATATTATTGAGTACGTCACTGATAATGATGAAAGTACTAATTATGTTTATGATATCAATGAGGACGACCAATTATTCATCTTTCTGGCGCCGTATGCCCTCGACAAAGATGCGCTGAGATACATTACCCAGCCATTTGGCATGTTGCTCCATAAGGGCGTTTTATTCACGTTTAATCAAAGCGACATACCTGAAGTCAACAGGGCACTTTACTCGGCATTGGATAATCCCGAGGTTAAGAGCGTCGATGCATTTATTCTGGAAACACTGTTTACAGTTGTTGACAGCTTTATCCCAATTTCTCGCGCCATTACCAAGAAACGCAACTATTTGGATAAAATGTTGAACCGGAAGACGAAGAACAGTGACTTGGTTTCACTTTCATATCTTCAACAGACGTTGACCTTTTTGTCCAGCGCGGTCCAAATCAATCTCAGTGAACTCGATCGTTTGCCAAAGACCCATTTTGGTGTCGGTGCTGACCAAGATAAAATTGATTTATTCGAAGACGTGCACATTGAAGGAGAACAGGTCCAACGGATGTTTGAGATTGAAACCCAAGTCGTTGACCGAATCGATCATACCTTCAACAGCCTTGCTAATAACAACCTGAACGATACAATGAAATTTTTGACAATTTGGTCACTGACCATGGCTGTGCCAACGATCATTACCGGATTCTATGGGATGAACGTGAAACTCCCGTTAGCCGGGATGCAATATGCTTGGATGCTGACTTTGGGGATTTCTGTCGCCTTGATTGTGGCGATGCTGATTATGCTGAAGGTCTGGCGGAAGATGTGATGGGTGAGTGACTTGCTGCTGGGTGGGGGACTTTTTTGGAATGTGTATAGTTGAGCAGTTATGCTATTTTGAGCACCCTTCGGCTTCTGAAATACGCTCCGACGACCCTGACCCCGGCCACATAAGACAAAAAATCCAGTAACGAACAAAAACCGTTCGCTACTGGATTTTCTGCCCTATGCTCTGGGGTCAACCCGGGTCTTGTCACGTGTTGGTGATCTATTAGGTATCAACTATGCTAGGCACACACCATGCGTAAAACAGGCGCTTACTTATCTTGGTCTGGATCAAGCTAGTCGTGAGACTATGTTAGATCAAATTGATTTTGGATAATTCCATCAAAAGCATACTGAATAATTGGACTATTTTTATTCAGTTACTTAGTGATAATTGAGATACGATTGCGATTATAAAAATTGATATATCAACCAATGGCTGCTTGGACTGCAATTAATGTTTGGTATGCATTCAAATCAATATCCTTATTTTTAAGTATAAATCGACTTAACTTGATACAAATAATAATTCATCTAAATCAAATATCTCAACACATTTTTGGGTATGCCGTTTAATTAGACCTCTCTCTTCCAATGATGAGAACTTACGGCTTATTGTTTCTGGAGTTGTCCCCAGGTAAGTAGCCAAATCTTTTTTTGACATGGGTAAAGTCACATAAGTATGGTTTTTTTCATCTTCAACATTTTCTGATAGAAAATCAATAATTCGAGCTTCAACAGGTTCAATACTGACTTGCACAGTTTGTTTTTCTGATAACTGTAGCCGTTTTGTAATATCCGATAATATTCGTCGCATGATTTCTGGATAGCGATCTAAATATTGATCTAAATCCTTTTTATGAATCCTACAAATACTTGTTTCCGATATTGCTTCAGCATAATTCGAATGATAACCTTCAGTCTGTAAAACAGCAACTTCCCCCATAAAATCACCCGGATGTAGGATACGTATGGTTTGCTCACGACCAGACTCACTTAGGCTATAAATACGTACACGTCCATTGTTTATGATATATAATGTGTCATCTTTATCACCAAACCCAAATAATAGCTCATTCTTTACGTATTGTACTTCATTCGCTGATTGAGCAATTAGATGCATTTGTTCATCATTGAGATGATTGAAAATCGGCACTAAACGTATACAATCTACATGACTATGATGATTATGGTATGCCATACCGTTTTTCTCCTAATTAATCGTTATCTATATAGTCATCGTCTTCTAAGGCATCCTTATTAATAAATGCTTGAAGTTGCCAAATATTTACGTCTAAATAAGCTTTATAACTAATTAGTGAATCTTCCAAAGCATCATTTTCTTCTTCCTGTGCTAAGCGAATTGCACGAATAGTAAATTCACGATTAGATCTAAAATCTTCTACTATCTGTAGGACCATCTCATCAGCAGTGTAATATTTTTCCGAAGAATCTTCAGAAATCGTTGTAAATTCTTGGAATTCAGTAGTTGTTGATGCTGGCTTAAATCCTGAAGCTAGTAAACGTTCTGCAATTTTATCAAACCATGCCTCATTTTCGTTATATAAATTTTCAAAAACATTATGCAATGCATAGAAATTTTTACCTTTTACATACCAATGATATTGATGCAATTTTACATGTAATGTATGAATATTAGCAAGTATATGATCTGTAACAGCTGCAGAATTAATCTTAGTATGATGAATGTGTTCTTTATATGCTTGTTCGGCAGCTAATTTTTCTTGCCTTTCATTTACCGTTGTCATTTTATGCACCTTCCTTTACTTTTGAACTAATTACTGGGTATCCTAAGTCTTCAATTGCTTTTTCAATTGTATTCAAATTGACCTGATTTTCATCAAAATCCACTTTTACCTTACTCGCATTGAAAAGTACTTTTACAGAATCTTTTTTTACACCAGCAGTCTGTTTTAAACCACGTTCGATTTTTTGTAAACATGATGGACAAGTTAATGTTTCTAATTTTAATGTTGCTTTAGTCATATCTATCACTCCTTTAAATGAATTATATAGGCCATTCTTTTTAAGATACTTGATATAGATCAATTATCTTAATTGATAACCTCTTAATCTCATTGCATTTAAAATAACTACTAAAATACTGGCCTCATGAATCAACATCCCAATTGACATAGACATCCATTCACTAAATATTAAACTAACCAATAGTATTATCACGACGCCAACAGCAATTAGAATATTTTGTCGCATATTCGCATATGTTACTTTTGCTAGGCCTAAAGCATGAGGAAGGCGGTTAAAGTTAGAATTCATTAAAACAATATCTGAACTTTCAATTGCGACATCTGTTCCATTCCCCATAGCTATACCTACCTCTGCAGTAGCCAGAGAGGGACTGTCATTAACGCCGTCACCGATAAAAACAACTATTTCACCTGAGTCCTGTCGTCTTTTTAGAAATGCTTGTTTGTCCTCTGGTAGCATATCACCATGGGCTTCGGTTAAACCTAGTTCCTTTTTAACTGAATTAACTGTACCTTGGTTATCACCTGATAATACAATGAGATTTTTAATACCAAGTGATTTTAATTTTTGTAAGTCCTGCTTAACACCTGGTCGAACTTTGTCGCGGATACCCATTAACATGATTAACTTATGATCAACTGCCGTTAATACAATTGAATTACCGGTTCTTTCTAAATAATTCAATTTTTTTAAGAACATCATCAGATAGCGGTATACTTTCTTGTTTCATTAAGGTTTTATTTCCTACTGAAACAACGTGCCCATCTACGTGAGCAATTACGCCCCCCACCTTTTACAACCTGTGTATTTTCTATAGGCCTTACTTTATATTGTGCTAATTTATTTACAATAGCGACAGCTAATGGATGATCAGACTCACTTTCAACTGAAAGCAATAGAGATAAATCCTCCTCCTGATTATTTCCATAATAAATAATATCGCTCACTTCAGGCTTTCCTTCAGTTAAGGTACCTGTTTTATCGAATAACACTGTATCTGCATTGGCAAAATGACTAATCACTTCAGAACCTTTAAATAAAACACCATTTTTTGCGCCATTTCCTATCCCCGCAACATTTGACACAGGTACACCAATTACCAAGGCTCCTGGGCAACCAAGTACTAATACGGTAATCGCAAGTTCTGTATCTTTGGTTAATACCCAAACCAACAGCCCAATTGTAAGTACTGCAGGTGTATACCAGCGAGAAAACTGGTCAATGAATCGTTCTGCTTCTGATTTAGAATCCTGTGCTTCTTCTACCAACTCAATAATTTTTCCAAATGTAGAATCTTCCCCTACTCTATCAGCCACTATTTGAATAGTACCGTTGTCCATAATAGTACCGGCAAATACTTCATCGTCTTTTTCTTTCTTTAAAGGTAAAGATTCACCTGTGATATTAGCCTCATTTACATATCCTTTTCCAGTGGTTACCCTACCATCTACGGGAATCTTGGCACCAGTCTTTACTAGGAGAATGTCCCCCTTCTTCTACTTCATCAATATCTACTTCTGCAAATTGTCCCCCCTGTCAATTGCTTAAAAGCAGTTTCTGGAGCCATTTCCGTCAACTCTTTAATAGCTGATCGTGTTTGGTTAAGTGTTCGTTGTTCTAAATATGATCCAAATAAAAATAAAAAAGTAACAATTGCTGATTCTTCATAATTTTGAATAAAGAGAGCACCAATGACCGCTATCGTTACTAAAACATCAATACTTACTACTTTTACTTTCATAGCCTGATAAGCCTGTAAAGAAATGGGGGTAACGCCTAATATCGAAGCTATAATAAAAGCACTATTAGAAATTGTTGTATTGGCAAAAATAAAGTGTGCGATTAGTCCTAAAGCAATGAGTAAGCCACTGATACTAGTAATTTTATTTTTATGTTTAAGAATATTATGTTGCATATGATTTCTCCCTTAATTTTAGTTCAACTAAAGTGTATTAACTTTTGGGAGATATAAACTTGACGTCCATCAAGTTTATGAAATAGTTCTAAATAAGTAAAAATATTATAATATTGGCTTAGTCATGCACTTACTGAATCATTCTAGTGAAGCTATGACGTTAACTTACCTTGGCTTAGATCAAGCCAGCCGTGAGACTATGTTGAATCAAATTGATTTTGGTTAAACTCATTAGCTATAACTACAGTTGTAGTTATAGCTAATGTTTTATAGCTAAAAAGCATAGATCATTAGACTCAAGCAATACTTTAGTGACTTATCAACCTGAACTTTGCTATGCTCTGTATTAAAGACTATAAATGGTGGGAATTTGGCATATGCAAATAGGTGAAAAAATAAAAATCATTCGTGAAAACAAAAAACTGTCACAAGAAGATATGGCTAAAAGTTTACACGTATCGTATCAAGCAGTATCTAATTGGGAACGTGGGAAAAGTTATCCGGATATCTCTAACATTATTATGATTTCAGATTTATACAGTATTTCATTGGACGAGCTGATTAGAGAAGATAAAAATTATAAAGACATATTACTTGAAAAGAAAGTATCAGGTATCGCGGATGCTATCCTTAATATTATTTTCTTATTGTGCGCCGTCATGTTATTAATTTATATGATGGTTGAAAACAAGCTCACCTCAGATAATTCTTTTTATATCATTCTGACAATCTTGGTTATCATCCATACCAGCGTTGATTTATTAAAATTGCTACCAAAAAAAAGCGTGTAGTTGGCTTACAGGGAATATTGGTAATCCTTTGAGACTTAAATTAATACGATGGAGAATTATATTAGCATTCAAAATAAGTTGAGATAGACACCAATACTATCTCAACTTATTTTTATGTGGTTAAGCTGACATCAGCTTGCCCCACGCGGGTAGCGTTCTGCATGAAATGCTCTCACTGAAGGTGATCCTGCAATGATAAATTGCCCCGTCACGGCGTGACCCGCCGGAGGTTTTTCTAGCCGGATAATAGGCGCTAAAAAATAGCAGTTTCCCCAGTAGGAAGGGGAAACGCTACTGTCATCGCTTGTCGATGACGTGCCTCGCAGAGCCTGTCCAAAATATTATTTTGGTATAACAGGCTATACCAGATTTTTAACGGTGTTATACTGGTCTTGGAAAACCCTTTTTGAGGAGGCATTTTTGATGGCGCATTTAAAGAAAAATACCCGTGGCGCAGTCCCTGGTTTAGCGGTTCACTTTGAACGTAAAACCGACCATCACACGAACAAAGAAATTGATGGGTCGAAATCCTATCTGAATCAAGATCTCATGGCGGATGGTTCTGATATGCTTTCACGCTTCAATGCGCGTTTAAATAACGTTTATTGCATGAAAAGAGACGATGTGAAGGCGTTAGCGACGTGGATAGTCACTTTACCTGAAGAACTCACAGAAGCCCCCTACGAGCAACAGAGCGCCTTTTTTGAAGCAACCACCAATTTTCTTAATGCACGTTATGGTCAAGAAAATGCCGTGGCCGCTGTGGTGCATTATGACGAGACAACCCCTCACTTGCACTATGCCTTTGTCCCCGTCGTTTTTGATGATAAAAAGTCACGTTATAAAGTATCCGCTAAAGAAGTACTCACACGCCATGATTTACAAACCTTTCATGATGATTTAGATCAACATTTAAAAAAGGTGCTGCCCTTTTATGAACAAGGGATTTTAAATAACAAAACCTTACCATTTGAGAATGTCGCTGAAATCAAAAAATACAATGATCAGTTTAACGCCTTAAAAAACGAACTAGCTGACGTTGAAGACAATATTAGGGCTAAACAGGCCGTACTTAAAATCACGGATCAAGCCTTAACGGAAGTTGACTTAGCCGAAAAACAAATTGATGCGTTTAAACAAGCCTTATCTAAAAACCTCTTTGGTAAGACGGTGCTGAAGCCAGATGACTTAGATCGCTTTAAAAACGTGTTAGCCACGATGAAGAAATCCACCTTACAAAGCCAGCATGAGACGGAAGAACTCAAGCAAACATTAGGCCAAGTCAAAGCGCAATTAGGAGACGTCCAAGCAGACTATCAAAACCTGAAAGAAACGCATCAAGCGCTTCAGAAGCGACAGCGAAAACAGCAACAGCTGGATTATGCCATGCGAGACATGCTTAAAAATGATTATGGTGTCGACAAGATAGCCCATACGGATGTGGAGGCTCGGTATGTCCTTTATAAGCTAGATCATGAAGAACTTACAAAAAATAAAAAAGTAGCCCAGTCATGGTTAAAAACACTGACGACAGCTAGAGCAGATCCAGACACCAAAATAGCGCCTAGTAGATTAGATCGCGGTATCGAACAAGTTAAAGCATTGATTAATCGAATCATTGAATTAACGCGTGATCTTTTTAAAGGACCAAGTCTCTAACGCTAAACCGGCTTATTTGCCGTTCTAAACGTTTTTAGCCATGTGACGTAGAAATAATCATTGAACGAATTAAAACGTCTCTATTGGCGTAATAAGTGGCAATTATGATAGATGACCAGTAATCCGTCATTTAAAATAATTCCAAACAAAAAGAACACTCTGGACAAACATTATGTACAACGGTGTTCTTTTTGTTTTGTTTTTATTAATTCAGTAAAAAGGCGAAGCCTATTATAAGTTTATCTTTTATATTTTAATCTTTTGTTCTTTTGCGCAGTTATAAAGTCAGTATTATCAAGGTTTAACAGGATAATACCCCACAAAAAAACTGTGTATACCCCACAAAAAAACTGTGTATACCCCACAAAAAAACTGTGTATACCCCACAAAGATAAAAATAAATTGTGGTACATGGTGATACAATAAAAGCATAAAGAAATTCCCGTCTAAAAGTTTTTCTTTATGCTTATCCAACAACACGCCCAAAGGAGCGTATTTATATGTCAATTATACCAGAATCAAAGACAAGGCAGGTACACACCTTGAATGAGTTATCAAAACGAAAAGTCGTCGAACATAATAGTTTAATCACATCCATTGCCAAGATGGATAAAACACCCCTCAAAATGTTTGAACTAGCGGTGTCTTTAATTGATACCGACAATCCACCTCAAGATCAAACAGTGTATTTATCAAAGCAAGAAATGTTTGCTTTTTTTAAAGTCAATGATAATGATAAGAACAGTCGCTTTAAACAAGCGATTGAAAAAATGCAGAAACAAGCTTTTTTTCAGATTAAAAAAGAACAAGATAAAGGGTTTAAGTTTGTTAGTATTGTGCCAATCCCTTATGTGGAATGGACGGATTATAGTGACGAAGTAAAAATTGAATTTCATCGTGAAATCATGCCTTACTTAATCAAGCTCAAAACCAATTTCACCCAACATGCCTTGTCAGATATTGCAGAATTGAATAGTAAGTATGCAATTATTTTGTATCGCTGGTTATCAATGAATTACAACCAATATGATCACTACAGCGTTAAAGGTGGACGACGAAAAGAACAAGTAGAAAGCTATCGTAATCCCAAAATCGGCATTCGAGAGTTGCGAGAAATGACTGATACTGTTAATGAGTACCAGAGGTTTGATAGGTTTGAGAGCTATATCTTGAAAACTCTTTAAAAGAAATCAATGCTCATACAACTTTTAACGTGACGCACGAGAAAGTTAAAAAAGGACGCAGCATTGATAGCATTGTCTTTCACATTACTAAAAAACAAGTTGCGGCTGATAGTAGTTATAAACAGGATGATCCCGTTTATATCGAGGCAAGATTCGTCAAGAAGAAACAGAAGATATGTTGACTGTTAAGGCAATAAAAAGTCCCTACACAAAGTTACTTATGGAGCAGTTTTTATTGTCATATATTGATTTAACGGATACGACTATTTTGTCAGGGTTACAGAAAAATGTATATCCACTTTATGACGAATTAAAAGAATTACGTGGTTTAAAGGGCGTGAAAGAACACTTAGCCTATATCAGAGATAAACAAGATGACTATTCGAAAAGAATATTGCTAAGTATCTTAAAAAATCGATTGAACAGTATCTACCAATCGTTAAAAGGCAGGATATAGATCATGAGTGAAAATTTAAAAACAATTCGAGAACTCGCTGAGGAGTTAGGTGTTTCAAACAGGCAATACAATATCATATAAAGTCGTGACAAACAAAACAAGGCAAACAAACAAAAGGTATATGTTGTTATCTTAGAAGAACAGCATTATAAGGTCGAAGTCGACAAACAGATCAAAGTCAACAACAGACAAATGACAACGAAAAAGAGGATAGTGCACAACAAAAAGTGAACTTGATGAATTAAGATAGAGTTAAAATTCAGTTAAGGATAAGCATAGAAATAAAGATTCGCAAATAGAAAGCAAAACTTACTAGACCAGCAACAACGGTTAGCCTTGCAAGACAAAAAGCTGCTAGAGGAATACAAAGCAGAAATCAAGGACTTGAAAGCTTTAACGATGGCCGCATGATGATGGTGAAAAAGATGACGTCAGCACCAAACAAGTGAAACAGAACAGTAGAGCCAAGCCTAAACCTAAAAAGTGGTGGCAATTTAAAAAACGAGGGCAAAAAATGATTGATTCAAAAATTATGGAGACAACAAGTCCATTTTGAAAGATTTGGCAACACATATTTTTCAGATAAAGGCACTTTAAAAGCGCATAAAGTAATAGAAGACCTGATGCGTACACACCTATGTTGATGAAGGCATTACTAGCTAATCAACTAATTCATGACACCTATACGGAGTCAATTGTTATAGATGATAAAGTGTAGAACTGTTTAAGCTAAACCAGTTTATTGAATGTTTACGTATAAAGAATACTGGCAAGATAGCTATACAAAATTTGAGAATAAAATGGCCTTACTGCTGGCGGTAAGTTTATTGATGAGACTGCTGATGTTGTGCTAGATTTTCCCTTCAAAGATACCGTTTTAAAGCTGGTATGACAAAGAAGATCAACAAGATGCTGATGAACTTTTTTTTCATGAAACGATAGCTAAGGCTGAAATTGATCAATATTGGAACTAAAATATTTGTTAATGCTACTAAGTATAATCAAGAAAATTTAGACGGTACATCAACTGATAATTTGATGACGAAAATTGATTGTCAAAGGAAATAACTTGATTGCTTTGCATAGTATAAAAGACGTTTATGCTGGCAGGGTTAAACTAATTTATTTAGATCCGCCATATAATACTGGATCAGACTCTTTTCGTAATAATGATCAATTTAATCATTCGACCTGGTTGACATTTATTAAAAGCAGGCTAGAAATAGCTAGAGAATTACTAACTGATGAGGGCGTCATAGCAGTTCATATCGATGATTCAGAAGGTCCTTATCTTAAAGTATTAATGGATTCAATTTTTGGTAGAAATTTCTGAAATGTTTACCACAATATATATGGTGAGATATGCAGACAAAACATAAAATCGGATATGGATTATCACAAACAAATTGAGCAAATTCACTATTACAAAAAGAATAATGCATCAGTAGTGCATCCTTTCAAAAGTCAAGAAGATTATAACTATACCAATTTATTTATTCATTTGATGAGCTGGAATCACCTTTTAAAACCATAGAACTTGCGGTAAGAGAGTTGATATCTTTAAAAAATCAAATAAGTTTAAAAAAGAGACAGCGAACATACACGGTTAAAAGAAGTTGGGCCACAGGAACAATTTAGATGGAAATTCTTCAGGACGTTTTTTAGAGATTACCTAACCGGAAGATACAACGAAGATGGTTATGGTGTTGTTTATAGAGTATGGGGTATTGGTGATGATGGAAATAAATATAGGTATTTTACTGGTCCTCAAAAGGTCGGTGCAACGAAAGGTAAGTATTTCCAAGGAGTTCCAAGTGCAGTACAAAGCGGTTTAGTTACAACAAAATTAAAACCACTTGAGGATTATTGATATGGCAGGAGCATTTGGAAATATTCGCCACGAAGGTGGTGTAGAAATGAGAAGTGGGAAAAAGCCTGAAAAAATGCTAAAGAGATTATTCAAAGATATTCTTCTGAAACGATATTGTGTTAGATTTCTTTGGTGGATCCGGTTCTACAGCAGCAACAGCACTAAAATGAACAGACGATTTATAACAGTTGAACAGATTGATGAACAAGTGTATAAACTGAAAAAAAGGTTAGTTAATGTTATTAATGGTGATACAACGGGCATCTCTAAAGACGTTATTGGCAAGGCGGCGATCATTTGTCTATGCTGAATAATGAAAAGAACCAAGGTTATCTCAAAGATGTCCAACAGGCCGAAACGACGAAGCAATTAGAAGATGTTGTTCATCGCATGATTGAAGGTGGCGCTGATTTTGATTTCCGAGTCGATGTTGAAAAGTCCTGCAAGATCCTGAATACCATCAATGTCATTGGCTGATAAAAAGCAGCTGATAGTCAAGGTCATTGATAAGAATCAGTTGTATTATGCGTACAGTGATATGGACGATCGTGATGTACAAGAGCTGATGTCTGAGAGTGATATTGCCTTAATAAAAGCTTTTATGGGGAGCGTGATCTGTAATGGCCAAAAAGAAATCACGAGAACTTGTCTTACCTATTGTTCATGAGATTAACGACTATACGAGTGACTTTTAAAAAACGACGAACCCGACATGCGTTTGTTTATCCGGACTACATTAAGCACAATCTCAAGCATCAGTTACGTGATTATCAAAAGCAATCACTATACAACTTGAATTACACGCAAAGGATACCAATGTTGCCAGTCGCTTTAATCAATTGTTATTCCATATGGCCACTGGTTCTGGAAAAACTGATGTGATGGCAGCCGATATGCTGTATTTTTACCATGAATTGGCTATCAAAATTTTCTTTTTGTTGTTATACAAACGCGGTGATTGCTAAAACTCGTGAAAACATGCTGAATGTTCAGTCACCAAAGTACCTCTTTTCACAACCACTCAATATTGATGGGATGCCGATTGAATTGCGAGAAGTCACCGATTTCCAACAAATAGTGAACCAGGCGTGATCTACTTGCGGCTCACAACGATCCAAACTTTAGCAAATGAATTAAATACACCACGCGAAAATGGTTTAACTTATGGTGATTTAGAGAAACAGAAGTTGATTATTCTAGCTGATGAAGCGCATCATTTTCTGCCGGCACAAAGAGTAAGCAGATCAAAAAATAAAGCGTGGGAATATGTCTTAGACCGTATTCGACAAGCAATAAAGCGAATCGACAGTTAGAATTCACGGCCACAATTGATTTAAATAACGAGTTTATTTATGAAAAATATCGTGATAAAGTCATCTTCCAATATGATTTAAAAGAGTTTCAAAATGCTGGTTACTCAAAGAAAATTGCTCGTTTACAAGCCAATGCTGATGATAACGAAAAGATGCTGAATGCGGTATTGCTATCACAATATCGTAAGCACATGGCGATCCAGGCGGGTGTACGAGATTTTAAGCCAGTTATTTTATTTAAGTCAAATAAAATTGACGTTTCAAAAGCGGCCCGTGATCAATTTTTGACACTGCTTGATAAATTAACTACTGAAGATCTAGCGCAATTTATTGCAAAGCAACGCCAAACCACGCAATCATCTACTTTGCGCCAAGCGTATACGTATTATCAAACAATTGATATGGGGGGCTTGGTCCGGGAATTGCAACGTGATTTCAACCATTAAATACAATTAATGTTAATGATACGAGTAGCAATGGTATTTTAGGTGACTTAAATGATTACGTAATTTAAATACCCTAGAAGAACCAAGCAATCCATTTAGAGCTATTTCGCAGTCGCCAAGCTTTCTGAAGGTTGGATGTCTTAAATTTGTATGATATTGTCCGCATTGGAGAGCAACCCATTACGTCAACACAAACCAATAGTGAGGCGCAATTAATGGTCGTGGTGCGCGCTACAATCCCTTCGTCTATGAGGAGCAACATCGTTTACGCGACGGTTGACCATAGCACGCCAGAATTACAGATATTAGAGTCCTTACACTATCACACGATTAATGATAAAAAATATATTGATAATCTGACAAATCTTTTGAAGCAATGCAGCTCCAAGTTGAAGATGATAAAGACTTTGATATTTTAACCACGACAGTTAAAGCGTCATTTAAGCGTTCCGATGTCTATCAATATGGCAAGCTGTATTACAATGACGTCGAAGATGTCCCTGAGAGTGAATACAATGGGTTGGCAAAATACGGTGTTCCGTTGCGGAACTACCTACCGTCAATATTGAGACGCAACCCTAGAAGCAACTGCCTTTGATACACAAAATGTTGCTGGTATGAATGAGACACGACTGGTAAAGATTGATGATGCCCTCGTCAAAAAAGCAATGGCACGGAATCCTTCTTCAGATTCAATACCATGAAAAAATATATGCCGACGCTAAATTCTATCTCGGAGTTTATGTATGAGGCACAGTGGTTGGGGCAATAAAAGAAATCCAAGCGACGGTATCGATGGTTCAGATGCAGTGCTTAGTCGAGAAACACAGCTATTAGTCGTTGAAAATATCTAGCCTATATTCAGCGCATGTTAATCATGAACTATAAGCGCCAACGCGGAACCAATAAGTTATTGGGTTGCCAATTAAAGATGCCGTTCAGGATTATCAGAAGCGTGTACCAGTTAACTATTCTGATGCTGGGGTTCATGAGTTAATTCAAACTTATGACTATAAAAGGCACCTTGGTTTGTCTATAACGAGGCTATTGTCGATAAATTGGAACGTAGTCTAATCGAACTGATCCAAGGCTATATGAAGAGCTGCAAAACAAGTACAAAGATGTTTACCTGATTCGTAGTGATGAGCGTAATACTAAGCTAAATTGCATGAATTTGCTGGAGATGTGTCTCACTATGCTGGTTTCTTACCGGACTTTGTTCTGTATTTGGCTAATGAGTCTTATATTTATCAGATTTTATTGAACCAAAGGGTACCCAATTGCTGGAGCAAGACCAATGGAAAGAGGACTTGTTAACCAGTATTTCGCCTGAAAGTGTTGATGTGATTGGTGAAAATGATCAAGTTAAATTGTACGGTGTTAAATTCTATGTTGCGGTGATGCTCGTCAGGTTCGAAAAAATATTCAAACTCTAGCCCTTTAAAAGGGTTTATTTTATTTTCTAATAAACATAGACAATCTTTTAAACTTAACATGTTATAAAATATAAAATAATAGTGTACCCAATGAATGATGTGACGAGGTTGATAGCACTTTTTGCGTTAAATAAAATTCACAAATTAAATAAAGGCGCGCAATCAAGTTTTAAAAACTTGATTGCGCGCCTTTATCATGACATATAACAAAAGAGTACCTTATGATAAAATTATAGACTTATTTCATGTAGTATCGTTGTTCCCGTTTGTAAAAGGCTTCTTTCCCACCTTCTAGTAAATCTGTTATTTGATCTCGAATATGAAGTTTCAAGTGATCCAGAAGAGTAGTTAATACTAAAAGCTGAACTATCACGTTCAGCAATGATTATTCTTCTGCATCTGTTAGAACTACTAGATTTGCGTTATGAGTTACCAGTATGACTTGTCGAGTATTTGAAATTTCTTTTAGTAATGGAACAAGCATCTTCACTATTGTATTATTATCTAAATCGTCTTCCGGTTGGTCTAATATAATAGTTGACTGGTTATTGGAGGCCATTAAAAGAACCTGTAATAGTACAACACCTTTCATACCGGGTGACATTTCTTGTAGAGAATCATTTCCCAACAGGAGATCAAAAGTGAAATGGGTTAATTTTTTCATGATTACCTTGACAAGGTCAATGTTATCATGGTTATTATTAAATTTAATGTCATTATTGTTGAGCACTGTACCAATCTGAGGACAGTGCTTTTTGATCGGTAGACCATTTAAACGAACCATTACTTTGATTTATCATGGTGAGATCTAGATCTTCTGGCAAACTATATCGTCTATTTATATGATTAGAAATCTCATCTTGCCAATCGACAGTATCTTTTAAAATCAACCTAGTTGATTGATCCTCTACCTGACCAAAGTTCAATATATTCAGTTTGTTTATTGAATCTTGAAAAGTAGTTCTAGCAGAATCAATTTTAGATATTAAGTTGATGATTTTTTCGATAGATTTTTATACGCATCTTCATATTTTTGTAAATTGTCTTTGGCCGACGCGAGCTTGGTTATGTCATCATTTACGATAAGTAAGTTTTTATCGATTTCTTCAATATTTTTGCGAACGGCAGTATCCTTGGTGTTTATTTCGTTATTTCAGATTGAATAGTTTCAATTTGAACGGTATTTTTTGCTATTTCAGTGTCAAGGAAGTTTATTTCAACATCTTTAATATCTG
>NZ_CP042422.1 GCF_007954625.1 Leuconostoc lactis | reverse complement strand
CGTGGGTTAAGCTGGTGTCAGCTTAACCACATAAAAAAGTTAAGATAGTGTCGGTATCTCAACTTTTTGAATGCTAACATAATTGCTCCCAAACCAAACGATCACCAACTTCAGTGTTCAAAATGAACCGTAAAAATGCGGCGATGCGTCGGTAGCCATAGATCCCACGATTGGTGTTGTAGACGGCTTTGATTGCCATTTTTAGAGCGTTGCGACGCGTCTCTTGTTGGCTGGGATGCCAATTTTTCCATTGATAATAAGTGCTTCGAGCTATATTCAAAGCTGATAAAACGCTTGTTATGCGGTGTCCCATTGCGAGCGAACGGTCAATGATTTCCAGTCCTAACTCGCGATTTTGCGTTAGTTGTACTTCGAAAGTAACACCGCGGCTCGTTTTAAAATCTCAAGTTCTTCGCGAAGTTTGTCGTTTTCCTTTTGTAATGCGTTTACATCAGCTTGCGTCCATTTTTCGCCGTCCACTTCGTGGAACGCGTACAACTTGACCCAGTTACGGATTGAGTCGACCGAAGGTCCATATTCAGCGGATAGATCAGCATATGAACGGCCTTGATTGTGCATCTCAACAAGAGACTGGTTAAATTCTTTTTTGTATCGAATCATATTAAAAAATGCTCCTATGCTATTAGTTTACAGGGCAGAAGAAAATCTGTCCGTAAATCTAGCATAAGAGCAGTCTTTTTCCAAAACTAACAGTCCATTACTACAAAAATATGACGCATAATGGGTTTGGTACTTATAATTGGCAATAATTTTGTCGCTTTAAAATTTTTTACGGCTATTGTGTTTTATAGTAATTTACTCTCGGTAAGTAGCTCTTCGATAAACGTTCCCTTTATCTTCTTTTTTAGAACTACTTTAGCTAATTTAGGGATTCCTAAATTAGCCTCATCAATGGTTTTTTTATCTCCCATATAGTAGATGGCTTTAAGTAGTTCTCGAATATCATAAATGGATCCATAAACTTCAGGAACAGCTCGTTCAACTTCAAGCAAAGTATATACAGATTCCATGGCTGTCCTAATTGAATATTCGGTAGTGAACACGGTGTCATTACTAGGTGACTCTGCGAAATTACCAATAAAGGCTAAATTAACAGATCCCTTAGGAACAATATCTGGCCTATCACCCGCAACGCGGGGCATAAAGTATGACGTAATAAATGGCATAAATACTGGAACGGTATTTATATTGTTTTGGTTAGACAATTGTTTGATCTTGGACTCAGGGACACCAAGGTGATAAAGGAGTTCTTGAGTGATTTCTTCACCAGAACTTTCTACAATAGTCTTATCAACAAAATTTCCTTTGGTATCTGAATATAATCCATATATCCATACAATTGTTTCATTTTCTTTTTGTTCTTTGAAATGTGGCTGCCTGTGAACCGCGAAACTCATCAACCAGTTCGAATCGGTTATGGTAATGATCCCACCACTATTAATTTTGTGATCATGCAAATCACGATTGGTGAGACGTTCAATGTAAGGTTCAATTTCTGGTGATTTTATAGTGGCTGTCGCTGATACGAACCAACTTTTGTCAGGTAGGTTATCGTAGAATACTTCTGGATGACCGAAATCATTAGATTGTTCTGCCAGATTCTTCCATAGTGACCAACTACCACCCAACTCTTTTGATATAGGAGCGGGTTTATCATGGCTTCCGTATGTTGAACTTTCTGTAATAGAACCATTTGTAACGAATACAAGATCATCACGTGATAGGCTAACATCATCACCATCCTGGATCACGAGTTTTTTTGCAATTTTTTCGTCATTTTCGAAATCTACCACAACATTATTAACTTGTGTATCATAGATGAATTCGACATTGTATGACTCTAAATACCTTATAATTGGTAGAACCATAGACTCATACTGATTGTACCTATTGAACTTTAGGGCACTAAAATCAGGTAATCCATCAATATGATGAATAAATCGCATCGTGTATCGACGCATCTCAACTGCAGAGTGCCACTTTTCAAAAGCAAACATAGTTGCCCAGTACATCCAAAAGTTACTTTCAAAGAACTCATTTGAGAAGAATTCCTCAATAGTCGTCTTACCCAATTTTGACTCAGGAGTTAAAACTAAATCTATTAATTCTTTAGATTTTTCATCCAAAGTGTAGAGGCCATCAGTTGGTACGCGCTGTCCGCGATTATAAATTAGGCGAGTATTAGATGAATTTGGATCATCTTTATCTAGCCAATAAAATTCATCTAAGTAAGAGGCGTCTTCAATTTCTAAAGAAGGAATTGATCGATACATGTCCCACATAGTTTCAAAATGATTTTCCATTTCTCGACCACCACGTGTCACAAAGCCGATATTGGCACGCTTTTCTCCATCTAACGATCCACCCGGAGTAGGCAATTCCTCATATATATGAATTTTTTCCCCGGACATTTGTCCATCGCGCACCAAGAAAACAGCGGTAGCCAATCCGGCCAGCCCTCCTCCAATAATATACGCTGATTTTTGATCCACATTTTTGGGCTTCCTTGGACGTGCAAAAGCTTCATAATTTCCGTTAGAATATCGCATAATGGCCTCCTTTTACTACGCTTTATGTTGATATAATCTATTAAAAAAACGTTAATGTCATCCTTATTTTAAGAATGACTCTTGTTGGTATTCAGGGTTAGGATATTCATAGAATCCCTTTCCTGCTGCTAATCCCGTATGTCCCTTATCGATCATTTCTTTTATCAAACGAGCAATATTGGCTTGTTCTTCATCTGTTTCTGACCTTGATAAAGCTAAATTATAGGGTGTCTGTAGACCAACAACATCTAATATTGCAAACGGTCCCATTGGAGCCTTCGTTGCTAACATCCAAGCTTTATCAATTGTATGAGGATCGGAAATTTCATTTGCCCACAGTTTTTGTCCCGCATCTAAAAATGGAACTAAGAGTGAATTTAGAATATAACCATGTTGTTCCTTGTTTAATTTAAAAGGGACCATTCGGATATCTCTCGCAAATTTCACAAGTTCGTCAATATACTTCTCATCAGTTCCCGCATGTCCCATAATTTCAGCAATATTGTTGACCCATATTTGGTTAGCAAAATGTAGGGCTAAAAATTTTTCTGGACGATCAACACTGTCAACAAATTGAGATGGGACGAACGTAGAAGAATTTGAAGCAAATATTGCTTTTTTGGGGGCAACTCTCGAAAGTTGCTTATAGAAATCCTTCTTAATGTTGACATTTTCTGGAATGGCCTCAATTACTAGGTCTGCATCCTGAACAGCATCAGCTAGATTAGAACTAAAGCGAATTTTTTCAATAACTTCATCCGCTTTTTCACCATCTTCATAGAAATTTTTATAAATATCAGGATATGATGTCATTAATTGCTCAGAGTGTTTTAGAGCAGAATCATTGACATCATAAACCGTAACATTGAATCCCATGAACTGACTTTGAAAGGCAATTTGCCCACCTAAAATACCACCACCTGCAACAGTTACATTTTTTATAGACATGTTTTCTCCTCCTATTAATGATTTAATAGGTTAATCATAGCACTAATAGAAAGCGCTTTCAAAAAATAGCGACTAAAATGATTGTTTCACTTTAGTTGCTGCAATCTCCATAAATAAGCTGCGTGGTTTTTAAAGGTGGTGGAGTCTTTAATTAGTAGGGAAAGTTGTTGCATCGCATCGTAATTCATATATAACGGTCTAATTATAAAATTATGGAAAAATGTAGCGACGTTAAGGGGTCATTATTATAAATAAATAAAAAAAAGCCCCCATTATCTAGTGATTAGATAATGGGGCTGTTTTGATAGTCTTTTCGAGGGGTTATTATGTAATTATAGACCCTTAATTCCCTATTATTGGGATAATGCACATTGTGAGAGAGACATACTAGTCCATATCAGAGAATGTTCTAAAACAATTACCTTTTGCCAGTAACACCTCGGAATATATTTTAATCCAGTACCAAATATCATCTTAAGGGCCTAACATGAGAAGGGTTGTAGCTATTGCAATGCGTAAATTTTAGTCAGCCAAATTAATAAATAATGATAAAATATAAAAGTATTTAAAATAAAATGAGGCGGTTTTTTCATGATTAACTCAGGGTCATTATGGCATAAGTGGGATATCCATATGCATACACCAGGGACAGAAAGAAATAATGAGTTTGGTGGAACGTTACAGGATTCAGATATTCTCGAAAACTTTAAAACAAAAATTATTGAAAATAAAATAGATGCAATTGGAGTTACTGATTATTACAGTATAGATAACTATGAATATTTAGTCGAGCTACAAAAAAACGGTAAATTCCCAAAAAATGTCTATTTACTTCCCAATATTGAGATTCGTTTAGAAACTTCAGTACGCGGTAAAAGCAACGAATTAGTTAACCTACATATACTCTTCGATCCTGACAAACTCTCTCCTGAAGATATCAGGACTAATTTTATTAGTCAATTAAGTTACGAGTATAACCAACATATCTTTAAATTCAACGAATCTGGGTTAGAAAGTTTAAGGTCAGCAACGGAATCCGATAGCATAAAAGATGTGAAGGAACGATTCTCAATATCAAAGAAAACACTTCGTGATTTATTAAAATCGAATATAAATTTCGAAGGAGCTTATTTAATTGCCGTACCAAATGAAGACATCTCTGGAACACTACAAAACAATAGTGGAAAAGGGGATTTTGTCTATGATGATATAGCTAATATAACCGACATAGTATTCTCACATAACCTAAAGGATTACAATTTTTGGAGTAACAATACTGAAATAAAACCCGTTCTAAGTGGTTCAGATGCTCATGGTTTTCTTCCAAAAGAAGACACGGATCGTTACACCATAGGTGAGACATATAGTTGGATAAAATCAGACCTGTCCTTTAACGGACTAAAACAAATAAAATATGATCCAATAAACAGGACTAAATTATCAAACTCTTCAAAAAATAATCCAAACGATTCTCGGTCTCCGTATATAAAGGCTATTGAATTCGAACCAACAACTAATAATTTTCAGGTGTCTCCAAGCAAATTAGAGATTAACCCCAATCTTAACGTTATTATCGGCCCACGTTCTTCTGGGAAATCAACATTAGCAACTTTATTCGCAAAAAAAGCATCACTTAAATTTACTGATGAAAATATTAATGACAGTCTGAAAAAATACGAATTCATAACGAAGAATATACAAACCAATTTAATTACATCACTAGCAAATCAGCTGGATGTCCAAGTAGAATATTATCCGCAAAATTATATTAGCAATCTATCAGAAGATAATACAAACCTTCAAGATACAATTTCTCGAATAATTTCTCGCAGCGAGAAGGCAAAAATTATTCTTGATAATTATCAAGATATTATTAATGAACACAATAATGAAATAGACAATATTACAAAGAGTTTATCAGATAATAAACTCTACATTATAGCAGCTAAAAAAGAAATTTCCGCACTTAGAACTCAAGAAGCTTTAAATGAAATACTGAATAATTTATCTGAAAAAAAACAAGAAATTATTTCGAACTCATCTTTAACTGAAACGGAAATTTCTAATAAAAATGAGAATGAAATAAAGCTAGCTGAAAATAAAACTACATTATCAGAGTTAAATGACAAAAAATATAAATTAAGTAAGACTTTTTCAGAAATAGATAATTTCCATAAACAAATGGATCCTCTAATTGAAACTTTAAAAGTTCATTTTTCATCGTTGAGAACAGCAGAAAATAAAAGTGCCATTTCAAAAAACTGGAGTGAATTTAAATCCAGTTTATCAGATATTAAAGATGTTGAAATAAACTTCCTTGACACTGAAATAGCAAAAAATACCGTTCAAATTGAAACTATTCAATCTGAAATAAACGAAATAAACACCAAGGATACTGCCGTTCGCAAAAATATTGAAGAAATCGATAAAAACTTACTTATCGTAAATGATGACATAACCAAGCTCGCGTCGGCCAAAGACAATTTACAAAAATATGAAGATGCGTATAAAAAATCTATCGAAAAAATCATCAACTTAATATCTAAAATTGATTCTGCTAGAACTACTTTTCAAGATTCAATAAACAAACTGAATATATTGAACTTTGGTCAGGTAGAGGATCAATCAACTAGGTTGATTTTAAAAGATACTGTCGATTGGCAAGATGAGATTTCTAATCATATAAATAGACGATATAGTTTGCCAGAAGATCTAGATCTCACCATGATAAATCAAAGTAATGGTTCGTTTAAATGGTCTACCGATCAAAAAGCACTGTCCACTCAGATTGGTACAGTGCTCAACAATAATGACATTAAATTTAATAATAACCATGATAACATTGACCTTGTCAAGGTAATCATGAAAAAATTAACCCATTTCACTTTTGATCTCCTGTTGGGAAATGATTCTCTACAAGAAATGTCACCCGGTATGAAAGGTGTTGTACTATTACAGGTTCTTTTAATGGCCTCCAATAACCAGTCAACTATTATATTAGACCAACCGGAAGACGATTTAGATAATAATACAATAGTGAAGATGCTTGTTCCATTACTAAAAGAAATTTCAAATACTCGACAAGTCATACTGGTAACTCATAACGCAAATCTAGTAGTTCTAACAGATGCAGAAGAAATAATCATTGCTGAACGTGATAGTTCAGCTTTTAGTATTAACTACTCTTCTGGATCACTTGAAACTTCAGATATTCGAGATCAAATAACAGATTTACTAGAAGGTGGGAAAGAAGCCTTTTACAAACGGGAACAACGATACTACATGAAATAAGTCTATAATTTTATCATAAGGTACTCTTTTGTTATATGTCATGATAAAGGCGCGCAATCAAGTTTTTAAAACTTGATTGCGCGCCTTTATTTAATTTGTGAATTTTATTTAACGCAAAAAGTGCTATCAACCTCGTCACATCATTCATTGGGTACAACTATTATTTTATATTTTATAACATGTTAAGTTTAAAAGATTGTCTATGTTTATTAGAAAATAAAATAAACCCTTTTAAAGGGCTAGAGTTTGAATATTTTTTCGAACCTGACGAGCATCACCCGCAACATAGAATTTAACACCGTACAATTTAACTTGATCATTTTCACCAATCACATCAACACTTTCAGGCGAAATACTGGTTAACAAGTCCTCTTTCCATTGGTCTTGCTCCAGCAATTGGGTACCCTTTGGTTCAATATAAATCTGATAAATATAAGACTCATTAGCCAAATACAGAACAAAGTCCGGTAAGAAACCAGCATAGTGAGACACATCTCCAGCAAATTCATGCAATTTTAGCTTAGTATTACGCTCATCACTACGAATCAGGTAAACATCTTTGTACTTGTTTTGCAGCTCTTCAATATAGCCTTGGATCAGTTCGATTAGACTACGTTCCAATTTATCGACAATAGCCTCGTTATAGACAAACCAAGGTGCCTTTTTATAGTCATAAGTTTGAATTAACTCATGAACCCCAGCATCAGAATAGTTAACTGGTACACGCTTCTGATAATCCTGAACGGCATCTTTAATTGGCAACCCAATAAACTTATTGGTTCCGCGTTGGCGCTTATAGTTCATGATTAACATGCGCTGAATATAGGCTAGATATTTTTCAACGACTAATAGCTGTGTTTCTCGACTAAGCACTGCATCTGAACCCATCGATACCGTCGCTTGGATTTCTTTTATTTGCCCCAACCACTGTGCCTCATACATAAACTCCGAGATAGAATTTAGCGTCGGCATATATTTTTTCATGGTATTGAATCTGAAGAAAGGATTCCGTGCCATTGCTTTTTTGACGAGGGCATCATCAATCTTTACCAGTCGTGTCTCATTCATACCAGCAACATTTTGTGTATCAAAGGCAGTTGCTTCTAGGGTTGCCGTCTCAATATTGACGGTAGGTAGTTCCGCAACGGGAACACCGTATTTTGCCAACCCATTGTATTCACTCTCAGGGACATCTTCGACGTCATTGTAATACAGCTTGCCATATTGATAGACATCGGAACGCTTAAATGACGCTTTAACTGTCGTGGTTAAAATATCAAAGTCTTTATCATCTTCAACTTGGAGCTGCATTGCTTCAAAAGATTTTGTCAGATTATCAATATATTTTTTATCATTAATCGTGTGATAGTGTAAGGACTCTAATATCTGTAATTCTGGCGTGCTATGGTCAAACCGTCGCGTAAACGATGTTGCCTCCTCATAGACGAAGGGATTGTAGCGCGCACCACGACCAATTAATTGCGCCTCACTATTGGTTTGTGTTGACGTAATGGGTTGCTCTCCAATGCGGACAATATCATACAAATTTAAGACATCCCAACCTTCAGAAAGCTTGGCGACTGCGAAAATAGCTCTAAATGGATTGCTTGGTTCTTCTAGGGTATTTAAATTACGTAAATCATTTAAGTCACCTAAAATACCATTGCTACTCGTATCATTAACATTAATTGTATTTAATGGTTGAAAATCACGTTGCAATTCCCGGACCAAGCCCCCCATATCAATTGTTTGATAATACGTATACGCTTGGCGCAAAGTAGATGATTGCGTGGTTTGGCGTTGCTTTGCAATAAATTGCGCTAGATCTTCAGTAGTTAATTTATCAAGCAGTGTCAAAAATTGATCACGGGCCGCTTTTGAAACGTCAATTTTATTTGACTTAAATAAAATAACTGGCTTAAAATCTCGTACACCCGCCTGGATCGCCATGTGCTTACGATATTGTGATAGCAATACCGCATTCAGCATCTTTTCGTTATCATCAGCATTGGCTTGTAAACGAGCAATTTTCTTTGAGTAACCAGCATTTTGAAACTCTTTTAAATCATATTGGAAGATGACTTTATCACGATATTTTTCATAAATAAACTCGTTATTTAAATCAATTGTGGCCGTGAATTCTAACTGTCGATTCGCTTTATTAGCTTGTCGAATACGGTCTAAGACATATTCCCACGCTTTATTTTTTTGATCTGCTTTACTCTTTGTGCCGGCAGAAAAATGATGCGCTTCATCAGCTAGAATAATCAACTTCTGTTTCTCTAAATCACCATAAGTTAAACCATTTTCGCGTGGTGTATTTAATTCATTTGCTAAAGTTTGGATCGTTGTGAGCCGCAAGTAGATCACGCCTGGTTCACTATTTGTTGGAAATCGGGTGACTTCTCGCAATTCAATCGGCATCCCATCAATATTGAGTGGTTGTGAAAAGAGGTACTTTGGTGACTGAACATTCAGCATGTTTTCACGAGTTTTAGCAATCACCGCGTTTGTATTAACAACAAAAAGAAAATTTTGATAGCCAAATTCATGGTAAAAATACAGCATATCGGCTGCCATCACATCAGTTTTTCCAGAACCAGTGGCCATATGGAATAACAATTGATTAAAGCGACTGGCAACATTGGTATCCTTTTGCGTGTAATTCAAGTTGTATAGTGATTGCTTTTGATAATCACGTAACTGATGCTTGAGATTGTGCTTAATGTAGTCCGGATAAACAAACGCATGTCGGGGTTCGTCGTTTTTTAAAAAGTCACTCGTATAGTCGTTAATCTCATGAACAATAGGTAAGACAAGTTCTCGTGATTTCTTTTTGGCCATTACAGATCACGCTCCCCATAAAAGCTTTTATTAAAGGCAATATCACTCTCAGACATCAGCTCTTGTACATCACGATCGTCCATATCACTGTACGCATAATACAACTGATTCTTATCAATGACCTTGACTATCAGCTGCTTTTTATCAGCCAATGACATTGATTGGTATTCAGGATCTTGCAGGACTTTTTCAACATCGACTCGGAAATCAAAATCAGCGCCACCTTCAATCATGCGATGAACAACATCTTCTAATTGCTTCGTCGTTTCGGCCTGTTGGACATCTTTGAGATAACCTTGGTTCTTTTCCATTAATTCAGCATAGACAAATGATCCGCCGCCTTGCCAATTAACGTCTTTAGAGATGCCCGTTGTATCACCATTAATAACATTAACTAACCTTTTTTTCAGTTTATACACTTGTTCATCAATCTGTTCAACTGTTATAAATCGTCTGTTCATTTTAAGTGCTGTTGCTGCTGTAGAACCGGATCCACCAAAGAAATCTAACACAATATCGTTTTCAGAAGAATATCTTTGAATAATCTCTTTTAGCATTTTTTCAGGCTTTTTCCCACTTCTCATTTCTACACCACCTTCGTGGCGAATATTTCCAAATGCTCCTGCCATATCAATAAATCCCTCAAGTGGTTTTAATTTTGTTGTAACTAAACCGCTTTGTACTGCACTTGGAACTCCTTGGAAATACTTACCTTTCGTTGCACCGACCTTTTGAGGACCAGTAAAATACCTATATTTATTTCCATCATCACCAATACCCCATACTCTATAAACAACACCATAACCATCTTCGTTGTATCTTCCGGTTAGGTAATCTCTAAAAAAACGTCCTGAAGAATTTCCATCTAAAATTGTTCCTGTGGCCCAAACTTCTTTTAACCCGTGTATGTTCGCTGTCTCTTTTTTTAAACTTATTTGATTTTTCTTAAAGATATCAACTCTCTTACCGCCAAGTTCTATGGTTTTAAAAGGTGATTCCAGCTCATCAAATGAATAAATAAATTTGGTATAGTTATAATCTTCTTGACTTTTGAAAGGATGCACTACTGATGCATTATTCTTTTTGTAATAGTGAATTTGCTCAATTTGTTTGTGATAATCCATATCCGATTTTAATGTTTTGTCTGCATATCTCACCAATATATATTGGGTAAACATTTCAGAATTTCTACCAAAAATTGAATCCATTAATACTTTAAGATAAGGACCTTCTGAATCATCGATATGAACTGCTATGACGCCCTCATCAGTTAGTAATTCTCTAGCTATTTCTAGCCTGCTTTTAATAAATGTCAACCAGGTCGAATGATTAAATTGATCATTATACGAAAAAGAGTCTGATCCAGTATTATATGGCGGATCTAAATAAATTAGTTTAACCCTGCCAGCATAAACGTCTTTTATACTATGCAAAGCAATCAAGTTATTTCCTTTGACAATCAAATTTTCGTCATCAAAATTATCAGTTGATGTACCGTCTAAATTTTCTTGATTATACTTAGTAGCATTAACAAATATTTTAGGTTCCAATAATTGATCAATTTCAGCCTTAGCTATCGTTTCATGAAAAAAAAGTTCATCAGCATCTTGTTGATCTTCTTTTGTCATACCAGCTTTTAAAACGGTATCTTTGAAGGGAAAATCTAGCACAACATCAGCAGTCTCATCAATAAACTTACCGCCAGCAGTAAGGCCAATTTTATTCTCAAATTTTGTATAGCTATCTTGCCAGTATTCTTTATACGTAAACATTTCAATAAACTGGTTTAGCTTAAACAGTTCTACACTTTTATCATCTATAACAATTGACTCCGTATAGGTGTCATGAATTAGTTGATTAGCTAGTAATGCCTTCATCAACATAGGTGTGTACGCATCAAGGTCTTCTATTACTTTATTGCGCTTTAAAGTGCCTTTATCTGAAAAATATGTGTTGCCAAAATCTTTCAAAATGGACTTTGTTGTCTCCATAATTTTTGAATCAATCATTTTTTTGCCCTCGTTTTTTAAATTGCCACCACTTTTTAGGTTTAGTTTGCGCTTCTACTGGTTCTGTTTCACTTTGGGGTGACACATCTTTTTCATCCTCACGACTCGGCATCGCTAAAGCTTTCAAATCTTTGATTTCTGCTTTGTACTCTGCTAGGAGTTTTTTATCTTGCAAGGCCAATCGTTGTTGCTGATCTAGTAACTTATGTAGCTCTCTCTTTTCAGATTGAATTTCTGATACTAAATTTCGAAGGAATTTCACTTCATCTTGTTCATCAACATCATCTTTTTTGTTGTCGTCAATATCCTCTTTTCGTTGACGGTCTCTTGTTGACGAATCGGTTGAGAACATTGATTTAATAGCTTTTTGTCCATCAACATCAACGTAAACAGTGTTGCCTTTTGTTGATGTAAATTGACGTAAATCGATTGACGTATCTCTTTTTATCTTTTGCCATATAGCCTGCTTTGAAACACCCAATTCATCAGCAAGTTCTCGAATTGTTTTTAAATTTTCACTCATGATCTATATCCTGCCTTTTAACGATTGGTAGATACTGTTCAATCGATTTTTTAAGATACTTAGCAATATTCTTTTTCGAATAGTCATCTTGTTTATCTCTGATATATGCTAAGTGTTCTTTCACGCCCTTTAAACCACGTAACTCTTTTAATTCGTCATAGAGTGGATAAACATTTTTCTGTAGCCCTGACAAAATAGCCGTATCCGTCAAATCAATATACGACAATAAGAAATGTTCCATCAGCAATTTTGTATATGGACTTTTCATAGCTTCATATACGAGGTCTTTTTCACTTTCTTCTTGCCTTATCTTACCGTCAATATAAGTTGGATCATCTAACTTGTAACTAATATCATCTGCAACTTGTTTTTTAGTGATACGAAAGACAATACTATCAATACTCCGCCCTTTTTTGAGCTTTTCGTAAGTTACATTGAAAGTTGTGTGTTTAGTAATTTCTGACAATGGTTCATTCAGTACTCTTTTTTCAAAATGATCAAATCGTTTATATTCATCAATTGTATCTGTCATTTGACGTAAATCTCGCATGCTTATTTCGGGATTACGGTAACTTTCAACCTGTTCCTCTCTCCGTCCACCTTTAACGCTGTAATGCTCGTATTGATTGTAATTCATCGATAACCAACGATACAAAATTATTGCATATTTGCTGTTCAATTCTGCAATATCTGACAAAGCATGTTGCGTAAAATTATTTTTGAGATTAATTAGATAAGGCATAATTTCACGATGAAATTCAATTTTTACTTCGTCATTATAATCTGTCCATTCCACATACGGGATCGGTACAATACTAATAAATTTAAAGCCTTTATCTTGTTCTTTTTTAATCTGAAAAAAAGCTTGTTTCTGCATTTTTTCAACGGCTTCTTTAAAACGACTATGCTTGTTGCTATCATCAACTTGAAAAAAAGCAAACAACTCTCGCTTTGATAAATAAACCGTCTGATCTTCGGGGGGATTTTCCGTATCTATTAGAGAAACGGCCAACTCAAACATTTTGAGTGGTGTCTTATCCATTTTGGCAATTGAAGTGATTAAACTGTTATGTTCGACGACTTTTCGTTTTGATAACTCATTCAAGGTGTGTACCTGCCTTGTCTTTGATTCTGGTATAATTGACATATAAATACGCTCCTTTGGGCGTGTTGTTGGATAAGCATAAAGAAAAACTTTTAGTCGGGAATTTCTTTATGCTTTTTATTATAACCTATACACCCACTTATCTAAATGAGAAGTGGGTGTATACATAGTATTTTGTGGGTGTATACATAGTATTTTGTGGGTGTATACATAGTATTTTGTGGGTACATAATCTTGTAAACCCTTGATAATATTGCCTTTCTAACCGCGCAAAAGAACAAAAGATTAAAATATAAAAGATAAACTTATAATAGGCTCCGCCTTTTTATTGATTCAATAAAATAAAAAACAAAAAGAACACCGTTGTACATAAATTTTGTACGTGGTGTTCTTTTTGTGTTGAATCATTTCAAATGACGGCTACCTAGTTATCTAACATAGATTGCCACTTATTAAGCCAATAGCGATGTTTTAATCCGTTCAATGATTATTTCTACGTCACATGGTTAAAAACGCTTAGACGGGCAAATAAGCCGTTATAACGTTAAAGACTGGGTCCTTTAAAAAGATCACGCGTTAATTCAATGATTCGATTAATTAGTGCTTTAACTTGTTCGATACCGCGATCTAATCTAGTTGGCGCTATTTTCGTATCTGGATCTGCTCTAGCTGTCGTCAGTGTTTTTAACCATGACTGGGCTACTTTTTTATTTTTTGTAAGTTCTTCATGATCTAGCTTATAAAGGACATACCGAGCCTCCACATCCGTATGGGCTATCTTGTCGACACCATAATCATTTTTAAGCATGTCTCGCATGGCATAATCCAGCTGTTGCTGTTTTCGCTGTCGCTTCTGAAGCGCTTGATGCGTTTCTTTCAGGTTTTGATAGTCTGCTTGGACGTCTCCTAATTGCGCTTTGACTTGGCCTAATGTTTGCTTGAGTTCTTCTGTCTCATGCTGGCTTTGTAAGGTGGCTTTCTTCATCGTGGCTAACACGTTTTTAAAGCGATCTAAGTCATCTGGCTTCAGCACCGTCTTACCAAAGAGGTTTTTAGATAAGGCTTGTTTAAACGCATCAATTTGTTTTTCGGCTAAGTCAACTTCCGTTAAGGCTTGATCCGTGATTTTAAGTACGGCCTGTTTAGCCCTAATATTGTCTTCAACGTCAGCTAGTTCGTTTTTTAAGGCGTTAAACTGATCATTGTATTTTTTGATTTCAGCGACATTCTCAAATGGTAAGGTTTTGTTATTTAAAATCCCTTGTTCATAAAAGGGCAGCACCTTTTTTAAATGTTGATCTAAATCATCATGAAAGGTTTGTAAATCATGGCGTGTGAGTACTTCTTTAGCGGATACTTTATAACGTGACTTTTTATCATCAAAAACGACGGGGACAAAGGCATAGTGCAAGTGAGGGGTTGTCTCGTCATAATGCACCACAGCGGCCACGGCATTTTCTTGACCATAACGTGCATTAAGAAAATTGGTGGTTGCTTCAAAAAAGGCGCTCTGTTGCTCGTAGGGGGCTTCTGTGAGTTCTTCAGGTAAAGTGACTATCCACGTCGCTAACGCCTTCACATCGTCTCTTTTCATGCAATAAACGTTATTTAAACGCGCATTGAAGCGTGAAAGCATATCAGAACCATCCGCCATGAGATCTTGATTCAGATAGGATTTCGACCCATCAATTTCTTTGTTCGTGTGATGGTCGGTTTTACGTTCAAAGTGAACCGCTAAACCAGGGACTGCGCCACGGGTATTTTTCTTTAAATGCGCCATCAAAAATGCCTCCTCAAAAAGGGTTTTCCAAGACCAGTATAACACCGTTAAAAATCTGGTATAGCCTGTTATACCAAAATAATATTTTGGACAGGCTCTGCGAGGCACGTCATCGACAAGCGATGACAGTAGCGTTTCCCCTTCCTACTGGGGAAACTGCTATTTTTTAGCGCCTATTATCCGGCTAGAAAAACCTCCGGCGGGTCACGCCGTGACGGGGCAATTTATCATTGCAGGATCACCTTCAGCGGGAGCATGTCATGCAGAACGCTACCCGCGCGGGGCAAGCTGATGTCAGCTTAACCACATTAACGTTTTCCTTAACACCAGAACAAAGTGAACAGATTGACCAGGCTGTTTATGCGGTTGTCCTGGCCAAAAATTACAAAACGACCTCTTTCTCAATTGATGAGAAGTTAACGTTGTCTGACAAAGAAGTCGCCCAACACAAATTAGTGGTCCGTTTACGCCTCCGCAAAAAGCACAAACAGCCGTCTCATAAACCGCTCACGGACTAAAATTTCACAAATAACAAAAGGCTAGTTGTAGGGATTATGAGAGCTAGACCAATTATTTTAAGCTCAATTCACAAGAACAGATCACAGAAAAAGCGCCAAACCCTATGAAATTAAGGTTTGGCGCTTTTAAATTGGCATAAGCTACATTATGGTAATTCGTTAAATTAGTAATACCCATATGGACTATATTGGTGTCCAGGTTTAGGTTGCGTCTTGCCATTCAATTGATCTAGAACCTTTTGAGGGTCGGCTGGATGGTATACATGTCCAATTACCCCTAAAACGTCGCCAATCCAATGTCATCCGCTAATTTTGTTGCACTCTGAATTAGATAACTTTTTATAGTTACTTAAATAGCTTTTCATAATATCGACTATGAGCGTAACATGATTAAATAGTTAAGATAATTACACTCTTCAGAATGCTAATATTATTCATAATTACTAAAAAGTGCTAGAATCTGAGATGAAGAGTGATCATTCATATCCTGTAATTTCAATTTTCAGTAAGTACACTGCTAAAAATATAGAGGAAAATTAAAATGGAACAGTCCAATAAAAAATATTTCTTTGATGAGCCAGCTTTTGATCTACATGATGGCGGATATGTACCTCTCATAGTAAATAATGCCCCGGAAATGCCTTTAAATATACCACCTATTTTAAAAGCAGATAGAGAGTCTAAAAATGATATCTACTATACCGTCACTGCAAAATCAGGGAAATCGCAAATATTGCCAGGGGAAAAGACACAGACATGGGGTTATAATGCTAATTTTTTAGGTAAGACTATTATATTTCACCGCGGTCAAAAAAATCATATCACTTTGAAAAATGACCTGCCAGAATTAACTACTTTTCATTGGCATGGAGCTGATGTTAGTGGCCCTTATGTTGATGGGGGTTGTCACGCGCCTGTTTACCCAGGGGAAATCAAACATATTAATTTTACGTTGAATCAGCCCGCTGCGACATTATGGTTGCATGCTCACCCATGTCCATCCACAGCAGAACAGGTGTGGCAAGGATTAGCTACAATGGTTATTGTTCAAGATGAGCATGAATCTCAATTATCAATACCAAGAAATTATGGAGTAGATGATATTCCAATTATTTTACAAGATAGACATTTTCACAAAGATAATCAGTTTGATTATCGTGCCGATTATGATCCTGATGGTGTTGCAGGTCCCACGGCTGTTATCAATGGAACAGTCAACCCATACTTCGATGTCACAACACAAAAAATAAGGTTACGTTTTCTAAATGGTGCTAACCGTCGGGAATGGCGTTTGCATTTTTCCGATGATTTGCCATTTGATCAGATTGCGGGAGATTGTTCTCTATTACCCAAGCCAATCAAGCTGACAGGTTTAATGTTGAGCTGTGCTGAACGTGCAGAAGTCATTATTGATTTTAGCCAATATCATGAAGGTGATGAGGTAACCTTATATACTGATCAAGTGCCACTATTAAAGTTCCGCATTCACAATTTCGCAAAAGATACTACAAAGATTCCCGATCATTTAATTAATTTAAAGAAACCGGCAGTTGAAACGTCATTACCCATTCGACATGTCGTCATGCAAGGAATGGATGAAAGTGTTGCCATAGATGACAAGAAATTTGCTATGGAACGCATTGATGCCGAGCAAATAGTTGGAGAGTATCAGTATTGGGATGTCACGAATAGTAACGAAAAACCGGGAATGGTTCACCCATTTCACATACACGGCACTCGCTTTTTAGTACTAACACGTAATGGAAAAGATCCATATCCAAATGAGAACGGTTTCAAAGACACCATTGGAGTTAACCCAGGGGAAACTGTTCGAATACTAGTTAAGTTTGATTTACCTGGTATTTATATGTATCATTGCCATATTTTAGAACATGAAGATGGCGGTATGATGGCACAAATAGAGATAGTAGATCCAAAAAAGCCGCATCAGAAGTATCAGTTAATGGATATGAATACTTTAATGAATGCGTTAGCTGAGGAGCGTGGTATTGAGTTATCTAATCTTTGGATGGCAGGTATGGAGTCGTACGAAAAAATGGGAATGAAAATGTAAGATTTTGCTAGAATACTTCCGATGACAAATGGTTGATCAATCATATTCGCTGTTAAACTATTGGTATGTTAAGATTAAGGGAACAGCATATTTAAAAACAAAACATCACTTTAACTACACTACAGTTTGCTCTTATACTAAAAAAATGGACTATTTTTATTCAGTCCGTAAAATGAAAGTATAGGAGTATTTTTATGTCAATTCGTTATTCACAATATTTCAAAGATTCATTGGTTAAACTTCACCAAGAAGGACGTTAACTTAAATCATTAGCAAAGGTATTTGGGCCTTCAAAAGATTCTATTGCTATTTGGCTTAAACAAGCTACCCCAATCATGATCAAGGGTCAGTCAAAGACTTTTAAAGACGTCAAGCACCTAGAGAAGCGTGAAGAAGTTTATTTGAAGGCATAGCAAACATCAACTGAAGTCCAAGCAGCCGTTGGTTGGTATATCAATTTTTATAATCGCAATCCTATATCAAATGTCGCCTAATTAACTGAATAAAAATAGTCCAATTTATTGATTTATGAGCACATGGAAATGCAACTAAAGCACAACTCATCGCTCATATGCTTCTTTTGTCCATTCTGGTTCTAGCTTTTTATATTAATGACCAATGGTTTGGGGTTGGTATCGGACTTGTAGCTTCACTATTTTTGCAAGGTCCTATTGTTGATTTAACACACAAAATATTCTTTATAAAAAATTAAATTGAATAGAAAAAGACATAACGCAAGTTATGTCTTTTTCTTACTTAGATATATTTTCTTCAATAATGTCATGGAGTTGTTGGAAGTCTTTTTTCACATTATAATCATGACGTTCCTGCTTCATCAGTTCCTTTAAAATACTTTCAATTCGATCGATATCGGTTTCATCTGTGTAATCAATCCAATTCACATGCTCTAACCAATCAAAGTACGCGTGCTTCCCTTTTCCATAACTATTTCCAAAAAGCAAGCATGGTGTCCCAGTGAGGACAGAGAAAACCATAGCATGCCAACGGTCTGTGATAATAATTTCTTGGTGTGAAAACAACTCCAGCTGTTGCTCAAACAAAGTGTCACGTGTGATTGGCGTAATCTCTTTTGGTTCATCTAATACGGTATCAACACGTTCCACTGGTCTGTCCCCACCGAGTATTTCTTTTATTTTATCAATGGTGGTTTGTTTGACAACCTTCTCTGAATCATGACGCAAAACAAACAAAGCCCCATTACGTTCAAATTTCCAGTCCACCGAGTTCATGTATAATACCATGTCCGGCGTGAAAATAACTTTATTGTCAAAAGTCGTAAGCATACGATGAAAGCTTTGTGCGTCGCGAGCTACAAGAACAAGATTTGGGTTCTTGCTATAAGCTGCCTGACTTATTCTTTTTTCAATCTCACCATCTTCATTATCCTCAAAATGAATTGATTGGGGAAATGAGATCGTAAGGTTGTTAACAAATGTCGAAAATACTTTACGCCTTGCCTCTTCGTGGTTGTGATACAAATTACCCATATTGCCACCACCAGTAAACGCAATAATATCATCTTTACGCAAATTTTCTTGGACAACAGG
Source organism: Leuconostoc lactis (assembly GCF_007954625.1). Lineage (NCBI taxonomy): Bacteria > Bacillati > Bacillota > Bacilli > Lactobacillales > Lactobacillaceae > Leuconostoc > Leuconostoc lactis. The sequence goes on along the minus strand of NZ_CP042422.1, from coordinate 9,538 downwards.
TATCGCCTCATCACCGTCTTCCTCAATAATTTCAATATACTGATAATTTGGAAATTCGTTCTCAATATATTTTCTTTCAGCCAATGATACTGCCTGATCACCCATATTTGTATAACGTGGTACACCAAACATATAAAATTTTGGACGATCATTTTGTGGAATTTCATGAACGACTTCTGCCGTATCAATGTAAAAATTAGCCATTAACTACACTCCTTTTTGGAGGCTATGATAGACTAGCTGTATCATAAGCCTTTGCCATTTTTTTACTATTGACAAACAGACTTGCTAACACAATACTTAATCCATTTGACATAGCAAAAACGAAAAATACCAATGCTGTTCCAAGAATAGCAACTAACTGGGGATAGATTAAACTAATGACGAAGTTGGTTATCCAAGTTGTTGCTGTGGCTACGGACATAAATTGCGCCTTAACCTTTCCAGGAAACATTTCGGCTAACAAGAGCCATGTAACAGGACTTACAATACCTTGATGATTAGCCAAAAACAACGTTAAACTGACAAGCACCAAAGCATTAGTTATTCCTTGAGAAAAAACACTAGATTTCATAATAGTTCCAAGTAGCGCCATAAAAACAACGTTACCAAGCAGACCAATAATCAACATGCGATGATGATTGGCATGTTCTATCATTCGAGTACCAAATATACTAGCAATAACAGAAACGACACCAATTAACACATTGGCGTACAAGGAGCCACTTTCACCCATACCAACTTTTTCAAGTAAAATTGTACCGTAATACATCACGGTGTTTACACCTGAGATTTGCTGAATCAGAGCAATCACAATTCCTGTCACTAACAAATAAAACAATTTTTTATTTTTTAATGCTATTGACCAATTAAATTCATTATCGTTTTGATCACTAGATTGATCACTTTGAGATTTGATAAGCTGGTTAGTATTTTCAAATCCCAATCGACGAAATATTTTTCGAGCTCGGTTAAAACGATGCTTTAAGAGTAACCATTGCGGACTACCGCTGATACGAAACGAGTTTACCCACAGAATAATTGATGGAACCGCACCAAAAATCACCATAACACGCCAAATTGGACCCCAATGGCCCCAGATGTTTCCTAATATTGCATTTACAATGAAAGCACATAACTGACCAAGTACAATAAAAATAGCGTTTTTGTTGACATTGGCGCTTCTTAAATTTTCCGGTGAAATTTCTGCTAAATACATTGGTGACAAACTTGATGCAGCACCGACTGCTAAACCTAATACAAATCGAAAAAGTGACATAAGCCAAAAGTTCATGGCAACAGCGCAAAGCACCGTAGCTATTGTAAATACGATTGCAATGATTCGTAGCGTTTTACGGCGACCAATTTTATCAGCAACTCGACCACATCCCAGTGCCCCAAAACAAGCACCAATAACCAATGAACTGGACACAACTCCTTGTAAGGTCGGTGTTAAATTCAGTTGGTCCGGACGGCTCATGAATGCCAGTGCACCGTTAATCACACCAGTATCGTAGCCAAATAGAAATCCGCCTAATGATATAACGTAAACACAGTAATGCAGAAAATCCAGCTTAACTTTTTTTGATTTATTTTTCATACTTTTAATATTCCTTTGTAAAAATTTTAAAAGTGAGAAAACCATAAATCACTTAAACAAATTCTTCGTATTCTTTTGGATCTTGGTCATCCACACGCCCATCTTTACGTTCCAAATCAGATATTTGGCTAACCTCAGTCTCTGTCAGTGTGAAATCAAAGATATCTAAGTTACGTCGCTGATGATGAGGAGTGGTAGCTTTAGCAACTGGTAAAATACCACGTTGTATATGCCATCTCAAAATAATTTGACCCGCATTTTTATCATATTTGTCGGCTAGTTTTAAAATTAACGGTTCTGTTAATTCGCTACTGCCTCGACCTAATGGGCTCCAAGCCTCAGTTACGATACCATACTCTTGATTAGTAGCCACCAATGATTCCTGCGGCCAATATGGATGAATTTCATTTTGGTTAACAGCCGGTGTGACCCCCGTTGCTGAAATAATCTTATCCAGATGTTCCTTTTCAAAGTTGGACACACCAATCGAACGAACTAGTCCACGCCTTTGTGCCTCAATTAATGCTTGCCAAGCCTCCACATAATTGTCCCGTTTAGGAAGTGGCCAATGAATCAAATAAAGATCCAAATAGTCTAATCCTAAACGAAGCAATGATTCTTCAATGATTTTCAGAGCATCTTCGAAATGATGATATTTACCAGGAAGTTTTGTTGTTACATAAAATTGCGAGCGTGGGATACCTGAACGACGAATAGCTTCTCCAACCGCACCTTCACTGTCATAATTTGTAGACGTATCAAGCAATCGGTAACCGATTTGTATAGCATTTAAAATCTGGTCAACGCCTTGATAACCTCGAATCTGAAAGGTTCCCAAGCCAATTTTTGGTAACTGATGCCCATCATTTAGTTCATATAACTCATTCAAACTCATTAAAAATGTCCCCTATTCTACTGCAAAAAGGTTTATAAAAAAGCCTAACTTGTTAACTAACAAATTTAAGCTTTAGTAGCAATACTGATATAATCCTTAATCAGCTTTTTTATAATCAGCGTTTTTTGGATCGTGTTCGTAAAGATTAGTATTTTCGGCAGTTGACTCAGGATCAATCTTTTCCTTTTGATCCTTAACCTGCTCTTCTTTATTTTGGTCCTTATTTTTGTTTTCTGTCATTATAAGTTTCTCCTACACCTACTTTCTGTCTAAAACAGTTAATTATAGTTTTACGCAGTGAGTTTTTATAAATTACTTATTTGTGCGACTAGTAATCCAAGATACGATTAAGACTAATACAATTGCACCAATAATTGAAGGAATAAGTGCCATTCCTGCTAAGCTTGGTCCCCATGATCCAAGAAGGCTTTCACCTAACCAAGAACCAATTAAACCAGCAATGATGTTACTAATCCATCCCATAGCTGCACCGCGGCTTGTAATTGCTCCTGCAATAGCACCGATAACTGCACCTACGATAAGTGTCCAAATTAATCCCATAATGATATCTCTCCTTCTGGTTCTCTATCAGAACCTAAGTGCGGATTACCACAGTCATATTTTTTCCGCAAATATTTAGCTTGCCCTTTTATCACGTTTGATTCTAAAAAGGGCTTAGTGACTACTAATCAAACTGGCTATAAAATTAATCATAGTGGCAATGAGGAGTGTACTAAAGGCAAAAGAAATGGGTGAGTGCCCTAATGCAACTTTTCGAAAACGGGTTGTAGAAAAATTTGTATCCGAAACTTGGTAAGTTATACCAATGGTATAGGCCAAATACAAAAAATCCCAGAAATTAGGCAGACCCTTTGCATTAAATGACACACCATCATTATTTTGGTAATAAATTTCTGTGTAATGAATAGCGTACAATGATTGAATCCAAGGCAAGCAAGAAAACATTCCCGTGTCTATGAAAAAATTTTTGAATTTTTATTCGCTTCGTAGCTTGCATCAACCTAGTTCTAATTATAAGAAGCACAACGTTTAGACCGTTGTGCTGAGACTTGCTACTGCAACTTCAAACCGCTTGTACGTTTACTTGACACGATTATCGTCATCGTTCACTGCTTGATAAGTTGTTTTTTTCACGGCATCAACGCCAGCTGAAGTTTTTTCTTTGATTGTGCTACCAGCGTCTGTTACGCGATCCTGTAAGCTTGTTTGTGATGCGTCAAATTCTTTTTGTGTTTGAATATCAACTACTTCAACATTTAACTCAACTAGCGTCAAACTTGTTGTTTCTCGCACCTGTTTTGTGATTACTTCTGTTAGTTGCTTATAAATATCATGTGCGTTGTGTCCATATTCCATGATAATATCTAAATCTACCGCAACTTGTTCTTTTCCGACCTCGACACCAATGCCATCAGTGGGGTTATCCGTATTCACAATTTTATTTTTAATGTTTGCGACAAAACCACCGTCAACACCTAGCAATCCTGTCACTTTTTCAATTGCATAGCCCACTACTTTTTGAATCACTTTGTCATTAAATGTTAATTCACCTTTAGGTTGACGATTCTCTGTTGCAGTATTTTGTGTAGTTGTAGTTTTTGTTTCTGTAGACATAATTAAATCCTTTCTATAGCTAAATAACTAATTTTTACGTGTAAATATTTTAGAGACAATTGACAAATCGAGATTATACGCTTCGAGCAAGTAGCCAATCCAACCTGCTAGTAAGGTGACAACTATAATCAAAATCGTCTTCCAAAATCCTACAGTTACCAATAGAGTTGACAGAATGAAACCCGCAAGACCACCAACCCAAATATTAATTGATTTTTTGTCTTTCATTATATCCGCACTCCTTTTTAAATCACACGTGTGACTTTACGCTTTGAGTTTGATTTCTGATTTACTTTAATATCAACTTTAATGGGAATTCGATTTATGCCAGCGAGTAAATCATTCAAGCTTTTCGTTAAATCGTATGAAATACGAGGTAATTCTTCGACTGTCGCCTGTTTATAAACTGAATCAGCAACAATATAAAATTTTCGTTGACGACGAGTATTTTTCAATCTCACTTTAATATTTGATAAACCTTCACCTGAGAGCTTTGTCTGAATAAACTGGTTGATACCATGATTACTCAACGCAAGCCGTCCTTCTTTGGTTTGCTTTAAAGGAATATCTGGTAATTCTACCGGCCATACCAATATGAGTAAAAACACAAGCACGGTCAGTGCCAGCAGTACGAGACCATAGTAATAAATGAAAAGATCACTCTTAAAGTTTAAATGTATATTAAACTCTGCTAAAAATTTGAAAACTTCATCAATTATTTTTGGCCATATCAACAAACAAAGCCCAACCAAATATCCGAGGCTGAAAATACTCAGAACAATTTTTTGACTTTTCTTCATATCATACCTCTCTATTACCTTATGCTACTGTTTTGCTCTCATACCAAACACCATTGACACGACTAGTACAAGAATCACAGCCCCAATTATCGAAGGAATGATTGCCATTCCCGCCAAGCTAGGTCCCCATTGACCCAACAAAGCCTGGCCAATAGCCGATCCGATTAGACCAGCAATAATATTGCTAATCCACCCCATTGACTCACCACGATTTGTGATAGCACCTGCAATGGCACCAATAATGGCACCTACAATTAATGACCAAATCATAATCTTTCCTCCATTATCTTTTCTATGAATTATGATATCCAATTCACTAGCCTAAATATAACACTATCGGAAAGCGTTTACAAAAATAACGCTTACCCCCTTTACAAAACAATGAAATTATGAGTTATTTTTAAAAGATTAAAAAACAACAGCTCCTCATCAATAAGTTGCTATCGTTATTATCTGTTCAATGATTTAATTATGGATTTTCTCTTCCAAACGGTCCCCAGCTTTGTCGATGCCTTTAGCTGCAAATATGGTCCCTCCAACCGCTATACCGCCTAGAATTAATGTAGATGCTAACAATACCTTAAGTACAGTTTTTAACATAGTTTTCCTCCTTTATGCCTAAAATGAAAATTTGTTAATCTTCTTTTGTTTTCTTCCAATTTCTGACAAAATAATAGAAACTGAACAATAATTGAGACAACGCCAAAAGCATCGATAGTTTATCCCAAAAGCCAAATTTTTTATTCTTTTTATCCATCTTTTCTCCACTTTCTTCGTTGATCCAACCAAATTTCTGATTAGTATCTTCGAAATTCAAAGGAGCTCATGATTCACTTTAAGCCACCAGTAACATTGATTGACTCACCTGTTACATAGCTAGATTCATTTGAAGCTAGGAAAACATAAGCGCCTGCTAATTCTGCCGGTTGACCAGCTCTACCGATGGGTGTCGATTGGCCAAATGTTGGAATGTTCTCCGGTAACTGTCCACCAACAATCTGCAAAGGTGTCCAAATGGGACCAGGTGCCACACTATTCACGCGAATCCCTCGATTAGCCAATTGTTTAGCCAAACTCATCGTCATATTCTTGATAGCAGCTTTTGTACCTGCATAATCCACGAGAAATGATGATGGTTGCTCTGCCTGAATAGAATTCGTTGTTATGATACTGCTGCCAGGTTGCATATGTGGTAAAGCCGCTTTAACAAGCCAAATGAGACTAAAAACATTTGTTGCATAAGTGTCGGTTATTTGTTGTGTCGACAAATTAGCTATATCAACTTCCGCTTGTTGTTTACCAGCTACTAACGTCAAAATACTTAAATCACCAAAAAATGAAACTGCTTCATCAATCAACTTTTGGCTGAATGCTTCATTCTTTAAATCACCTGGAACTAGCTTAATTTTACGACCCAATGATTCAATAATGCCCTTAACTTCTTGTGCATCTGGTTCTTCTTCAGGAAGATAATTTAACACAATATCAGCACCTTCATGCGCATACGCTATCGCCACAGATCTGCCGATTCCTGAGTCACCACCGGTTATCAGTGCTTTCTTATGTTTCAGGCGGTCATGCCCAACGTAACTTGCTGCACCATCATCTGGTGTTGGCGACATCTTGCTTTGTAATCCTGGTTCAGGTTGACTCTGTTTTGGAAAATTCTGCTTTGCATATTCTCCATTTATGTTTGTCATATAATTCCTCCCTTTTTCATACAATACTCAGCACAATCTTGACACGCACTAATAACGTGTATATTGTTTAACAAACACTTTGTTTGTTATGCCTACTATATCATCAGTAGAAAGCGGTTACAAAAATTTTGCCTAGATACTTGACAATGTAATTTTTTAATATCAGATGAAAACAAATCAAAAAAAGGAAGCGTGATGATTTAAAAATCACACTTCCTTTCTCAACAATATAAGAAAACCTTATTGATTAATTTGTTATAAACTCAGCATTCTTTTCTCCAATTTTGAAGTACTGACCTGTATTCCAATCTTTCAAAACATATCCCATTGCTCAGAAGTCAATGAATTGGACTATTTTTATTCAGTTACTTAGGCAACATTTGAGATACGATTACGATTATAAAAATGGATCAAGACAATAATTATACTGAAAAAAAATTACCAAAGATGACTACGGATAAAATATTTCATAATGCAATGCACGCAGTTGCAAATTTTTATTCTGTTACTATTCAATTAGATAAGACTAACTTCAATCATGAAACCAGAAAAATATATCTGGGTTCATTCAAAACATGTCGGATAATTATATTGAAAATAGAAAATTAGCCGTTCAGGATATTAGATCATTAATCATCAATAGGTAAATTACTGGTTATCCTGTATAATGGTTTGAGTAGAGAAGTTAAGGCGGTGGCTATTTCCTTAAAGGGGGTGGTGCTTATGGTGTAAAAACTATAAACTCACATTCTAGGAAAGGAGTAGCCTAAGTGTCCGTATCGGACGCTTTACAACTTATGCTGATGTTTGGTACTTTTACAGTTGCCTTACTAGCCTTAGTTGTTGAGTTGATTAAAAATCAGCAAAAAAAATAACCGCCTTAGCTCTGGCAAGCTAGCGGTTATTTTTAGTCGTTAATTAATGCTACCGTCTTACACGGCTCTACGTGGGAAGTCTTGTTCACGCAAGGCTTCCTTTTCTGTTTCTATTATAACACGACTATAAAAAATTGGGTAATAAGCTAAATCACAAAAATTAATATTGTCTTAACAACCAATATCCTGCTCTTATTCAAGATTAGCATGCCTCTTTTTTAATTCGAATTCGGAAATATTAAATTTATTCATATAGTTCATGACAAATAAATCGCCATATAACCAAACAGATTGTTCAAATAAACTTCCCATTGGTTGTTGTGTTATGTCGTTATTAGTAAACTTACTTTTACCTGATAGTATGGTGACATAGTCTGCTTTTTTATAGATCGTATTACGCGTGTTTGTACTCCATAGCCAAACTTTCGCGCCAATATTTTTTGCAGTGTCAACATATTGAATTAATTGACTCGTTTCTCCAGATGAAGAGGCAATAATTAATAAGTCTTTATCCTGAATAGCAGGTGTAGTCGTATCTCCTACAAAAAAAGTCTCTTTACCTAATTGCACAAGGCGCATAGCAAAAGCCTGTAATGCTAGTCCTGAACGTCCAAATCCCGTCAAAAAAATTCTATTGGTTGAATTGATAACCACTAATAACTCATCGGGAATATTTTTATCTGAATTATTATTTAGTTCATCAAGTATGCTTTCCCAATTCATAACAAACTCCTATATTATCCAAGCAATTTCTTGAATTCAGCTGCAGCTGTGGCTGGATCATCTACTGTAGAAATTGCTCCACCAATAATTAATAGATCTGGATTAGCCGACTTAATTTCCTCCGCTGCTGTTAATTTAATTCCACCGGCGATTGCGGTCTTTGTATTAGAAACATTGTTCTTAATGATATTAAAGGTTTCAAAGGGATCTTGACCCAAGGCTTGTAGATCATAACCCGTGTGAGTACCAATATAATCTGCTCCGAAAGCATCTATTTCACGAGCACGAGTTGCAATGTCTTGGACCCCAATCATATCAACCAATAACTCTTTTCCAGCTTCATGAGCTGCTTTTACAGCATCCTTAATGGATTGATCTTCGGCAACACCTAAAATCGTTGTAATATCAGCTCCGTAAGCAAATGCCTGATTCACTTCATATGAAGCGACGTCCATGATTTTCAAATCAGCAAGTAATGTAATATCTGGAAATTCCGCACGAATTTTTTTTAGTCCTTCAAGCCCAAAATTAATTACCAAAGGAGTTCCATATTCAAAAATATCAATACTATCTTTCGTCTTTTGAATTAAATCAATGGCTCCTTGGACATCTTCTAAATCAATTGCTAATTGTAGTTTCATAATAAAATAACACCTTTCATTTAATGATCTACATATTATATTACCTTACTGGTAACATTTAATAGAGGGCACTTCAAAGTAACCTAGTGCCTCTTTATATTTATTATCCATAAGGGAGTAGTATTATGTCAGATTATTTTCGAAATACTGTTATGAAAAAACTTAGTAATGGGGATTTTGATTGTACTAAAGAATTTACAGTATCAATGTTTAGCGGTAAGCATAAATTATTAATATTATGGATTTTAATAAATGATGGACCACAAGGCTTTTCATATTTTATGAAAAATCTGAAGGGTATCAGTAAAAAAGTTTTATCAAACCAACTGAATGAGTTAATGGCGGACCAAATTGTCTCTAAACGAGGATACTTAACTGGTAAAGTAAAACACACCGAATATCAACTAACGGATATAGGAGAAACGTTAATTCCCATCATAGTTGCTTTAAATGACTGGGGAGAAAATAGACTGAAACAAGTTACTTTAGTGAAAACATTTAATAACGATTTATAGATTTTTATCTGCTGCTTAAGATGCTCAGAAGTCAATAAATTGGACTATTTTTATTCAGTTAATTAGGCGACATTGGAAATACTATTGCGATTATAAAAATTGATATACCAACCAATGGCTGCCTGTACTTCTGAGCAATGCATAACGCTTCCGA
>NZ_CP042421.1 GCF_007954625.1 Leuconostoc lactis | reverse complement strand
CGTGAGGTAACAAAGTTAGATATTTATACTTCATATCAACTCCTTTAGGACTTTAATTATAATATTCTCATCAAATGGGGCATTTATTACAGTTTTGCCTCGTAATGGATATTCCTATTGAGACCTACTCCCCCAGGCGTTGAGGAGGGGTTACCTGTCGGTTTATTTGTCAATTTACCCCCCCTATTAGTAATTTGGGGGGTTGGCGAATTTTACAACTGCTTGTACGTTATTCAGCGCACAATCGGCTACAAAGACACAACGGCACGTAATCCCCTTTTCAAACGCCACCAGTCGCGCACCAGCAGAGCTGGGCGCTTCCTTTTCCACAGCAGAGCTGTTCCATGGCTGAAAAGGGTCAACGTGCTGTAAGTGCTTTGCTTAACGCCTCATGCACCCCGACTGCCTACAATCACTAAATCAAATTAGACCTGCCAAATAACTAATAGGTACTAACTAAAAGTTCAATTCTACATATTTAGCGCTTTTACTATCCAAAAATTCCTTAATCTCACCCATTGGCTCAACTGGAATGGCTGGATATTGCTGACCTAATTCATCAAAATATTTAAACGGGACAAAGTCTTTAGGAATAACAGGTGCAAAAAATGATCTGGCTTGCCCTGGTGTCATAGCTAAATAACCCCACCCCTTTAAATTCTTTGAGAGTTCCTTAAACTGCACTTCGTCAACATCATCAGGGAACATCATAGACAGTCCACTAGATTTCATCTTACCAAGTGCCACACGGAACTGGAATTGATCACGAGACGCACTACCAATCGTATCAGCCGTTGGTTTCTGCATAGCAATCGCTACAAAATAACCTAATTGACGACCTAACATCGTAATTTGTCCCAAAATTTGCTGGATTGCTTCACTTTCGTTATATTTCAACCCAGAAACAAACGCACCAAATTCATCAAAAACAAAAAAATGGGGTTTCAAACCATACTTACGATAATTGCCAACATTTTCTTCTAAATTATCATTCAATAGATCATGATATTCACGCCCACGCTTAATCATTTCAAGATAAAAACGATAAAATGATTTTAAAATACGATCACGACCATAAGTCACACGATATTTTAGTGAAGCGGTTTTACCAAGCACGGATAAATCAGTCTCTTTTGGATCCGCAACATCAACAATCGCACCACTTTTAATCAACCCGTTCAGTAAACTAAACAAAAAGAATGATTTACCAGAACCCGTATCACCAGAAATAAGTGCCTGGGGATATTTTTCATAATCCCAAACCACCCCTTTCATAATTTCAATCGTATGATCTGTTATGGTCATGTCAGATAAGCCTAAGCGTAATCCCAACGGATTAGAAATAAATTCAAATGACTTAAACCCAAAAATATCATTTGTTCCCACACCGTCCGCAAACAACATAGCCGACATAGGTTGTGAAATACGTCGATCACGAAAACGATCTTGATACTTTTGTCCGTCCATTGGTAAATAGATTGAAAAACCAACCTTACCATTGTTCTCTAAACTGACTTTTGGCAGCTTAATTTTTTGTTTTACCAATGCCAACCACCTTTCTCACCACCCAAATTGAAACTCAAACGGTGTTCTTTTTCATCAACTTCCTTGACCAAATAATATTGATTAGCAATTAGCCAATTAGATAACCTTTCTAAGCGAAAAATAGTCGCCCAAAACCCTTGAAATTGATAAGTCTTCCAATACCAATAACTTGCACCAAGCACTAAGACAACCATAGCAATCAAAGTTAAATAGAGACCTGGTAACAAACTATTAACAAAAGCCAACCAATCAACTTGTGTAACCAATGCTTTTGTGAAACTGACTAACCCTTTACTAGGTGGCATGATAGCAAGTAAACGAAAAACAATCGTGATCAAAAATACGACCACTGGCACAAGACCAATTACAATAAAAACATCACGTCTTAAATGCCTATGCCAATAACGAACACGGAAACCACGGGGAAATAATTTACTCATTGATTAACCCCTTTCCTGCCATTACTTAGTTTTGGCTTCAGCAGGCTTAGCAGTTGTTTGTGACTTATTATCAGCAGTTGCCTTTGAAATGCCACTAGCAGAGAAGAACAAAACATCTTGATCTGGATCATCATTGGTTGAACCGTCAAATAATGACACAACCAAATTTTCAAATTCAACCTTATCAAATGGCTTAAAGGCACCCTCTGGGAACACTCCCACAGGAACACGAACTGTTAATGCCTTACCATTTTCATCACTCACACGAACATCTTTAGCAATCAAATCACCAACACGAGAACCACGATCTTGTTGTTCCTGATAATTCAAAGTCTCAAAGACATCACGAGTGGCACCATACATAAAGGAACCCGTGAAAAAATCGGTATCAACAACAGGGAAATACTCACCCTTAACCACAACCATAGTACGTGCTGACTCATTCGCCCAGGTAGTCGCTGCTGTTTCATTTTCTTTCTTAATAACAGCAGTCAAACCAGAAACTTTAGTACGTGAACCACCAATTGACACCAAATCAAGCGTCATATTTTCAAACTTCACAACATCTTTTGGCTTCAATCCCTCTGGCAATTTACCAACTGGTGTAACAGTCAAGGCATCAGCGTCCGAACCTTCAATCAAAAACTGTGGTCGCCCATTATCAGGTGTTCCTAAATACAAAAACTTCAAGTTACCCTTTTCAGGTAACAACTTCAACATCTTACTCATAAAAATCAAAACTCGCTTTCTTAATCAAAATAAAAAGAACATTCTAGATTAAATAATCAAAATGCTCTTACCAACACTACATTAGATTTTAGTCTCAACCGACACATGGAACTCATACTTACCAGCCAATGGCTTTAAATCAGCTAACAATTCTGTATGTTCATCTGCCGTTAAAGGCTTTTCAAAATCACCACGCAAGAATATTTTCGTCTTGCCCTCATCATTAGTCATAATAACGTTTAAACCGCCTTTCATGATACGTTTGTTAATACTAACTATGTGGGATATAATTTTCAGGTTTAATCAAACCTTTCAAAATTTGATTATCTTTTTCCTCAAACCACTTAATTAGTTCAATGTCGGTTGTTAATAGACCCTCATCATCTAATGTAAACAAATCAGAATATTCGTCCATAACCACCTACCTACAATAAAACGCCCTGATCAACTAAATTAGCTAAAAAGAACGTGTTTTATAAAAACTATAATTCATCAACAATAAGTCAAGTTGTAAAAAAACCTAAAAAACAACTTAACTTATCAATCCATATCTGTTTTGAACAACACCAGCGATAATCTCAAATGGATCATAACCAATAATTTCAAACGCTCACACTTTTAAAAAATGATCCTGGCATTCTTTACATCTACAATTTGTGTTCTGCCAAACGCCACTTGACGTTTAACTCCCCCACACTCTGCGCGCCTTTGACACCGCTACGGGTTTGATTTCAGTAGTTAATGATTAATTGACATAACGCAGTTAATCATCACGAGCTAGATATGAAAGCTCGACCCCATGACTACTCGCCAGATAACATAACAAAAAAATAAGCACAAAAAACTTGCATTATTTCAATATCTCACATACAATTATCTTGTCTAGAGGTAATTGTAAAAATGAATATAATTGTTATCTAAATGACTGTATATTCAGTTTTTATAACTTCGTCTGGTGCCTTGCGCACCTTTTTTTATTCTCTCATAAGGATAGAAGATAAAAAATTAACTCAAATGGATCAAATTAAATGTCGCCCAATTGCATGGGCTTTTTTTATCAACTAACTTACAAACACTTATTATATTCGTATATTTTTGAATGTCAACAGTTTTTAAAAAATATTTTTCGTTAATTTACGATTTTAAAACAATAAACAATTTAAGGGAACCAATAATGACAGAGGAATATAACTTATTAGATAGAGTTAAACAACTTGCAAAAGAACAAGGGAAAACACTATCAGACATAGAAAAAGCAGCTAAACTGGGCACTAGAAGTATATATTCTTGGAAAAACATTGCTCCTAATACCAAAAATTTAGAAACAGTTGCAACTGTTTTAAATACATCAACGGACTATCTTTTAGGACGAACTGATGATCCAACGCCAATTGATGTTTATTTTCGTATCGACATGAAAAATGTACCAGAAGAAAAACGAGAAGACTTCAAAAAAGAACTCACACTGTTAAGGGATTTCGCCTTTAAGCGATTACAAGAAGAAGAGAAAAAGTTAGACAATCAGGAAAAAGATAATTAAATGAATACTGACGAGATAGAAAAATATACCGAACTTGAAAATCAGGCAAACCAATTAATTGAAACGGTTGCAACAGAAAATAATTGTGATCCACAAGACCTGAAATGGTGGCATATAGCAAACTATTTAGAAAACAACCATAAGATTGTTCTCGTCCCACTCAATAAAAATGAATTTAGTACGATAATCGCAGATAACTATGGCATTTATGGATTAACTTTGAAAGATAGTCGTATGGCCATGATCTGTTACAGCAATGAATGTACAGAAACCCGACAACATTTTACAATCATGCACGAAATCGGGCACTTTTTACTTCACAAAAATAATCAAACATACCCCTCTTTGATGCAGGAAAACGATTATACTGAAGAAGACCAATTCTTTGAAAAAGAAGCCAATAATATGGCTGGCATGTTATTGGCAAATAAAAAAGCCATTCAATCATTACTGAATGAAAGAAAGCCTTTTAATTATTTATGCAAATATTTTGAAATTAGTAACCAAGCTATGCGAATCCGATTATTTAACTTATTTTACTTTCAAACAGCTAAACAAGTCATTGAAGAAGAAAAACAAGTTAATAATATTTTTATCTACTCACAACAAACAATCGCCAACTATATTTATAAAAATTATCAATTAAATATCAAATAAAATCTGCCACAAAAAACGGAAAACACGCGACATCCAACCATCACAACCGTTAAGTGCACCAGTAGTTATTATGTTTATATTTGTTATTATCGCCACATCATTTTTTAAACTCTGAAATTTTAATAAGTTCATCAGCAATTATGTCCTCTACCAAATTACGAATAGATCGAAAATTTGACAAGGTCTTAACCATTTGATGTACCCGGTCTTTAACTTTATAAATATCAATAAGTTCAATATATTGTGACTTCATTTTTCCCGATTTAACATAATTTTCAATTATTTTGTCGGACACTTCTAATTTTTCCTCTAAAGTAAAATCAACAAATGGAATTACTGCATCAAAACGAGAATATAGTGCAGGACTTATCGATTTTTTCATTTGTTTTTTTGAAGTAAAATTGGACGTACAAATAATAATTGAGTTCCGCATATCTACAGAAAAATTCTGGTCAATATATTTCCCTTCGTCAAAAAGTTGAAAAAAAGCAGTTTGTATATATTCTGGTGCTAATGCAAATTCATCCAAGAGTAAAATATTCGATTTTCTGTTTAACAATTCTTTTGAAAACGAATTTTCTGTATGACCAGTAGCCTTAAAGTATTCAATACTAGCATTACCAGCAGTCATTGACATTTGCTCACGAAGAATTGTCTTTGTTTTGAAGAGTGTGGACGCCATTAATTTTGCAACTTCTGTTTTTCCAATACCAGGGTTACCATAAAACATTAAAACTAACGGCTTATTACCAGTTCGAATATGTTGAATAATCAACTTTCGATAAATAGCTAATTTCGCCTTTTCTTGCCCAATAATCTGCTGATCCAATTTCTCACTCAAAGAATTAATTTTATTTATATTAATTTTTTTAAACGAGTTTATGTTATGAACTAATAGACCCGATTGATTCTCCAAATTGGACATCAATATTCGAGTTGGATTATTAATTAATAATTTTTCGACACCCATTCGCTCAAAAATGTCTAAATACAAATCCATTCTTTCGAATACAAACGATTTGTAACCTACAAAATCTGAAAGCCTAATAACACATATATGATTATTCTGAAATACTGAACTATCTTTAGTAACTATAAATTTACGCTGATTTTGGTCAGAGTCATCATCACTTTTAGAAGAGTTAACTTCATCCAACAATTTTAAAAAGTCATCAAAACGAAAAGTTCCATCAATCTTGTCTACTCGTCGTGTGAAAAAAATTTCAGGTTCAAAAAATACTTCTATCTTCATGATTCAACACCAGCTAAAATTACGTCAATCACGGGATATAATTCTATATTTTCATCTTTTTCACTTTCATTATCCCTGAGATCATCAAAATCAAGTTCATCATCTACTTCAGCAACCAATTTGTCAATCTGATTATCAAAAGCGAGGTTTATTGAATCCCGATATCCAACTGTTAATCCGTAAATTTTTAATTTATCAACTTTTGCTAAATCTAATAATGAATAATTATTTCGCAAACCATCGATATTAAAACGAAAAATTGCAGGTCTCTCCATAAATATCCCCTCGAGTTCATAGTAGGCAGAAAAAGAATCAAGAGAATCTCCTAGCTGGTCAAAGTTAAGTGCTGACAAAACACGTTGCGAATCTTCATCAACATTTTCTAAAGCTGAAAAATCTTTTATCATATGCGTAATTGGCAACAAATTTCTAAAATATGCTATTGAGTCTTTTTGAATTCGAAGAGTAGGCTTATTAACAGTGCAAAGTACAATTTTACCTGCCGAAACTTTTTCTAAAAACTGACTAATTAATGTACTTGTCACTTGGCTTTGCATAATGGTGTGCTTATCGCGCTTAGCATTCCCTTTGAGCCCAAAACCAATCATACCCAAAAAAGATTTTCCAACATTACCCTCGGCATCTATTGAGCTCTCTTTCTCCAATGTCTTACTCAACGATTCCAAAGCAGAACCTTTATCGACAATTTGAAGAGCATCTATTGCAGCTTGTTCATCAAAATACGCAATTTTTACTAAATTACTTTGATTATTTTTAGTCATTTACTCGCTCCTAATACGAATAAAAATTTCAAAAATTAACTTATACTTATTCTTTAATTTTAGTACGATACTAATAAATGAATTATACCAAACAATAAAATAAATCATTGACACAAACAAGCACAAATGCTTGATTGAGAGTGAGGGAAGTTTTGAGCTGAAGTTAGTTTTCCCCTTGTTTTGGGAAGAAGAAAACTTTACTGTTAACAAACACTTGACCGATCGTTCAGTCGTCCGTCACCTTATCCATACAAGCCTTGGTTTTACCCGCCTGCTTTAATCAACTACTTTATTCATTAAACCAATAAAAAAACGCCCTTATTGGCGCTGTATCACTATATTTATTATCCTTTTTCGCTCTACAGCTTAAATACAAGCCCTGTGTCCGTAGACACCGTTTTACCTGCCGAGCCGTTTATGGTCGCTCTCACCCTACTACACGCCCAGTATGGATTGTTCGTGTAGCACCCACATATTTTTGTACAGTAGTGTCTGGGAAAATGGCACTTGTCTATTTTTTCGTATACCATATACAGCGATTTGGATCTTCCGAGTTACACTAAGTAACTACCCCCTACACGTCATATATGCCATACCCCTTAGAGTGTTTGGCTTCACTATTTTTGAAATCAACCACATTTACAACATAAAGGAAATATTGTATAATATAGACACATAACTTAATGCAAATAAGAAATGCGTGGCTATCAAGGACGGCAATCCTTGGTGGCTTTTTCTTTATTCATTTTTTAATTCAGTATCTATTAAACTAATACTTGTTTTGATAATATCTTATCTATCAATCAAAGTCAACACTATCATATCAATGAAAATCAGTATTAAATACTACTTGACTACTTTAATACAAATAGTAAAGTATTATGTATTACTTGTATTACAGTATTAAAATATTATTGAATACTTGTATTAAAATAATAAAATAGTATCGAATACTATACTACTTGTATTAACCATGTTACACAAAGGTTTTATAAGTAATCATTTGACTACCTGACTACTTTAATATATTAATACCTTAATACCTGACTACTAAAATACTTGACTATCTGACTACCTGAATACTATAATACAAATATACAAATAAAAGGAAGTCGAAAAAATGTCAGCAAAAGTCTTAACATTTGGTAATTTTAAAGGTGGCACTGGAAAAACGACTAACAGTACAATGATCGGTTTTGAATTATCAAACCGTGGTCAAAAAGTTCTGCTATTAGACCTAGACCCACAAGGAAATGCTACAAATCTATATTTAAAAACGAAAGCTGTACTCGGTGGAGAAATAGTTATTTTTAACTCAACTTTGATGTCGGCGATTAAAAACAAAGATCTCTCATCAGCAATAATCAACATCAAAGATAATCTAGACGTACTACCATCAGCAACAGACTTTTCACTATTTCCTAGATATATGGAATTTTTAGAAAATTACGAAGATCGTGTACAATATCTAAGTAAATTAATCGAACCATTAAAAGAAAAATATGACTATATTATCATAGATATTCCGCCGACTATCTCACTTATCACGGATTCTGCATTATATATGAGCGATTACTGCATTATCGTATTACAAACGCATGAACGATCATTGCAAGGTGCAGAAGCATTTATCCAATATATTCAAAATGATGTAATTGATAAGTTTGGAGCGCCCAATTTGGACGTTTTAGGCGTACTACCAGTCCTATTAAAAAATGGAGCACCAGTCGATATATCTACACTAGAAAACGCCAAAGAAGAATTCGGTGAAGAAAACATGTTTAAAAAGACAATCCGAAATATGGAACGATTAAAAAGGTATGACATCACAGGAATAACAGATGAAGACATGCACGATAAACGTGTATCTCAAGTTTATATCGAAGTAACTGATGAATTATTAAAAAGAATTGGAGACACAGAATGAGTTTAGTTCAAAACAACAACAAAAAAACTAAAGTAATCCCACGTGGAACTGACATTAAACCTCAACAACAATTCTCTATTAATGATCTCGAAAAAAATAAAGAAACAAAAAAAAATACTACAAGTTCTACCTTTAAATACACGCCGACAGATACAAGCATTAAAGTAGATACAAAAATACGAGACATGATTAATACTCTATCTCTTATGGGATACGGCGATAATCAAAAAGAGGTTATCCAAAATGCACTTGATCACGTTCTTAATGATATGGCGCCAGAAACTAAAAGGAGCTTTGACACCCAATATCAAGTGTTAGAAAATAAAACAATCAAGCTCATGAAAAAGAAATTGGTCTAAAAAAGTAAACTTTGTGAAAAATGCAAAATCAACGACTTTGTGAACGACCAAAATAGGCTCCAAATGAGTTTGTGAACTTTCCGATTTCACAAGGAAAAACAACCCCTGATAAAGCCTGTCACAGCGTTACTTTCGATAGTGGTAATTATGTTAACCAATATGGGCATAGTAGATATTTATATCAGTTATGGGTTGTTAATTATGTATGTTTTAGCAAATCGTGTTATAATAAATGTAACCAAAAAAGACATGTGATAGAGACACATGCCTTTAAATCACAAGCCCGCTCAGGCGTTGATGATATTGTTTAAATTTAAAATAACTTAAACCCCTATTACCTCTCAAAGTTAAGGGGTTTTTGTTTGCCTATTTTTTAGGCTTGTTAATCTCTTTGATTAGTTCAACTACTTTAGTAGCCAATCCAACCAAAGCCGTAATTAACACAATTACCGCGGTCCAAAAGACCATTGTTGGTTTTATCCTCTCTTATAACATGAGGTTAAATACATAAGCACCACCCCCTGCTATTGGACTCACCAACGCTTTAACCTGCTTGCCTAATTATTGTACCATATTACCATTTAACAGTTTTTAGATAGCATTTTAATAAAACCTAAACTCGTATTTTCTATTCTTTCTTCAACTCTCTAAATCGTCTTTGTTGTGTCCGAATACTGATACCTGTTTTTCGATAAATCATTTTGTATGTCATACCCTGTTCTCGTAATTCATAAGCAAAATTAATCTGTTCATCACTATATGTTTTTGGACGCCCCTCCTTAAAGTTTGGGTCATTTTGCTTAGCATAATTTTTCCCTTCTTGGGTACGCGTCACGATCATATCACGCTCAAATTGCGCAAATGCACTAAATATTGTAAATATAAGCTGACCAGTTGGTGTACTGTCAATCAGTCCCATGTTTAATATATTAACCTTGATTCCTCGTTCAAATAAGTCTTGAATAATTTCAAGTGCTTCACGTGTATTTCTAGCAAAGCGATCTAGCTTAGTCACAATCAACATATCTCCAGACGTTAGCTGTTGGATTAATTTTTTAAACTCTGGACGTTTAGTTGTTGTTCCTGTAAATTTTTCTTGATAAATTTTTTCAGCACCAGCTTCTTCCAGAATAGAAATCTGATTTTCCAATTTTTGATCACTTGTACTTACACGTGCATAGCCATATTTCATTGTACTAACCTCATTTTCTCTGTCACTTACGTCATTAAGTTATGACGCTCTACAATCTCTTTAATTATAGGCTATAAAAAAAGGCGACACAACTGTTAAGTTATGTCGCTTTTTAATATGGTTCTGGTGCAAATTTTCCTCGCTGACTTGGTTTTAGTATACTGGGTGCCAAGAAACGAGGGATTGCGCGCATGAATCACTTTAAGGGACGCCACTTTCAAAAGGACATCATCTTAGTAGCCGTTGGCTACTATTTCAGATTCAGTCTCAGCTATCGTGACATCGTTGAATTGCTTCGGGATATCACTGTTGGTTCTGTTGCAAAGTTTTAAATAAAGAATGGTGCTTATGCTAGTTTCATGGAGTGGTTTTTAGAACCATTTCCTGTAAAATGAAACCAGCAGGAGCGTCTTTTTATTATGACTACACGAAATTATTATTCCCCTGAACAGAAGGCAGCTATCGCTGCCCTACATTGGGATGAAAAACAAACATTAAGCCAAATTTCACGTGAAAATAAAATCTCAATAAGCGCCGTTCGGCGCTGGGTCCGTGAGTATTCACCTGCGGTGAGTGACAATGGCGAAAAAATTACCAAGAAAACAGTCTCTGAACTTGAAGCGAGAATTGCCGAACTCGAACAAGATAACCAAATTTTGCGTGAAGCAGTCACTTTAATGGACAAATACTCACGTGAACAGATAAAAAAATCCAACCGACGATGAGTTTAGCGGAGCGCGCCGTCGTCGATATGTCTGAAAATGCGAAATATTCTCAAACCAAGTTGCTTGCGGTCATGAATGTGCCCTCAAGCACTTTTTATTCGCACAAAGCTCCAAAATCGCCCACAGAACACGATTTACAAGACGCTCTGATAATCGAGAAAATTCAAGAAATCGTTGACGCGCACGAGTTCAATAATTCCTACGGAATTAAGCGTATGGTGCAGGAATTGGCCGATCAATATGACATACATACCGGTGAACACCGTGTTCATCGCTTGATGCAGAAGATTGAATATAAGTCTGTTATCACTCAGTCTTATAAAGGAAATCGCGGCCGTCCAGTTGTTGAACGCGACAATCTGGTTAAAGACATTATCATTGAACGACCATACCAAGTTCTCACAACTGATGTAACTTACCTGGTGATGCCAGATAAGCAGAAACTCTATAAAGCCAGCGTTCTAGACTGGTTTACCGGTGATGTCATTGGTGCCGTCGTTGGCTATGATATGACATCTGATTTAACTAAACGAGCACTTCAAACAGCTATGCGTCAAATTCCTAAATCGATTCTCAACGCCGAAACATCAATCATTTTGCACTCAGATAACGGTTCCCACTTCATCAGTGAGGAATACGAAGATACCGTCTCATTTTATGGCCTCATGCACTCATTCAGCTCACCGGGGCATCCCGAGCACAACACAATCATCGAAAACTATCACTCATTTTTCAAATCAGAATTCTTCAACCCACGTCGCTTAAGTTGGTCAATCAATGCGATTATTGCAGGAGCGCACCGCTATGACTACTGGTGGAACACCACCAGAATATCTACAAAGACCCGTCCGGCAGCTATACCACTTGCTGCTTAACATAATGCCGGTTATCGGCACTAGCCGGTACGACGCCGTTTATAAGCCGTCACTTGTGAATTTCAAAAATTCGCCTTGTGAAGGCTTATTTGTTGCACGATACAACTTGTGAAATCCGGCTGGTTCACAATCTATACCACCTGTTTTCTCTCACTGGTAGGGCTCGGCCCTGTTCCACCTACAAAAACACCCAGAAATCACGCCGTTTTAAGCTGAAATCCGGGTTTTGAAAAATTTTCGGAGTGCGGTACCTCTCGGTGCCAAAAAAGCCTGTCCATAATCTTGACATCAGCGCCGTGTTCGAAGACGACCCGGCTACCATTCCAGCCCGTAAAGACATTCTAGGCGAAGCAATTAATACGCTTAACGAAAAGGTAAAAGAAATTGTTGATGCCCGTGATTATTTACAGTGGAAAATTGACAACTATGATTCTTACATGATTGAATCCGAAAATAAATTATAGAAAACAAACGAGGTCCGGGCGATGATTGCCTGGACCTCGTTTATTCTTTTTGATTAAACTTTCGGGGTAGCTCCGGCCCCTCGCGGGGCTATCTAAAAACCACTCCAAAGTATTGACATTATTCCCAATAAAATCCCTTACGGTATCTATGATTTAAGCTGGGATTCCCAATAATACCTTGATTTCAGTACAGACCGAAAACCCGAAGAGAGTACCTTCTTTTCGGGTTTTCTTATATAATCCTTGGATGGCTTCCATGCCTTTAATCGTGGTAGAGGCAGTGCGTAAACTTCGATAGAATTTATTGCGTCTCTTTATTGGACGATGGTCTTGTTCAATCAAATTATTCAGGTATTTAATGGTACGATGTTCTGTCCCTTGATAAAAGCCGTATTCTTTTAGTTTCTTAAAGGCACTTGTAATAGAGGGGGCTTTATCTGTGACTACAACCTTCGGTTCATCAAACTGCTTCACTAACCGCTTAAGAAAAGCATAGGCTGCTTGTGTGTCCCGTTTTTTACGTAACCAAATATCCAAGGTTAAACCATCTGCATCGATGGCTCGATACAAATAATGCCATTTTCCTTTAATTTTGATGTACGTTTCATCCATTTTCCATGAATAAAAGGATTTTTTATTTTTCTTTTTCCAAATTTGATAGAGTAGTTTGCCATATTCTTGCACCCAACGATAAATCGTCGTATGAGAAACGTTAATGCCACGATCATATAAGATTTCTTGAACTTCACGATAGCTAAGGTTATAACGAAGATAGTAGCCCACGGCTACAATAATCACATCCTGCTGAAATTGCTTTCCTTTAAAATGATTCATCGTCATTCCTCCTGCTATCTTTTTCTATTATCTACCTTATTTGATAGTAGATTTAAAACTTTGCAACAGAACCAAAAAGAAAATTTACTAAAACAAAAAAGTACTGCTGAAAAGGAAGCAAAAATAGCTCAAGCTGAGAAAGAAAAAGTAGCTTCTGCTCAAAAATCGGCAAAAGAAGCTTATACGAGTAATAGTGTAACAAATACCCCAAGCAGTTCAGTCGAAAAGTCTTCATCACCCAAAAAAGAAAATACTATAACTAGTTCTAATACTGGAACAACTGTAGAACAAGGCACGAGTACCAGTTCAAATAATGATTCTAATAACTCGACTTCTGGCACAGGAAATCCTAATTATAATCCTTATGCAGGCGGAGGCTGTACCGATTTTGTTTGGCAGTACTTTGCCGCTAAAGGAATATATATAGCAAACATAGTAAATGGTAATGGAGGTTATTGGGGAACAAATGGTGTGAGTCAAGGAGTCTTGCGTCGAACAAATTTGGCTCCAGGAGTTATTGCTTCAGGATTTACTGACCATTTTACAGGATATGGAACGTCTACTACAGCTCGAACCTCACCATATGGTCATGTGGCAGTAGTAACTGGGGTGAACCCAGATGGAACATTTAACGTTCAAGAAGCTGGATATGGTGGGACATTTCCTTGGGGAAATGTTAGAACAAATATTAGCCCAGAAAATGTAGTATTCCTACTCCCAAATTAAAAAATACAATACTAGATACATATCTAGTATTGTATTTTTAGATAACTGCCAATTAATTTAATAATATCCTTAATTCCAGATGTGGCGTTGAAAAGTTGTACGGATTTTCGTAAGCTTCCAGAATTAATATAGAATTTTGCTTAAGTTTTTTAAGTCTAATTAATTCATCCGTTATCTTATCAGGTTCAATATGTTGTGCTTGAACACAGACATGATCAATATGCAAAATTTTTATGTTTTTTAACTTTGATGAGTGGCCCCGAACTTTTAAGGCAAGAAATTTATCGTAGTTACCATACTGGAGTGAATAATAACACCCAATTCGGTTAAAAAATTCTATTTCTAAATCCTTCAACATAGAGATAGTTTTATTAATTGTATCATAGTACTTATTTGAAAAAAATACATCATCGAAAGGTATCAAGATAAAATCCTCATGAGTTTGCTCTAAATCAACATTAATTGATGAGTCTAGTTTTTGAGATAAGCTTATTTCATTTTGCATATATTCTAAAAATTGCTTATCCTCTTTTAATTGCTTTTCTTTTAAATCTAAGATGTCACTAGCTTTTCTAATGATTTCGATCAAATTGATCTCAGTTTCGGACTTAATAAAGTCGTTAAAAGTCCCTAGAGGAATTCCATAATCAGCACATAATTTTATAATTTTCACATATGGAATATGTGCATGAGAGTAATAGCGGTAACCATTATTAGCATCAATTAATGCTGGATGTAAAATGCCGATAGACTCATAATATCTTAAAGCCTTGATATGTATACCAGAATAGCTGCTAAGTTTTCCTATAGTCAAATAATTTTTATTTTCCATTCTTTCTCCTTGACCTTACCGTAAAGGTATAGTTTATAATATCAGTATAACATATAAAAATATTTATATCATTTAGAAGAGGTATCTAATATGAAAAGCTTAATTACAGCTTTAAAAGAAAAGAGAGCATTACGCTTATATTTTATCGGAATAATAATTTTTATCATCGGATTATTACTCCCAATATCAAGTACAGTCAGAGTTTTAATTAGCATAATAGCAACTATTTTATCGGGATATCATGTAATGCTTGAAGGGATAGATGATACCATAAAAGAGACAGTCAAAAAGAAAAGATTTACTCCTAATACGCATATTTTAATGACACTTGCCGCAATAGGTGCAATTTTCTTAGGAGAAGCCGTTGAAGCTGCTCTACTAATCTTTATATTCGCAGGGGCACACTTTCTTGAAGAATATGTTGAGGGAAAAAGTAAACGGGAAATTACTAAACTAATAGAACTAAATCCTACGGAAGCTCGTTTAATTAATAATGAGGGAAATATAGAAGTAGTTTCGATTGATAAATTAAAAATAGGTGATAGACTTCAAGTTTTGAATGGAGCGCAAGTTCCAACTGATGGTATCATACTTAATGGTTCAACAAGCATTGATGAGTCAACCATAAATGGTGAAAGTATTCCTCGAGAAAAAAATGTTGGTGATATTGTTTTTGGTTCAACCATTAATGGTACAGGTACATTCACTATGAGAGTATCCAAGGATAGCAAGGATACAGTATTTTCTAAAATATTAACTATGGTTGAAGAGTCACAAAATAACCTTTCACCAACTGCCGATTTCATAAAACGTTTTGAACCACACTATGTCAACGGAGTATTAGTAATATTTTTAGCTTTACTTATATTTTCTCCAATGTTTTTAGGCTGGACATTAACGGAAACAATTTCAAGAAGTTTAGTCTTTCTAGTCTCTGCTTCACCATGTGCCTTAGCTGTTGCTGCAATTCCTGCAACATTAGCTGGAATATCATCTTTAGCAAAACAAGGAATACTATTTAAAGGGGGGAATTTTCTTTCAAATTTAATTAATTTAAAAGCTGTAGCTTTTGATAAAACAGGAACATTGACAGAAGGAAAACCAAAAGTAGTAGATTTCTATTTTAATCCCGAACTTGATGGTGAATCCTTTAGAAATACATTAGTAGCAATGGAAAAGCAAAGTAATCATCCATTAGCAAATGCTATAGTTAATAAATTTGAAACTCAAAAAGTTGACTACGATATAAAAGTTGAAAATGAACTTGGGACAGGATTGAGCGCAACCTATCAAGGAGAAAGCTATCGAATTGCTAAACCAAGTGCATTTAAAATGGTAAGTCAAGAATGGATTGAAAAACAGGAAAACTTTGAAAATGAAGGAAAAACGGTAGTATTTATTGCTGTTAACGATAAAGTCGAAGGTTTAATAGCAATTCAAGATACTCCTCAAAAGACTGCAATTTCAGCAATTCAATATTTAAATAAGAATCAAATAAAAACTATTATGATAACTGGTGATGCAGTATTAACAGGAAAGGCAATTGGAAAACAGTTAGGTGTAAGAGATGTGCAGGCAAATGTAATGCCTGATGAAAAGGCAAAAATAATAAATGAAAATAAAGAAAAATATGGTCCAACCGCGATGGTCGGAGATGGTGTTAACGATGCACCAGCACTTGCTGTAGCAGATGTAGGTATTGCGATGGGAGATGGCACAGATGTAGCTATAGAAACTGCAGATGTAGTATTAATGAAGAATGACCTTGGGAATTTTGTGAGTGCACATAAAACTTCTAAAAGATTAAAAAATATTGTAACTCAAAATATAATATTTGCTTTATTAGTTGTTCTATTTTTAGTGTATATTAGTCTTTGGAAAAATGCCTCCGTGGTACTAAGCATAACATTGCATGAGGGAAGTACTCTGGTTGTTCTGCTAAATTCATTGAGATTATTATTGCCAAATAAAAAAATATAGAAGGAGAACTATAAATGTTTAAAAATATATTTCAAAACTTAACTGGACAAGCACAAGAAATTTTGGGAAATATAACCGAAAATATTCCTGAACAAATTCAAAACGTTGCAGGAGGTATAACCGAAAATATCCCTGAACAAATTCAAAATGTTGCAGGAGGTATAACCGAAAATATTCCTGAACAAATTCAAAATGTTGCAGGAGGTATAACCGAAAATATCCCTGAACAAATTCAAAATGTTGCAGGAGGTATAACCGAAAATATCCCTGAACAAATTCAAAATGTTGCAGGAGATATAACCGAAAATATCCCTGAACAAATTCAAAATATTACAGATAGTATTACCAAATTTTTGGGATAATATAAATTTTTCTCATCTTTTGAGAATATGAAATTTTATTATGCCTAATCAAATGTATCGAACTAGTTTGAAACCCAAAGACCACCTCGTTATATGCCATGAATCAGTCAGAAGGCTTGATATTCGATCAACCAGATACATACGAGGTATCCTTTAGAAAGATTTTAGATATATTAATTGAGTCACTACAATCAGGTGGCTTTTTTTGTTCAGTATTGAGGTCGGTATCAAGGTCGGTATCAAGGTCAGTATTGAGGTCGGTATTAGGGTCAGTATTAGGGTCGGTATCAAGGTCAGTATCAAGGTCAGTATTAGGGTCAGTATTAGGGTCGGTATCAAGGTCAGTATTGAGGTCGGTATTAGGGTCGGTATTGAAAAGTGTTATCGACCTTAAGAATGGACTAACAATTATTTATAGCCATGCTTTGAGAAAAAGCAAACTTTTTCGGAAAGATGTATATCATTTCAATTCGTTTTAAATCCTCTATTTGTTTTTGCGCTTCCTTTTGTTTTTTAGAAATAAATTCGAACATATCTTGACAACGAACTTCATCTTTATCTACAACACCAAGTAATTTATAAATCTCGCTTAAAGAAAAACCAAGTTCCTGTATTCGTTTAATAAACCCAACACGCTTAACGTCATCATATGAATATATCCGATAACCAGCTTCCGTTCGGTGAGGTTCTTGTAATAAATTTTTTCGCTCGTAATATCTGATCGTTTCTTTATTAACTCCACATTTATCTGCAAACTCACTAATGCGATAAATCATCTTATTTCACCCCATGAATATTATAAACCGTGTACCATAGTACACGTTCAAGTAAATTGGACTATTTTATTTTTTTCCCAAAGTATCACTCGTATGTGATTGATACTTTTATATAATACTATTGATTATCCTAACATCCCACCAGAAAATCCGATTTAAACACCAGTTGTTTTTAAACTATTAAGAAAGTAATTCCACTATATATTCCGAAGACCCTTTAAAATGAAGCTGGCTAGTTTTTACAAAGCTATTAGATGAACCACTCAATGGATTATCATTACCACTAAGGAGGCCCCAACAATGGCTACGCGCTTGTGCGTATTTTAAGTGCACTTAAAATCAAACCTAGTACCTATTACAACTGGCGCCATTGGCAGCCCAGTCGACAAGAAAAGCGTAGAGAATCCCTGAAACCTTATATTTTAGACGTTTGGAAAACCTTTAAATTTTATGGTTATCGTCGTATTGCTGCTTATAGTCAACAAACCGACGGTCCGAAAGTATCTGAGTATATGACACTCAAATTGATGCGTGAATTAGGGATTAAATCCCGCATGTAAAAACGTTATCGCAAACCCAAAACTGTTGTGACGGTTGATCAAAAACCCAATCTGATTAGACACTTGCATGATTTGAGCGGTGTTTGGCAAACAGATATCACTTATATTCAGTTGACTAATCACAGATGGGTCTATTTAGCGACCGTTTTGGATCCTGAAAAGAGAAAAGTATTGGGCTATAAAATTGGCGATACAATGACAGCCGAGCTAGCCACAAGTGCCTTACAGATGGCGTTAGATAAGCATCGAAAGCCACTCATTATTCATTCAGATATGGGGTCACAATACACGAGTGCTGAGTTTAATATTAAATGCTAAAATTATGGCTTGAAACATTCATATTCACTCAAAGGCCATCCGTACGATAATGGCCGTATGGAAGCGTTTCATTCAATATTGAAGCGTGAAGAGGTGTATCTGAAGGCATACCAAACATTAACTGAAGTCCAAGCAGCCATTGGTTGGTATATCAATTTTTATAATCGCAATCGTATCTCAAATGTTGCCTAAGTAACTGAATAAAAATAGTCCAATTTATTGACTTCTGAGCACAACAAGAAATTAAAAATTCTGGAAGAAAAGAAGTTCCTAACAAAAAAGATTTATTAATACAAGAACTAGCTCCTTATAAAAACCAAGGAATTAAAAATGTATCTAAACAATATGCGTTAGATTCGGTCAGTGAAAATCCAGGTTTGTTACGACAGCTTCATGATAAATATGACGCCGACTATGCGCATACACATCATTATCAGATTGCAAATGATAATGATTTACCAAAATACAAAAAAAATTAACAGTTATTAACTAACAGCCAATTATAAAAAAGGTCTTTATTAATAAAAAGCGCAAAATACTTATAAGTATCTTGCGCTTTTTATATCCCTTGATATAATAGGTTTTATACTATGCAATTTAATTATGCAAATTAATGAGGTGGAAAATGACAGTTTATGGCTATGCACGCGTCTCAACAGCGGGACAATCGTTAAATGAACAAAAAGATACTTTGAAGAAGGCTGGTGCTGATATCATTATGAGTGAAAAATATTCTGGGACCACTACCACACGTCCTCAATTCGAAAAGTTAGTTCATTTAGTTGAACCAAATGATACTTTGATTGTCACAAAATTAGACCGTTTTGCCCGTAACACGCGAGAAGCGCTAAATTTAATTGACTCCCTATTAAAAGAAAAAATCGTTATCAAAGTTTTAAACTTAGGAACGATTGATAACACTCCTATGGGTCGTATGATTGTTAGAACCTTATTGTCGGTTGCGGAGATGGAACGTGACATGATTATTGAACGTACACAAGCAGGAAAAATATTTGCTAAGCAACACAATCCTAACTATAAAGAAGGCAGACCCAAAAGAAAAAAAGATAGCCGAAATACTGCTATCTTTGAATATTCAAAAACACATACTGTTAAAGTAACTGCCGAAGCATTCAATATTTCACCTAGGACCGTGCAATATATTAAAAAACTATTCAGATAATCATGAATGCTAAACAACATTGTTGTTTAGGTAACGGGAGAACAAATTAATATAAATATTATCAATGACTCTGGTTCAAATTGGGATACACTTGTGGAGCAAACTAGCATTCAGACGATATACTTTAATAGGGGAGTTAAAGTAGTTTTCTGGCTAAAATGATAAAAACATGAAACTATTACTATTATTGGTAAATTACTCAATTTTTTAAAAATTGAGGTATAAATGATTTTATTGCAAAAATTTTATGTGCATAGAGCGAAGATATACAAAAAATATTCCCTTTCAAATGATTTTAGATTGAACGAATATAAATATATGAAATACGCTTATAGAAAAATCAATACAATTATCAGTCAAATAAAATACTAAACGAAAAAATTAAGAAATATATTGAATATTACACATGGATATTGATCACTATTTATTCAATGAACTATTTAACATACTTTTAACAGTATTCTTTGTTTGCAGACCTACTGATCTGTCAATAATTTCTCCATCCTTGTAAAATAAAAAAGTTGGAATCCCAGAAATAGAGTGACGAACATTCAGCTCCATATTTTTATCTACATTTACCTTACCAAATTTAACATTTTTGTATGATGGGTCTTCTGCTACCTTTTCTAGAACAGAATCCATCATTCTGCAGGGGGCACACCAATCCGCACGAAAATCAACTATGGTTATCCCCTTTGACACAATCTGTTCGTAATTTTCTGTTGTTAACTCAATTTCATTTACCATATTATTTTCTCCTTGTACTGGGATAAACTATCGCTACTGCATAAGCTTTGGTCACCTTTGAAAATTAATATTAAGAATATAAGTATTAAATTCATTTTAATTTAATGACGTAACTGCAAAATTTGAATTAGAACATTAGCAACCTAGAGAATGGAGCTGACTATTTATTGCACTAAAAATTACTCAGACATCCAATGAACCGGATTATTCCCATTCTGTTACTTTGTTATCATTTAAACTGCGCTTGTAGTTAAAAAAATTTTTATATCAACAAATCGTTGTTTAAAATTATATTAACGTACGGTATTTCTTTCAGTGAACTGCTACACGATTCAAATTTAGATGAAAGATTTCTAAGTGGCTGTTATCATGATGCCTACAGACTAGATATTAATAAAATTAACCGTAGCCCATGCTGAACTTGATATGAAAACTATTATCTCTGGATCCAACACTGTTCAATTACTAGTAATCTTACACGACAAATTTTCATTTTTACCTACTAGGATAACAGGAAACTTCTCTAGATGCTTGACATCCTTTACTATCTTGGATCTACATTAATCACTACGGCTTACCCTATCTAGCTCACATACCAATAGAATTCTTTAATGGGAACAATCACATTGCTCATTATTTAAATTAACGACCTTCTTTTGGCTAAGTTTTAGCAGCAAATCTATAAATTTTTCTTATAATAAATTAATATGAAAATACCCCTATACTATATTTATGGACCGAATAAAATAGCCCACCTTCTTAGTATAAGAGCAGATATTAATAAATGAAAAATTAGGTTAAGAATATACACCAACAATAGTATGGTTTTCAGGGTTGAAAATTTTTTCCACAAATGCATCTGCATAGTCTGAATAGCTGATAAAGCTTTTACCCTCAGCATTAACGCCTAACTTATTGCCAGAAAACGAGTGATTACCAGTATGAGGTGCGTCAAATTCCATAACTACAGGAGGTGCCATGTATGTCCAATCAAAATCTTTTACCTCAGCTAAAGCTTTAAAAGCAGTAACTTCAGCCTCAGCGATTGGCTTAAATTCAGCAGGTACTTCTGGTGTATCAACTAACATTGTATGCTCGTCCACTAATAATACACCTGCACCACCAGCAAATACTAACCGAGTCTTTGTTTCTTTTAAAATTGAAATTAAATGTTCAGTAGATGTAATAAATTGTTTTGGATCATCAAGGGGCGCGTTAAAAGTGTTTACTAGTACGTCAAATTCTTTAATATCTTCAGACGTTAGATCAAAGATATCCTTTTCAATTACGGGCACATTAGTTGTAAGTTTTGCTTTATTTCGTACGACTGCAGTAGGTTTTTCACCCTTAAGAGTTAATTTTTCAACCAATAAAGTTCCTAATTTTCCAGTTGCACCAATAATGCCGATATTCATAATAAATTCTCCTTTGAATTAATTTATTCTTTATATATTATATGTTAAGATATAAAGTTGTACATGTAAATAAAATATTGATAAATCACCTAGTTACTCATCAGTAACTATAGAAAGGAAGCACATTATGACAGAATTAAAATACCTAGAACTTCCCCCTTGCCCAGTTGCCACGACCGCACTTTTAATTGGAGATCATTGGAAGATACTGATTATTCGTGAATTGTTGAATGGTACAAGGAGATTTAGTGAATTAATAAAAGGATTAGATGGTATTTCAAATAAAGTTTTGTCACAGCATTTGAAAATTATGGAAATCCGTGGATTAGTTGAGCGTAAAATATATGCAGAAGTACCAGTAAAAGTGGAGTATTCTTTAACTGATATTGGGTGGAAACTAAAACCAGTGATCCATGAAATGTGGCAGTGGGGTGAACTCTATAAAGCTACAGAGGGAGAAAAGTAAATACTTCAATATTACATCTAGAAAGGTATAAAATATGAACAGAATATTATTAGTTGGACTAATAGTGGTTTAATAGTGGCCAGGGTATATAGACTTCTGGCATTGTAATAATATTAGGAGTTAGTCCAGATGAGTAAAAATATAAGAAATTTAGCTATCATTGCACACATAGATCATGGTAAATCAACATTATCTGATCGTATTATAGAGGCTACAAATACAATTTCTAGCCGTGAAATGGAAGATCAAATACTTGATGATTTGCAGGTTGAAAGGGATCATGGCGTAACCGTAAAAGCAAGAGCCATTCAGAATACTTATCTTGCAGATAATAATGAAAAATACGAAATTAATTTAATTGATACACCTGGGCATGTTGATTTTCAAGATGAAGTTACTAAAAGTCTCACAGCTAGCGATAATGCAATTCTCTTAATCGATGCTACTCAAGGCATTGAAGCACAAACTTTAGCTAATTTAAGAATTGGTAAAAAACTTGGAGTAAAAATATTACCAGTGATTAACAAAGTAGATATAGCAGGTATAAATACTCATAAAATTGAAACAGAGATAAAGACGTTATGTCCAGAATATCAAAACAGAGATATTTTAAAAATATCTGCCAAGACAGGTGTTGGAATACATGAACTTATGGAAACAGTAGTTCTTAATCTTTTGCCTCCAGCAGGAAATGATAAAAAAAAATTATCTGCTTTGGTTTTTGACTCTTATTATGATCCATTCCAAGGTGTTATTTTATATATTCGAATTGTCGATGGTATTCTAAAAAATAATCAGAAACTGATGTTTTTATCAAAAAATATCACATTTCAAATCCATGAACTTGGTATTTTCACGACAATACGTATGCCTAAATCACAGTTAAAATCTGGAGAAGTGGGATATTTGATTACAGGTATAAAAAATGTAGATACATCTTATGTTGGCGAAACGATAACAGATGCCAACGCACCAACTAACTCACTTTTACCCACTATTAAAATGAGTCAAGTGACAGTATTTGCTGGAATATATCCTTTGGGAGACTATAAGTTGTTAGCCAAAGCGTTAAAACAACTTAAACTTAATGATTCATCATTAAGCATCAAAGAGGAGTATTCAAATGCTTTAGGTATGGGATTTAGAGTAGGATTGTTAGGCATCTTTCATTTACAAATTATAAAAGAACGTTTAAAAAAAGAATTTTTGATTGATGTATTAATAACCTATCCAAATGTACCCTATCGCGTTTATCTTAAAAATAATGAAAATGTTACAATTGTTAATCCGGCTACTTTTCCAAATTTTGAGATGATTGATCATGTAGATGAAATAATCATTAAAGCAACTATCATTACACCACAAAAGACAATTAATGCAGTGATGAAATTACTTTCTGAAAATAGAGGCGAGTTTATAGGTATTGATAATCATAGTGATTTAGTTAGCTTATCTTATCGTGTGCCACTATCTAAGATTATCTATTCCTTTTTCAATAAATTAAAATCAATTTCACATGGTTACGCTTCTCTAGCAACAACATCTATAGGTTACTATCGTACGAATGTTGTTAGACTTGATATTTATATTAACTACGTCAGAGTAGACGAATTAACGTCCATCACTTACAAATCGGAATCAGAATCCATTGCGCAAAAAATAGTTCACCAATTAAAATATACTATTCCCAAAAGATTATACCCACTACCAGTGCAAGTAATGATGGAGGGGAAAGTTATTGCAAGGGTAGATGTCCCACCATTAAGAAAAAATGCGGCAGTTAGTGGAAAGAATAATAGTATTTCCAAGCAACAAGAACTCCTCAGAAGGCAAAATATTAATCAAAGAAAAGCTGCATCCAATGATATAGAATTACCTCAGAAAGTTTTTAGCACAATGTTTAAAATCGAGGATGAGGAGCTTTAAAATCAGATATATTGATGGTTTGATGAGCATATTGTATTAAAAAGGTTGTTGTCTACACTATTATGCCTAGACAACAACCTTTTTAGATCACATTATTAATTTTTGGATTTATCAAAAATACTTGTTAAATCTACTAAAATTATATTAGTCTCCAAAGTATATTTAGTACCTTGCGCCTATTAACGATAATTATTAAAGTACAAGACGTTCTCCATCATTCGGTATGATTAAACTATCAGCAAAATCATTTTCTTTTGCGACAGACAGCAATTCTGATTTAGAAGTTGTCCAATGATTCACAGCTTCCATATGACTTGCTATAAGCAGTGTCTTAGGAAGAGTTTTATGGATTTCAACAACATCCTGTGCATCTAATATTAATCTCCCAGATTCAACTCCATTCCCTCCAGAATTCATTACAACGACACCTGGTTCTAGTTTTTCCAGGTTACTTTTTAACCCTTCAAACCAAATTGTATCACCAGTAAATAAAATCGATTTTTCGTTTACGGATTCAAGAAAAAATCCCATAGTATGACTGGTATCGGTATAATTATCCAACAATTGCTTTACAGCGTCATTCTCATAGTGCTGACCTGTAATCTTTTTTATAATAACATCACCTAATTTTTCAGTAATACCTAAAATACGTACGTCATTAAAACCAGAGTTTGCAATACTAATTTGATCACCACGATCCTGGACAAAAATGGGCGTGTTTTTATTAATCACCTCCATTGCTCTTGAATCCCAATGATCTACGTGATTATGGGTAACAATCACAGCGGTAATACCTTCTAAAATAGAAGATATAGACTCAGTCAAATCTACAAGTGGATTTTTATTAGTGTTTCCATCCTTACTTGGAAATGGAGCCAGTGTTTCTTTTTTAGAAAGCATGGGATCCACTAAGAAGGTTTGATCACTATACTCTATTTTTACGGTGGCATTTCTAATTTGTTGAATTTTCATATTAAATTTTAATGTTCCTATCTATTTAACTCTAACTAACAGTTCAAGTGCCTTTTGATATTGCTCAGATCCTGTTTCTGCTTCTGAACAATTTCTAATATTTTCAGCAATAACTAACTTTATTGCCTTATCAAGACTTGCTCTGACAGCAGATAACTGTATGACGACCTCTTCACAAGGACGCTCTTCATCAATCATATTGACAATTCCATTTATTTGGCCTGCTGATCTCTTTAACCTATTTTGTATATTTTCATACTGATATGCTATTGTATTCATACCTGAACCTCATAAGTCAATTATTTTACAATGTTTTGTGGATACATCAACTGATACAGTGAAAACGCACCATCAAGATTTTTGACATTTCTGAATCCATTATTAATAAATATTCGTTCAGCTGTATAACTTCGTTGACCTGTAGCACACGATACAATGATACCAGTATCTTTTGGTATTTGATTAATATGGTCTCGTATTTTTTCTAACGGAATATTTATGAAACCATTAATTAATCCCATAGCTCTAATTTCCTGAGAAGATCGTACATCAATTAATAAGTAACCATCACGCCTGTAATTCTCTAATTCATTATATTGAATATTATGAGATCGACTATTAATAATATTTTCAGCCACATAACCGGAAATATGAACGGGATCTTTAGCTGCTCCGAAAGGAGGAGCATACGTTAATTCCAGTTCAGGTAAATCATCTACTTTCAGCCTAAATTTGATTGCCGTTGCAAGAAGATCAATACGCTTATCTACCCCTTCATTTCCAACAGCTTGGGCACCTATAATATCACCAGTATTTGTAAAAATAAGTTTCATCATAACTTGTGTTGCGCCAGGATAATAGCTTGCGTGATGATAAGAAAAAGTATGAGTCACATGATAATTTAAACCAAGTTGCTTTGCTTGTTTTTCATTAATACCTGTACTTGCAGCTGATTTAGAAAAAACCTTAACGATTGATGTGCCAATCTCAGGTTTATTTTTAATAGATAAACCGTGAATAGCATCAGCAACTTGTCGCCCATGTCTGTTTGCTGGTCCCGCTAATGGAATTAGTGTTTCCTGTTCAGTAATTTGATGAATAACACTGATAACGTCACCAATTGCATAAATGTTAGAGTCACTTGTTTTAAAATCATGATCCACAACAATGCCTTTATTGGGCCCAACTTTTAGGCCTGCAGCTATGGCTATATCAGAATTTGGTCGAATTCCTGCAGCAATAATAACAGCATCAGCTTGTATTGACATACCATTATCTAAATAAAGAATGTCTCTGCTCACCTTATTTATAGTAGTTCCCGTATTGATACGAACGTCATTTTTTATGAGCTCATTCGTAATCGACTGTGCCATCTCAATATCAAGATTTGGCAATATTTGGTTAGAACGTTCAATAAGATTGACTGAAAAACCTCTCTTAATCAAATTTTCAGTAACTTCTATACCAATAAATCCAGCACCAAGTACCGCAACCGTTTTAATACTCTCATCTAAATGGCTCATAATGTTATCTAAATCAGGGATATTACGTAATTGAAAAATGTTTGATTGAGTATGAAGCCCCTCAATCTTAGGTATTACAGGACTAGATCCTAAAGATAATATTAATTTATCATAATATAGCTTCTCTTGTTGGTCATCATGATTGACAGATATCATCTTATTATCTCTATCAATATGGGTCACTTCACTGTTAACACGTACATCTATATTAAACCTACTTCTTAAATCATCAGCGGTTTGCACAATTAATTGGGAGCGATGTTTAATCGTTTTGCTAATGTGGTAAGGTAACCCACAATTTGCAAAAGAAACGAAAGGGCCTTTTTCGAAGACTATAATTTCATCTTTTTCAGATAGCCTTCGCAGTCTAGTAGCAGCTGACATACCGGCTGCTACCCCCCCCACTATAATAATCCTCATGTTATACCTCTTAGATATACTTTTTTAAAGTATTTTCGATTTCATCTTTAGGATGAAATCCAACAATTTTATCAATGACTTGACCATTTTTCTTAATAATTAACGTGGGGATACCTTGAATGCCTAGTTGGCTGGCAACCTGTTTATTTTCATCGATATTTACTGAGGTAAACTTTATTTTACCGCCTAATTGATTTTCTTCTGATAAGTGTTGTAGTATAGGGTCCATCATCTTGCATGGCGGGCACCAATCAGCACGAAAATCGGTCAAAGTAACCCCTTCTTGTGTTTCATTTTCAAATGTACTATCAGTAATTTCTTTGATTGTTGCACTCATTTCTGCTTTCCTCCAAATATTCTAGGTTTCTATGATTAAGAAAGAAGGTAATATATACCCCCTAGGGTATATATTACCTTCTTTCTTAGTTTTTAGCAATCTCATCAACATAAGATAATTACTTATTTCATACTTTTTTTAATCCATTTTCCAGTAACACTATGCGAATTAGAAATAATATCATCAACAGTACCTTCTGCTAATATTTCACCACCTCGAGTGCCACCCCCTGGTCCCATATCAATTATAAAATCAGCATTTCTTATCATATCTAAGTCATGCTCAATAGCAATAACAGTTGCGCCTTGCATAATTAACTTTTGTATTACTTTTATAAGTATCTGAACGTCTAACGGATGCAGCCCTATTGTTGGTTCATCAAAAATAAAAACACTGTTTTTTTGTGTTTTATTAATAAACTTTGATAACCTAAGTCTCTGGGACTCTCCACCTGAAAGAGCCATAGTACTTTCTCCTAATGTGAGATAACCTAATCCAATGTCCTCTAAGATCCTGAGAATCCTTAGTGTTTTGGGACGCTCACTAAATATTTTTTGAGAATCTTCAATATTTAATTTCAAAATATCGGCAATACTATATCCTTGCCATTTAATTTTCAGAACATCTTTGTTATATCTGTCTCCATGACAGGCGGGACAAATTTCTTGCATATCGGGCAGAAATTGAATATCTAAATTTACTTCTCCCGTACCATTACATGTGGGGCAGGCACCATCTTGTAGATTATAAGAAAAACTTTTTTTAGTTAATTTATTTCTTTTACTTTCAGCAAGGGAGGAAAAAATATCTCTCAGGTCATCAAGGATAGTTGTATATGTTGCCACCGTTGAGCGAATATTTTTTCCTATTGGTGCAGCGCTAATGGCAAAAGCATTTTTGATTTTTCCGGGATTAAATTTCGTGACAAAATTTGGGGTATTATTCTGCAGCGCTGGCATCAATGCATCAAACAATAAAGTTGATTTACCTGCTCCTGAAAAACCACTGATGACGGTAAATTTATTAACTGGGAAACCTGCAGATACATGTTTAATGTTGTGGTAATTGCTAATGGAAATATCAATTGAGCCCATGTCGTATAGAATCTTGTTATCTTCCCATATAGGTCGTTGGACAATCTGAGCAGTGCCATTTAAAAATGGTCTGATAAGAGAGTTTTTGTTTTCAATAGTTTCTGGTAACGTTCCTTGAGCAACAATTTCGCCACCTTCGGTTCCTGATTCAGGACCGATTTCCACGATGTAATCAGCAGAAGAAATAATTGAAGTGTCATGATCAACTACTACCACTGAATTACCCTGTCTAACTAATCCTCTAATTATTTTTATTAATCCATCAACGTTTGAAGGGTGTAAACCGATTGAGGGTTCATCCAATACATATAGCACACCAGTTGTTTCAGTTCGTAAGGTGCGGCTCAATTGAATACGTTGTAGCTCACCCGTTGATAAGCTACTTCCTGGTCTGGATAGTGTTAAATAATCAAGTCCTAAGTCTATTAAGGGCGTAATCAATTCTTTGAATTCATTTAACAATCTATTTCCAAGTGTAAAAACATCCTTTGGAAGCCATTGCTTAATTTTTTTTATAAATATTAGTAGCTGTGCTAGCTCCATATCACTTACTTCAGCAATATTCTTGTCGACTAATACTTGTGTAAATAATTCTGGGTTAAATCTAGATCCATGACATGTAGAACAGGTTGATGTGCTGTAGAATTTTTCTAAACGCTGTAACGTTTTGGGATTATCTGTACTTTCGAATGTACGTATAATAGCATTTTTTGCATTTTCATATATTGCATTGTCCATATGAAATACTTTTCCAGATTTGGTTGGAATATTTATTTCATATTTTTGCTCTTGACCGTTTAAGATAAATTCTTTATCTTTATCAGACAATTTTTCGTAAGGGGTATCAATGTTAATTCCTGCTTGTTCAACAACATAAGGCATGAAATTACGGCCAGGTACTTTCCATGATTCAACCGCGCCCTCTCTGATGGTTAGTTTAGGGTTGGAAATTAATTTTTCTATATCTAACTTTTTGGTTGTCCCAGAACCATTACATGTAGGACAAGCGCCATATGAATTGAAAGCAAAATCTTCAGCAGAATATGCGTTAAATGCGACATGGCAAGTAGGACAAGTAATCTCCCCCATATGGCTAACACCATCATTAGGTAGGTCCATAGCTCTTGCAATATCTATTGTGGGTTCCATACGGTGTCCATTTGGACACACGGGTGACCCTATTCTAGAAAATATTAAACGTAAGAGATTCAATGTTTCAGTCATCGTACCCACAGTAGAACGGACATCTGGGATTGAAGGGCGTTGTTTTAGCGCAATAGCGCTGGGAATGTTCTTAATACTTGAAACATTTGTTTTTTTAGCCTGAGCCAACCGTCTTCGCGTATATGTTGATAGTGAGCTAACATAGCGTCGCATACCTTCTGCATATAAGACACCCATAGCCAAGGAAGATTTTCCTGATCCGCTACGTCCCGAAATAACCACAAATTTATGCAGTGGAATATCTATATCAACGTTTTTTAAATTATTTACTTTTGCGCCTCGTACTTCAATGTTGGATGGTAATTTGATCATTGCACCATAACCTTTTTAGAATTTTTCATCGAGAATATCAATAACTTCATATTTTGCAAACACTTCTAATTTATCTAAAAATAAATTGAACTCATAGGTATTTCTAAATGAACCTTCAAGCATATAATTAAAATTCCCAGTAGTTCGGTAATGATGTAAAATATATTTTTGATTATTGTTAATAAAATGTAAATACTGTCTTTCTTGTAAGTATGCTGTGTTAATTCTAATAAAAAATGGTCTAGTATACCCGAGTTTTTCTGGATTTACCGTAATTGTGTAGCGTTTAATAACACCTTGCTCCTTTAGTCGCTTAATTCTTTCGGCAGTTGCTGGAGCGCTTAAGTGTATTTTTCTTGCCAAATGCCTGACAACTATTTTAGAGTTGTATTTCAAAAGACGTAATATTTTAATATCAATATCATCTACCATTTTATTCCCTCCTCTTTATTATACCCACTAATATTTATATAAAGAACTTATAAAGTAAGGTTTTCTTCATAAAAAACCTAATATTATGTATTTAATTATTGATCACTTTCACCCACAATTATAGTTATTAATTAAAGGAGGACTCAAAAAATGAATGAAAATCAATTTAATAAAGTAGCATGGTTTGAAATAGGTTCTTCTAATACTGAAGAAACACAGCAGTTTTTCAATAATGTTTTTGGCTGGGACTATAAAACGAATAATAACTTGAATGGTATTAATTATGGAAGATTGCAAGAATCATCCGAACACCACATGTTGCTGAAAGACTTTTCGCGGTGATTGCCAGTTGAGCGTTTTCATTGGTCTGGCATTAACCCAATGATTAATTTGATCTCATAATTATAGTTCATTTCATTAAGCTGTACAGACACAAAATGATAATTGGCACCAGCATGTAAGGCAACACGTTTAATTTCATCTAAGCTCATTTGTGGTAACTGCTTTT
The DNA here is from genome assembly GCF_007954625.1 of Leuconostoc lactis. Taxonomy (NCBI): domain Bacteria; kingdom Bacillati; phylum Bacillota; class Bacilli; order Lactobacillales; family Lactobacillaceae; genus Leuconostoc; species Leuconostoc lactis. Next base: position 15,511 of record NZ_CP042421.1, on the reverse strand, counting down.
CGTTTTCCTGATGTTTCACAGCTTCACGATTAAACGCAGAAGTGTGATCACTTAGAAAAAAACCACGCCACTTTTTTATACCACGTTCCCTATAATCATGCTGAAAATAATTAGTGACCAGGGCACTAAACTCTGGTTCTATTTCTTTTACCATAATCAAATTCTCCTATTAATTAGTATTTGTAATTAACATTATGCGAACACTTGTTCCTTGAAGCAAATAAAAAAAGGTTAGCAACCACAATACTGTAATTACTAACCCTGTTTATTAATTTAAATTAGATAAAAATTCTACGAACCTGGCTTCATCATTTGCTGACAAATAACCAACAAATTTAATCACAACATACTGCTCATCTACTCGACGTATCTTAAATGTATCAATCCAGGACGGTTTTTTTAATCCAGCATACGCCCAATCTTTAATTTCAAAATACTTATTTTGAAAATAATCAGACTTATTATTAAATTGACTCGTGATTTTATAATACGTAATCTTTTGATTATCATATTTCACAACAAATGCTGGACGTACCTTAGATCCTGCTTCACGCCCTTCATCATAAGCTAAATCAGCGATCATGATACTATGCTCACGAATATCACTACTCATTGCATAAATTCCTCACGGTCTTCTTTCTTAGATAAATCTAAATCCTGAATTGGTGATTTTTCGAATGCTAAACGCGTAATTTCATCACGATTGGCAATACGTTGCTCACTAAACCAGTCATCAGGATAGGCATGTTTATTAGACTCTTGAACTGACAAAGGTATTTGCTGTTCGTAAGCTGTCTTAGTGATAAACATTTTAATGGCCGTCGCCATATCTAACCCTTGACGTTCAAATACTTTTTGAGCAGACTCTTTTATGCTTTGATCAACCCGTGCAGATACTTGAATAGCTTTCATAACCAATACCTCTCTTACTTTATTTAATACCATTATACCACTTTTTGTTAGATATTGGTATGTATTGTTATGATATGTTAATTCATTTAATTATGAACTTGTTTACGATAAACGGCATTATCAACGACTAATCGCAAAAATGTATTAAACTGATCAAATCCATAATCAATCCGTTTTTGAATAAACTCAATCTCAATATAGTGTCGAATATACTTAATTGTTTGATCGTGAATATTTTCCAATTGTGCAAAAAATAACGCTTTGTTTTGAACCTGTAATTTACGATATTGACCATGAATATGATCTATTGCTTGATTAACATGATCAATAACACTGCCGTCTAAGCCAACTTTTTCTAGCAATGCCTGATACTGTTTACGAATAGTTTTCATAGCGTCATTGATGACAGCTTCATCTTCATATTGATGTTCAATTAAACTAATGGTCTGATCTAAATTTTCTAATGCCTGGTCACACGTTGTTAATAATGCTACTAAACGTTCTACCTGCTTAATTTGCTCATATAAATCTTGCACTAAATAAGGTGTCATTTTATCGTCATACCGTTGATAGAAATGTGCCAATTCAATATAAACTGACTGCATAGCCTTGCTACTTAACTTGTTTGAACTCTGATAAGCCGTATATAAATGTAGATAATCATTTTTAACGATTATAAATATTTCTTTCGCCAAATGATAGGTACTATCTGGCAAAATGCTAATATCTGATCCCACTTGTACTGCTGTCATACGCTATTTCCTTTCTTTACCAATGTAATTTATACTTTGAATTGTCACCAGGATAAGCAAAAGTCATGTCACCATAACCAACGGCTTGACTGTCCTTAGCATACGATTTCTTAGGCACTAACGTAATTTCATAATCCTTACTAGTGCCTGCATTTTGTCCTGATTTGACGGCATTTTGATTAGCAATAATTAAGTCACCATTTGCCAAAATATGTAACACCACGCCTGTATGATTAGGACGATCAGAAGAAAATACTGCCCCAGCTTTTGGTGTCGTTGTAACCTTAACACCAGTCACTTTTGCTACTGCTTCTGCCGTCACATTACCATTGCCTCTAAAAGTAAGGTTGGGTGACCAAATCGCATTCATATAGACTTGTGAAAAACCAGCACACTGATTGTAAGCGTCTGGTGTCGTTAAACGCCAGTCTAGTTTTTTGGACGTAATATTATGCACGTAGGGTTTAATGTCATCTGGAATGCTGTTTTTGTCCCAAAATGATAGCCCACTCTCTTTAATTTTGCCTGTACCGTCAGCCGAACCACTATCATCAGTATTACAATAAGCACTTTGATTATTGCTATCACTGTCTGCGCTATTATTCGCTGATTTATTACTATCACTAACTGCATTATTGCCACTGCTTAATGATCCTTCAAAATTAAGATCATACGTTTTTTTAATTGACTCTGCCCAAGCCTTAACTTCGGACACTTTACGCTGTGGATCACTTGCCCCAACACCCTCAAAACCTGTGTCCCAAGCTAAAGCTGAACTATCAATATCTTTAGCATTTGCTAATCCCAATCTAGCAACGGTATGGCTACTTGCCAATTCTTTAAAGGCTAAATCGACCTGGGCTTCAACTGTATCTGCCGTATTTTGATAGCGATTACCGTTGATACCACCAGCGCCCCACTGCCAGATACCTTTAACAAAGCCAGCAGGATTAGCCGCTTTAGGGTTTAAATTACTTTCACGCCAACCAATGGCAATGATTGCTGAAATATTGTCCCCTGAATAACCAGCTTTTTTAAAACGATCAATAATATAGCTAACTCTTTTACCAATATCTGCATTTTTATCAGTTAAGGATCCATTACTGGAACCACTATCTGAACTTGTTGTCGTCGTAGTTGTATCAGTCTGACAGACAACACTAGGATTGTTAATTGTTAGCGCAATGATTAAAAGCACTGGTATTAAAACGACAAGTAGTGGCGCACAATACAAGGCAATTTTCATCACGACTGCTTGTTTAACTTTATTTTTCACATGATCTCCTTTCTGAATTTTGACTAACAAAAAATCCTTAATGATTACTCATAAGGATTAAAAGTATTAAAATCAGTGCTTTGATTAACAGCTAATCGACCAACATAATCAAGACTAGTAATTTGATTATCACTGGTTTGATAGTCAATATTGAAATAGTAGTAACGTGTTTCACCATTGCCAACATCACTGTCATGTTTCGCATTCACAGCAACACCAACGACACCACTAGTTTGATCATCATTAGTTGTTTTTGGATAATATGCCACTTGCACCACACTAGATTTCAAGCCATTATTATCAATGTAATCAGCCGTGCCACCAACCTCTGGGAATAAATAGTCATTGGCTAAAACTTGACTGGAGACTAATTTAGCTTGCTTAATTTTCGTGATACGTTTTTTATAATCAGATCCAGATGACCAATTATAAGCAAGTTTGAAGAACTGATGACTAGTCTCACTAGCTTTCGTAATGGTACTTTTAGCAACCACCTGCTTCACTTTTTGCTGACTAGTTTTAGCAATGGCTTGTTTATGTTTTAACTGCTTAGCTTGTTTTTGCAAATGTGCTAAGGTTTGTTGTTGTTGCCACATCAATTGACCAAAGCGCAAACTACCAAGCACCATAACTACTAACAGGGCATAATAACCGATTTCTGTTTTACGTGTCATTATTGATCCCCCTTTGTGAGATTACCTAAAGTCAATGAGATGACCTCATTACCTTTCGCATTCAATTGCCCCAATAATTGATAATTAACTGTCCGACTACCATTAGTTGCCGTTAAGGCACCAAAAAATAATAGGCCGTCTTTTTGTTGGCTAAATTGCAATTGATTATCCGATACATGCCATTTTTTTGCTTGTGCTGGATCACTTTCTAATTGCCCTAGAAATTGTTTAACAAACTTTCTGACTTTATCATTTGCCACCTTTGATAACACTTGTTTATCTGATACATAACCTGCATTAAACAAAGCATTAACAGTGGCTTTTTGTTGGCTATTGTCTGGCAATTGATTATCATTAGCAATCACTTTTGTGATTGTGCCACTATTGTTAATCAACGTTTGTGTCGTTGATAATTTAGCAACGGTGGCAGTCGCTTGTTTGATTTGTGATTTTTGAAATTGTGTATAAAAAAAAGCGCTAATCAGGAAGAACCCAATAGCACTTAACACCTTTATTCTAGTGTTTGTCATTTTTAAATTTTAATATCCTTTCCATACCACTCTTGTAGGATCATATAATCAGCGTTGAACTCAAAAGCAAATGGATATTTTTTACCCGTATCTTTGACAACAAAGTAGCCTTTCGCAACAAATGAATTGCCGTCTTTTTCCCACTTTGTAGTTAAGTTTTCTATTTCATGCTCCTTGAAAAAAGTGCTATAACTTCCTGCTCCGTCACTAGGAATGTCCATTTTAAGAGCACTAGAATAAACCATATCTGTTACAGACGCTTGCCTATTACCAAATTTTTCACCGTCTATAAAAGTAGTATTATCTTCATTATCAACATTTTCTGTATAACGACCATCATTATTCATTGAAAATATTTCATAATCAACACGCTTCATCACTTTAGCTTGATTGATTTTTGGCAATTTTGAACTGGCAGATTGTGAGCTAGTTTTATGTTGTCCCGTCATTATAAAGGCAATAATGATAATCAAAATGACTAACACGCCACCAATAGACCCCAATGTCAACGCTGATTTTTTATTCATAACTCTCCAATCAATTGATTTATTCTCTCGCAATTTGTGCCATTTGTTCATGTGTTGGCTTCACAATACGTTTGATGACTGCCCCTTTTTGTACCACTAAGACAGTTGGTGCCATTTGAACATGATACTGTTCAAAATATTGTCGTGTCACTAAATTCATGTAATCAACGACAATGGTTGCCTGATTATTTTGATCACGCATTTTTTGTAATTTATTGACATCACCCGTCAACTTCTCACAGGTTGAACACCCCTTTTTATGAAAAACTATCACGGTTTTATGCTTACCCAGGGTTTGATGAAACACCGTTTTCAATTGATCATTTGGTGTATCATGATACTTATTATTATACCGTAAAAACGCCGTAGTTACTACTGCCACAACGATTGTAGCGATTATTATAAACATTTTTTTCACGAGTTATCCTTTCCAAATTTATTTTTTAACTGACTGCCTTTTTCATCACGTAACTTTTGTTTTTGTGCCTTTTGCTTATCACGTTCGGCTAATAATTCACGAGCAATTTTGTCACGATTAACTGTTTTTTTCTGATCATTAGCAATTTCTTGACGTTTTGGTGTCTTTGATTGCTCAAAGTTATTATGATTATCAGGCACCTTATTAAGTGTCTTAGGTTGTGACTGTGTCGCTTGATCACCATATAATTGACGCTTAATCGCTTCACGCTTTTTAGCCACTTCCTGTTGACTATCTGAACCATTATCCTTACTTTTTTGATTATTGACCCGACTATTAGGTTGTTTAGCTTCAAAGTTTGATTTTGGTAAATGAACACCGTCTTTTTCAACCGCTGCCTGTTTTGGATCATCAGACTTTTTAGAATCCATTGGCTTTTTAAATTCATCAACCGTCAATGGTTTCTTATTTTTATCTGACAATTTTTGTGTTTTTGCCTGCTCTTTGCCTAACAACTGATCACGAACACGAGAAAGATTTTGTTGTCGTTTTTCCTCTGCCTGTTTGGTTTTCATCTCATCACGTACATCACGCCTTTGTGACATACGTTGCATTGGTCCCATTTGACTAATTTTTTGACCAACACTAGACTGCTTAATACTCTGCCCCTTTTCACGTAGATTAGATAAGCGCATGGCTTGTGGCATTTGTCCCTCAATTCTTGAGTAACTAACCCCAACAAATTCAAATAGCTTACCACGATACTTATAGACGATAAAGACTAAGAAAAAGAATAGGAATGCGTTAACTGCGTATGAGCCGAAATTAGTTGCTGGGATAAAACTATCAGTGAACGTCTGTAAAGCCCCGACCAAAACAATTAAGAAACCCGCCCCAATTTTAGCAATGCCCCACATAATCGTTGCGCCAACAATTTTATAGCCGTTACGGGCAAATTGTGGAAATAGCGCCATAACCAAAACAAATGGAGACAAGAGATACAAAGCCAATTCAATGACCATAACAAAGATATTAAACAAAGCTACTGCGTCATAAGGAATAGCATTAACAATTGATACCACTATTGCAACTAAGCTCATACCCGCTTTATTAAAGGAATTATTTTTACCTAATGTAGGGAAAACTTGTTTTAATTTTGTTACCTGTGTCTGAACCTTATCATCATCTCTTTTTTCATTAGTTGAAATAAACTGATAAGGATTTTGACCTTTTTTAATAACACCATCAGCATTTGCCTTACCATAATTCATCAAGAAATAAGGACGTTCAATGGATCGCTCAAAATACCCCACTCTTAACGTGTCACCTGGCTTAACATTATCATTACTATTACCAATGACTTTTAAGACTTGCGCCTGTCCGGCATCACTGGCTTCATTGATTTGATTAAATAACTCATTACCATTGCCATACCAAAGCGTTGCGACTAATAAAATACCAACAAAATTAACCACCATTCGAACCGCTGATGACGTACGCCCACTAGCAAAGTGCATGAACCCCGTAATTGCTAAGACAATAATAGCTAATCCACCAAACAACAACTTACCTTGATCAAAAATAGATTTTACTTTACCTGAAACAGCGTTCTGGGCTTGTGTAAAGGCTTTTGATAAATTACCGTCATTTGATAAGGCACTTAATAACTCATCATTGATTTGATAAATCAAGGTATTCAAATACCAAAAGAACTTAGCTAAGCCCATTCCCGTATTATTGGCTAAATCAGTCACACCAATTTTTTCTGAATAGGGTTGCCATGAAAATAGTGAGTCATTAAGCTTGTTGATGTTTTGTGCGTCACTGGCTTTAAATGAGGTATCAGTGGTACTAGTATCGCCTGATTTCTTTTCTGCGTCACTGGTAACCTCATCTACCGCTTTATCAGCTTGTTTTGAAGCGTCATCAATTGCATTAAGCGTATCTTGATTAACTAACGTACTACTTGAACTACTGCTATCATCTGCGGACACTTGCGTTTGTACAAAGCCTAAAACAAGCAAAAAAGAAGCCAAAATAATCAGCTTCCGACAAAATTTGATTTGCATGTGTTTTCCTTTCATCATTTCAATCATCATGTTATAATTGTGTATAGAAAAAGGAAGTAGCTCGAACTACTCCCTTTAACATCAATAGCCTGCTAAGCAGTGACTATTCGTTATATTTACTTTTTAAGTAATCACAACTCGGTCAAAAGTTGAGTGGTTACTTTTTTTGTTGACTTTTAATCAACTCAACAACCAATGCTAGTAAGGCAACTATAAAAGTGCCAAACATAAACATGAGCTGTAAAGCGTCTGAAACAGACACCAGGCTTTTCCTTTCCTAGAGTTCGTGTTTATAGGTTTTACACCATAAGCACCACCTCTTTTCTGTTGAAAGAATAGCCACCACTTAACTTAACTATCGACTGTTCTATTTTAACATATTAGCGATAAGCTTTTTCGGCTTGTGCCGTGTCACCAGCTTTAACCGTCTGATAGGCACGTTGCATAGCAACCAATGGCTCATCAACCGTTATTTTTTCAACTCGTCCATAAATATCTTTCATGAAACACTGTCCCATGACCATATTACCTAATTCTTTGATGTTGTCATCATTAACTGGCAAACCAATATGTTGTAAAATATCTGGCTGTTCCTTATCCTCATCAAAGGCAAATAAAACACCAAAATTATCACTTTTAACATCATGAACTGATTGTGTCACGGGAATTAACAAGTTATTGGCAGAACGTCCAATACGTGCCATTTCATTAAAAATACGACTACCAATATCAGACGTTGTAAACGTCCATGCTTCATCAAATATTTCAACCGTTTTTTCATCATAATCCCGTGTCGCAAACGTCCGACTAAAGACCCCTAACACCGTCATCACAATCATACTTGCTACCTCAAATTCGGTGTAATCCTGTTTGGCTTTGTCATGTTGTGGCAATGTCAATCCGGCTGTTTCAAGAATGGTAATCCGATTGTTTAACTTCAAGCCCTCACTTTCACCATGTGAAAAGACTAGAGATAATGAGCTACGAGTAACCTTACCTGATAAAAACTTAGCTAAATGTTTCACGTCTTCATCTTCATTTTGGGCTAATTCTTCAATGACATCTAACATACCAACCGTTTCACCAGATTGTCGCTTTTGAATAATTTTATTAATGGCAAGATCTAATTCTGTTTCGGCAATTAAGGAACCATAATCACGATAAATTTGTTTAAAAATTTCTTGTACCGTAGCCTTTAAGCTTTCTTCACCTGACTGTGTTTGTCCCATTGTATGCCGCACATCAATCACAATAAAGGGATCCAAAACACCATAATTTGTTTTATCAGAAACATCAAGCGTCACAAAACGCACATTATTCAATAATGTATATTCATCTGGATAATCTACCTTAAAAGTCTGATCGTTTAATACCGCTGAATACCATTTACGCATTTCCTGCTTAGGATCAAAATAGATTGCTTTAGCATTTGAAAGTTGAATGATTTTCAAAATGATTTTAGTGAGGTAAGACTTTCCTCTACCTGTTTTACCCGTAATCATAATATTAGGGCTGGTGGTGCTGGTGGATCCGTCTAAAATTTCGTTGGTAATCAACGGATTAAAAAAGACCAAGCGCTTTGAACTGTCTAATGCGTCCTGGGTACTATTGGCAACTGTTTTTGGCGCACCACGTCCAATATAAAAGCCAATGTTACTACCAACTTGTTGATTGACGGCAAACAACAACTCACCTATGCCCTCACTGGTCAATAATTGCACCCAATAGCGGTTTTGGGACACATCAGAACCCATTAAATCGTAATAGAAAAGACGTTTTTGTTCACCGATTGGTTTCACAATATTCACGTCAATACTCCTAAATGATTCTATTAAATTAGCAACACGATCATGTAGGGTTTCAATATCTTCCGCTGATACCGTAAACGTGACTAAGGTGGAAAAGAAGTTTTTCTTTTCTGAAATATGATCGTTTAGCACTTCCGCAATTTCAATCGTTTTATCATCTTTACTAGAAGAAAATCCCTCTGCCTGATAGCGTTCTTCAACATTATTACTAGCAGTCTTTAGCGATTGACTAGCACGAGTTGCTAAGCCATAAATACCCTCTGACTTATAATAATGGGCTTTCAAATTGATGTCGATTGGATAACTCATATTTTGTACCAAACGAAATAAATGAAAACCAGTGATGTTTTCTGGCGTTGTCGATAACACTAATTTGGCAACATAACGCACATTATCATCATTAACCAATTTAACGTAGCCACTCACTGCCCCGTCATCAATCACAGTATCACTTAATTTGAAAATATCACGTTCTTGTCCGACTTTTCTAAAATCATGGAGCTGTCCCTGGATAAAGTTATTACGCATTAAATGAACTAATTCATCAGTGGTCAAACGCCTGGTATGATCCAAATAGCCAACTTTTTCATAAGCCTGTTTTTCACTAGCTCTAAAATCATCAAACAGTTTTTCGTCAAATGGCTTTTCATAATTAAACCAACCAGCCAACTCATCTACAAAGTTATTCATAGCATTAGTGGCTTGTTTAATCACTTTACCAGAATTTTGATTATGTAATTTGATACCCAAAACAAAACGTTCAATTGTCTGTGACACACCAGTAGCAGTGATTGCACTAATTTCATCTACAATCATTTGAACAGGTGTCTCACCCATATCGGTTGCTAAAGAGGGTTGCAATTCTTTATAACGATTGACCAAATCCAAATCACGATTATAAAGACGTAATTCAAAATCTTCAAAATCAGCGAGCCGATCAAATAACAGACTCAATTGTGTTTGTCGTTTCGCAATGCCCTCATCATCATTATCTGAAATACTTAGTGCTTCAATGTTGAAATATGCCCAGGCTTCATTGTCCTGGGTTAATAAAATATTATCTTTAACGGCTTTAAATGGTACTGCTAGTTTCATTGATGTCTCCTTATTTTTTATTTGTTATGTACCTACAAAGTCTAGGCTTTGTAGATGATTACTAATAAACAATCACTTTTTTTGTATCTTCCAACACAAAACCATTCTTAATGCGCCACCTGATTTGAATTAAGCCATTCTCATCGAAATAGCGCAATTCAAGGGTAGTTTTGAGATACGTCCACTTAATATCAGTGACATTAAGATCATAGAGATAAGCATTATAAATCGCTTTAAATTCTGCAACTAACACTACAACTCTACATAATCGCCATGAGGTAGCTTCGTGAAATCACCACCCAAAATCAGATCATGTCCGTATTTTTTGAAATCAAAATAATAATTGATGTCCTCATTCGATAGCTGACCAACACCACCACGCCTTGAGATCACTTCGTTGGCTAAGTCATCTTCATCTTCTGCTTTGATAATTGTTAAATTTTCAACTTGGCTGTCAATCTGATTATCAAGTAAAACTAACCCTTGATCATATAAATCAGCTAAAGTTTGCTCATCAACACCATTTTCAACCGCTCTTTTGGCACTCTCAACCATGTTATTTAGCTTAACAATCGACTCATAAGGATCTATTTTAAATGGTGCTTCATAATCACTGATCATGATTTCTTCGTTACTAGTTCCCGCTCCGATCGCGCCCTTTTCGGTTAAAACTTGTGTTACCCGACTAGGTGACACAGGCAAGGTAAACCATTGACCAAGAGACGGTACATTCACAGCGCCAACAAATATTTTAATTTCACTAAACTTAATCATTAAAAAAACACCCCCTTTAGGTGCGAACTCATCAATTTTTAAAACGCTTGAATATCAATGCGCCTACCATTACCAAAATGCCTGAAACAGCACTTAAAATGCCAATTGATGATTTTGCTTGTGTTGCATGTGTTTCTGGTAAGGCTTTGGCAACAGCGTCATCTAGCTTTTGCTTAGCGTCAACAACCTTGTCATTGTTAGCGTCCTTATCATTAGCTGTTAACGCTTGATTATAGGATTCAACAGCTCGGGCAACACTAGGCACACTAGCGACTTGTTTTGGGACTGAAACAACATTACCAGAGCTATCGGGTGTGACTTCAACTGGTTTCACATGCTTAGTTTCACCATTATCATTCTTATCAGGTGTTGTCGGTGTCAAAGGTACTGTGTTGTTATCGCTTGATGAACTCGATCCACCAGCGTTTGAATTATCTGTCCCACCATTATTTGATGATGAGCCACCTTGATCACTTGATGAATTTGAACCTCCATTGTCTGATGATGAACTTGATCCAACGTTACCTGATGATGAACCCCCATTATCACTTGATGAACTCGATCCACCATTGTCTGATGATGAACTCGTTCCACCATTATCATCTGGCAATGTTGAACCATTATCGTCATCATCACCTGGTGTTGGTGTTGGCGTATCAGTACCACTATTATCATCTGATGAACTCGATCCACCATTATCTGATGATGAGCTTGAACCTGTGTCGCCACCTGGCAAATTACTATCATCATTATCGCCAAAATCATCACTTGATGATGTCGCACTTGCCACTGGATCAACACTAGACGTTAAGGCGACTGCTTTTACTTGTGGCAATACAGTAGAAGTGGCTTGTATTGATTGTGCTGTACTAGTATCAGTTGTTGGTACAGTGCTTTTTTCAGCCGTTAATGAAACGTTATCAGCCTTAGCCGTATCATCAGTTTTAGTCTGATCAGTTGATGAAGCAGTTAATTGCGCTTGCTTATCATCTTGTACTGTATCAGTCGTTTTCATGGCTTGTGCGTCCGTGTTTGAAACTTCGTCAGCATTGACTTGTGTGGTATTAGCACTCACAGCTACTCCAGCTACTGCAACAGCTCCGATTACCCACAACTTACCTGATTTGTACAACTTGTATGTTTTTGAATTTTCCATAATTTTTTGTAAATAAAAAGCGCCAATTTTTGCGCTTATCCTTTCTGATTTTTAACGTCAGTCATGACTTTTAGATTTTTCAACGATAATTGGTGTATCTGCCATGTGACTCTCTTCAAAATAACCAGTCGGCAAAACACGATCATGATAATAAACCGTTCGATTAAGTATTCTTTTAATACCAAATGTCGCAATTGAAATAGCATACTGCACTAATCCTAAGCCGTCAGGCTTAACTCTGTTTGATAAAGAGACAATCCCAACAGGCATGGCAATATATGCGCCCACATAAACTAATTTACCTAAGTCAGAGTTAGCATGATAAAAAGCTTGCAATGGCACGTGAAAAATAAGATAAATAACAACGACTGAAGCAAAAAATATAATTGCTGGTTTCAAACTGATCCCAACAGGTAAGCTATATTCATCTGAAATTTTGCGAATGACAATATCTTGTTTCAACGCCTTTTGATAGTTATAAACTTCTGCCATATTAACCAAATATATTTTTAAAGATACCACCAATAGAATTAAGGACAGTATCTGGACTTTTAACAACGAAGTAGACCAAACCACCAACAGCAAGACTAACCACTATTTGACCAATTGAGCCTTTAATAAAGTGTCTGACAACTAGATACATAATACCCATTGCAATAAACGCTGACACCCAACCAGCTACTTCTTGTTGAAGACCCGTAAAGCTAATGGATCCCGTGGGAATTTGAAACATAAAATTTGTGATGATTGCTTCCATCATAACCTCCTCTTAATTTAATAGACCGCCTTGTGTATGGATCATCTTAACCACATAATAAGTTGATCCCTTTGGCGAAACGGTCAAGGTAATCTGTTCTGAATGTTCAAGCTTTGTTTCTGTATCGGTTAGTGTCAATAAGTATTTAATGTTCATGTTGTCCTTAGAACCTGAAACGTTGACTTGATCAATACTCTTAACGGCGTATTGTCCCTCTAGTCCCTCTGGCTCTTTCATGATTAAGGACATATCACTAGCTTTTGAACTCACATACTTCTCACTAAAGGCTTTGACAAAGGCTTGAACTTTATCACTGCTTGCCAACGTGGCATTATTGGTATCATCTTGATCAATCTTGCCAACATGTCCGACAATATCTTGTTCGGTTGTCGCATAAGGTAACGCCAAAACAGTGTACTGCCCTGCTTTTTGAGCAAAAGGCAAATTAAAAACGCGAATAATTGTATTTTTATCGTTGCCAACCGTATAGCCAACTTGATATTGTGCAATCTTCACATCATTTTTGGTAAACGTATTTAATAATCTGGATCCCACATACGTCTCTTTTTGTGAGTCCTGATTATCATAAATTGTGCTACTGATATTAGTGGCAAAATACTTTTTTAAGGCTTTCAAACGTTTTTGCTTATCATCATCATTATCTGACTGCGTGAAATAGGTTTGAAAAAAACCTTGCGCATAACGATTAAGACTAGGTGAATAAACACTTTGTCCCATACTAGCCTTTTCTAGCTTGTCATCATACGTTTTCATCTTAGCAATGAGCTTATGATTAGTCTGGCTCACATTACTAGCTTTAATAAAAGCAATTGCACCACTCAAACCAACTAACACCAGGGCAATTTTAACAAAACGCCTAATCCATTTGCCCCGTTTTTGGACTTTGGCATAAGGCAATGATTGGTCTGGCTTATCACGAGACTTGACATAACCCTTTTTGATTGACTTTAACTTATCAAACACAAATTTTACATACCCCCAAACCGATCTACTTTTTGCGTAATTTCTTCGGCTAAATTGATGACGTTGTCCGCCACCTTTGGCAATGACTTGTATTGTTTGTTCAACACAGCCAAGTTACGACGTAAACTCGCTAAGTCATCACCGATTAAATCACTCCACTTTGGATCATTTTCCATGATTTCCTTAGCCTTGTTCACAGCAGCATACAAATTACCGTCTTCAATTTTTGATAATGCCTTAAAGTTAGCGACTTCTGTTGCAGTAGCGCTAAGTGCTTTTTTGAATTGTGTTCCTTGTTCTGACATCTGTGTGTCCTCCAATTTTTAACTTTTAAAAAGGTAGGTTGACCTTTTCAGCAACTGATAACAATTTCTTTTGACGTTGACTCAATTCCGTATCATCAAGAATTTCATCAATTTTTTCCTGACCATAATATTCAATCAGCCCTTTTAAAGTCGGTGCTACCTGATTAATAAACCAAGACAATGAACGATCCATTGACACCTCTTTAGGCTCTGCTTGAAAATCAACGATACTGGCTTGTTCTAAAAATACTACCCAGGGTTGCCATAGATCTAATTTAGCAATTTCTTTTTTATCCAAACCAACCACGGGCTGATTATAAAACTGTAAATAATCACGCAAATAGGCTAACAACTCACCAGCAACATCTTGACCATTGGCTACATGCTCCGCCATAGTCTGCGCACGTTTTTGTTTCAACTCAACTTCATAACGGTTTTTAACAGGAATGGCTTCTGGCTCAACAAAGTGTTTTTTGGCTTGCTCTTTATCCTTTTCATAAAATCTAAAAAAGACTTCTGATGAACGTGAACCAAAATAAATCGTTGAACCACCATTTTTACCGTCCGCATAATATTGTGGATCACTCTTAAATTTCTGCGTATACTCATCTGCCATGAGCTTTTGATATAATTCTGGAATTTCAAACATACGTGACATATCATTAAACGCAAAATCCATACGTGTTGCCTTACCACCATTTAACAGGGCAATATTGATAAAGTGAGACCAAACCAGCCCCTGCCCTATCAACAACGTTTCCATTAAGCGAATACCACTACCCGAAAAGTCGATAAAACTTTCAGGGCTATCACGTTTACCATAAATCGTAATGTAAGATAAGCCACCAAATGAATAAGCAACATTGTAACCGTATCGTCCACTGTCACGCTTAACAAATAGGTCAAGGCGATTATCAAAAAATAGCTTAATTAGCATTTCCGGTGTGCGCATTTTAAATGACATACCAAGATAATCCAACCAAAGTGACAAACCTTGACTACCGACATAGGTTTTCAAAACATATCGTTGATCAGCATTTAAAACTGTCATCAAGTTATCTTCACTCATTTCCATACGTCCATAAGTACGCTTTGAAATCATCAAAAATGAAGCCATTTGAAGTCGGGATAAATTATAATGCTCACGAAATGCTATTAAATCGTGTCCTGACATCTGTTCAAAACTTAAATTAGTGTAATTCTCTGACATACCTTAACCGTTCGGCAATGTCTTTCCAATATTCCAATCGTTCAATACGTTGGTTATTATCAACAGGTTTAAATGACATCACCCAATCGCCACCTCCCTCCTGATAAACTTTTTCAGGCACAACAATATCTAACATCTCTAGCTTTGGCGGTAATTTGTCCGCTTGAATTAAATATGTTTGCGCCTGATCAACCTCATCTGTTATCTCATCAAAACGACAAAATAAAAACGCATAACTTGAGTCATACGTTCTACCATTTGTCC
>NZ_CP042420.1:752500-937500 GCF_007954625.1 Leuconostoc lactis | reverse complement strand
TTAAACCACATGCTCCACCGCTTGTGCGGGTCCCGTCAATTCCTTTGAGTTTCAACCTTGCGGTCGTACTCCCAGGCGGAATACTTAATGCGTTAGCTTCGGCACTAAGAGGCGGAAACCTCCTAACACCTAGTATTCATCGTTTACGGTGTGGACTACCAGGGTATCTAATCCTGTTTGCTACCCACACTTTCGAGCCTCAACGTCAGTTGTTGTCCAGTAAGCCGCCTTCGCCACTGGTGTTCTTCCATATATCTACGCATTCCACCGCTACACATGGAGTTCCACTTACCTCTACAACACTCAAGTTAACCAGTTTCCAATGCCATTCCGGAGTTGAGCTCCGGGCTTTCACATCAGACTTAATCAACCGTCTGCGCTCGCTTTACGCCAATAAATCCGGATAACGCTCGGGACATACGTATTACCGCGGCTGCTGGCACGTATTTAGCCGTCCCTTTCTGGTATGGTACCGTCGAACTAAAATCATTCCCTATTCTAGCATTTCTTCCCATACAACAGTGCTTTACGACCCTAAAGCCTTCATCACACACGCGGCGTTGCTCCATCAGGCTTTCGCCCATTGTGGAAGATTCCCTACTGCAGCCTCCCGTAGGAGTTTGGGCCGTGTCTCAGTCCCAATGTGGCCGATCAGTCTCTCAACTCGGCTATGCATCATTGTCTTGGTAGGCCTTTACCCCACCAACTAACTAATGCACCGCGGACCCATCTCTAGGTGACGCCGTAGCGCCTTTCAACTTTGTATCATGCGATACTAAGTTTTATTCGGTATTAGCATCTGTTTCCAAATGTTATCCCCAGCCTTGAGGCAGGTTATCCACGTGTTACTCACCCGTTCGCCACTCGCTTGAAAGGTGCAAGCACCTTTCGCTGCGCGTTCGACTTGCATGTATTAGGCACGCCGCCAGCGTTCATCCTGAGCCAGGATCAAACTCTCAATTTAAATGAATTAAATTCATCGTTTGAAGATGTACTCTTCGATTAAACTGACTAATTGCTATATCTCTATAACGACTATCCGTTTATTGTTTGTTACGAATTGACTTCGCAAATTTGTTTCAGTTATTACTGCTAATAACTAGTAACAGATTCGTTTGTTCAAAGTTTTGTTCAGTTTTCAATGTGCTACTTGTTGTCGCTGAGACAACTATATTATCTTATCACGTGGTTGATTACTTGTCAACACCTTTTTTCAAAATGTTTTTTCGTAATCGCCCCCGCTGCGCTTTCGCACCGCTAAGACAACTTTATTATTCTACTACGTTGCGTCTCGCTTGTCAACTACTTCTTTCAAATCTTTTTAAAAATCATTTTCAGAAGTTGTTGTTTGCGTATCAGACAACTATTAAAATTATACGCGCTTCTCCAAAAAAGTCAACACTTTTTTCAAAAAAGTTTTCAAATTATTCTTCAAAGCTAACAAATGACGTTGTTTGTAGGGTTTCTAGCAACCCGTGCAACTTGTTTGCCGGCACAAATTCTAACTGATTAGCCAAAGCATCTGTAACAGCTGCCATATCATCGACTTCAAATGAATAGAGTGACAATAATTGATCACCAGCTTGAACACTCGTTAATTCACCGAGACGCCATTGGTCAAAATTCTCTAGTCCTAACTTTTTCAATTCGCGTAACACAACACCTAAAGATGTTTCTTGATGGTGACGATGAATTTTAGCTGTGAAAAACTGGTAATCATCCCCTGTTCTTTCCACAAGGAAATAGGGTAAATCATTTTCAAAAGCAATCGCAGTCGCTGCAATAAGTGACATAACTTCTCCTTTACTGATCAATACGCGCCAAAGCTTCCGCGATCCATTCATCTCGATGCGCTGCAATCGGTGCAAACCCATAGTTCAGATGATTGTTCGTCCAAAAGTGTTTCCGTAGGCTAATGTTTTTGGGCAACGTCGTGGTTGGCGTCAAGTTATCTTGCCGTAAAGACAGACTGATTTTATTGGTGTATTGTTCAATATCTAAAACAGTCACCACAACTTCTTCGCCAATCTGTAACTCGTGATTCAAGTCGTGTACAACCCCTGATCGGCATTCAGAAATATGAATCAAACCTTGGGTATGGTCATCTAGCATGACAAATGCACCGTAAGGTTGTATGCCTGTAATACGCCCTTTCAACTTTTGTCCAATATGATAAGTCATAATTTAAATCCTCATTACCATTATAACAAAAAAAGCAGACGCTTAGTCTGCAATTTCAATCGTTTCAATTTCAACGTCTTCACGTGGCTTATCATACATATCGACAGCTACGCCGGCAATCTTATCAACAACATCCATACCTTCGATGACTTGACCGAAAACAGTGTGCTTACCGTTTAACCATGGTGTTTCATCAGCTTGTACAATGAAGAACTGTGAGCCATTTGTGTTTGGACCCGCATTTGCCATTGACAATGCGCCCTGCACATTCAACAACTTGTCAGAAAATTCGTCTTCAAAGCTACCGCCCCAAATACTTTCACCACCCATACCAGTACCTTCAGGGTCACCACCTTGAATCATAAAGTCGCGAATAACACGATGGAAAATCCCATTATCGTAGTAACCGTTCTTTGCGTGTGTTGTAAAGTTTTCAACTGTTTTTGGTGCAATGTCCGCAAACAACTTCACCTTAATGTCACCTTGATTTGTCTTAAACGTTGCAACTGGACCTACGTAGTTAGCTGCATCTTGTTGTGGATAGTCTGTCATGATTGAACCTCTCTCGATTATGCTTGATTTTAATTGAAAAACACCGGCCACCTATTAAGTCCTGTTTTGGGTGTTTCATATCTGATGCGTGATCGATATTAAACTTGATCTTCTAAATCAGGATCGATGATCACATCACCGTTTTCAATTTCTTCAAGTGCTTGACCAACTGACTTATTTGAGTTGAACTTTTCTCGGGTTGCAGGCAAGCCAGCATCCAATTCACGGGCGCGCTTGGCCCCAAGTGCAATCAACTTGTAACGTGAGTCAACTTTTTCAAGCAACTTATCAACGGATGGATAAAGTAACATGGTAATTCTCCTTATAATGTCTTTTCAAAAACGCGCGCAACACGCAATCGTTCTGCGGTAATAATCGCTTTGATTCGGTCAACAGCGTGAATCACTTGATCATTTTCAACGGCATAGTCGTAGTTGATCATTTGCTTCAACTCATCACGGGCGGCAGCAACACGTTTCTCAATAACTTCTTGAGAATCAGTGCCACGACCAACCAACCGTTCGCGTAAATTAGTCAGATCTGGTGGTGTTAAGAAAATGTAAATACCTTCGGGCATCTTTGACTTCACTTGCAAAGCACCTTGGACATCAATTTCCAAAAAGACATCGCGACCGCTCGCTAGCGTTTCATCAATGAAGCTTTTAGGCGTCCCGTAATAGTTATTCACATATTGGGCATATTCTAGCATATCCCCATTGACAATTTTTTGCTCAAATCCTTCACGAGAGACAAAAAAATAGTCTTCGCCATCAACCTCGCCAACACGTGGTTGACGCGTTGTTGCTGAAATTGAATATTGAAAATCAATACCCTCTTCTTCAAAAATAGCCTTGCGCACCGTTCCCTTACCAACACCGGAAGGGCCCGAAAGCACAATTAGTAAACCACGCTGCGTCATCATTTATCCTCTTTATGTACTAATGATAACATTATACCGGCTTTCCCCTTGTTATTCAATGGTTCGTCAAAGAATCGCCCAAACAGAATGCTTGTTCCCATGGACAAATAAGGTGGTTATCCACAAAATATCGCATTTTATCAACACTTTATACCCGAACGAATGTTCAAGAAAAAGTAAAGCCAAAATATAATAGTTGCTTTTTTGAACATTTGTTCGTATGATAAGACTATCGTATGATCAAGGAGCAGGTTTATGCAAAATTATCTTGTACACCAACCCGTTGCTACGCAACTACAACATCATATGCATCGCCTTAAAAAGTTACTCACGCCGAAAAGACGTGTGCCTTTAAAGTGCCAGCTCCCAGCTGATGACTTGATTAATCGCTTGGCAGTCGCACTAAATTCAGATCAAGTCGTCACGATTCAAGTCAATGTGTCACTACTCTCTGAAGAAGTGGCAAATTTTACTGGCTATGTTTATCAGAATCAAAACGGAGAAATTTTAATCCAATCCCCCAAAACTCATCAAATGACCACCATCTTACCTGGTACGATTCGCCATATTACATTATAAAAAGGACAATCACTATTTCAATAGTGATTGTCCTTTTTATTTATTTTTATAAGGCGCGTTCTGCCAAAGCATCTTCTGGCATTTGTCCAAGAAGATGATTCAAAGCCGCCACATCAATGTAACGATCAATACCAGCAGTCCCTGTCACAAATGCACTTAAGCCACTAATATCTTGCTTTTGACTCAAGAAAGTGAGATAAGATTTCACCTCACCACCAATGCCATCAAGGTTATCCCAGGCCGGTGTCCAGTAATCAAACAACTTATCCGTTGCTAGCGCATTGAACATCGCTGGTTGCCATAAGTCATGCGTCGCTTGATATTCAGTTGCTAATCCCTCGTGGAATCCACGCAACATGTTGACCACGTTGTCACTAACCACATCTTTTACAGAGGCCGCCTTGAATTGCGCCAAACGCTTGTCAGCAAATTCGAGCTCAGCTTGAATTTGTGCTTCAGTCAACTTAGGTTCAAGCGCAACAACTGTGTCAGCGTCCTTTAGTGGTTTCATCTTTGGTGATAGCCCTCTAAATGTTTCAGCAATCACTGGTAGATTAAAGTGATCATCCTTATCATCTACCTGCAAGAACTTAAATTGCAAATCATCGATTGCAGAAGATGTCTTCATCAACTCAGCAACATCTTTACCTTGCCACTTGAAGAAGTTAATCGCCATGACTGTTCGCATAATCATGCGCCAGAAGTTAATGTCGAACTTTGGTGCTTGCGCCACAAAGCGTTCGTTCACGCTGCCCTCTTTTACCAAGAATTGTTGCATGTCATAGAGTACCGGCACAAGCATGACAAAGTAACGCCAATCACGATCATCACTATTGACCAATGCAGCTTGCATGACTTCATTTAACTTAACGACGGCCCGTTCATTGCTCGTGAAACTTGTAAAGTTATGGTTAACCATCATTGCAATGACATCATCTAAGAAAAATGAGGCCACTTCAAACGTTTCAGGGCTATACTTTTGTCGGTGCGTTAAATAGTAACGCGCTCTCAAAAATCCAGCGAATTCATTATAGTTGAACTCCGGCATCTTATGCTTATTCATAAATTTCTGTTGCTGTTGCCGGTGCTTCAAATTTTTAATCTGTGCTGACTTACCTTGTTTCATATTTTATTAGCGTGCGTGATAGCGCACGCCCCCCCTTCTAAAATATTGTTAGATACTAAGATCCAAACTATACTTCCCATGACCAAATTCACGTAAGCGGAACTGGAAAACTTGTTCTTGACGTTCTAACGCTGGTGTCGCTACTACGGCTTGTTGCTTACTAGCTAATTCTGCCACTTCAATAGCACCATTAATCGCAGACATCACGGGTGCAAACAACTTTGTCTCTGCTGACACATAAAACATATCAGCATTTCCGTAGGTTGCAGATCTACGCGTCAGATTAACCGATACTTTATACCGATTAACCTCAAAAACAATATGATTATAATTGAAATCATGTGCATAGTGGAATAGTGAGGATATAAATTCCCCTGCGTCAAACTTTTCTTTTGCCATACTTTTGGACGTGCCAACGGCACGTCATTCCTTTAACTTAAATTCGTTCACCCTCTATTGTACAGATAAATACACGGTCTGACCACTAATTCGCCCTATTTTGCCCCGACATCATTTAAAAATGTCGGTCAGCTCGCTTAATTATGATATTATTTTGATACTAAATTGGGTAAATAATTTGTATTTTACACCTTTTTAGCGTAAAATAGAAGGGTATTTTTAATAAATATGTTTGTAACGTTGTTAAGCCAATAACAACGCATCAAAAATCAATCGGAGGATTTTATGGAAGACAAAGGAAAGACATTTTTCGGTCAACCTGTAGGACTGTCAACGCTGTTCATGACTGAAATGTGGGAGCGTTTCTCATACTATGGTATGCGCGCCATCTTGCTCTACTATATGTGGTACCTCATCAGCACTGGTGATCTACACATTACACGTGCAACTGCCGCATCAATCATGGCAATTTACGCTTCAATGGTTTACCTTTCTGGTGCGATCGGTGGCTTTGTGGCTGATCGTATCATCGGAGCCCGTCCAGCGGTATTTTGGGGTGGTGTTCTCATCATGCTTGGACATATCGTGCTCGCTTTGCCTTTTGGCGCAAACGTATTGTTTGGGTCAATCATCTTAATTATCATCGGAACTGGTTTCTTGAAGCCAAACGTTTCAACATTGGTTGGGACATTGTATGACGAAAACGATCGTCGTCGTGATGCTGGTTTCTCAATCTTTGTGTTTGGTATTAACTTAGGTGCTTTCATCGCACCACTTATTGTTGGTGCCGCACAAGAAGCTGCGGGTTATCACGTTGCCTTCTCATTGGCAGCTGTCGGTATGTTTATCGGCTTGCTTGTTTATCATTTTGGTGGTAAGAAGACATTGGATCCGCACTACTTGCACCCAACTGATCCACTAACACCTGAAGAAGTTAAGCCATTACTTGTTAAAGTGGGCTTAGCGGTCGCTGGTTTTATTGCCGTCATCGTCGTGATGAATCTTGTTGGTTGGAACTCACTACCAGCTTATATTAACCTTTTGACAATTGTGGCAATCGCAATTCCAGTTTTCTATTTTGTTTGGATGATTGCTTCAGTCAAGGTTACGGCAACTGAACGCTTGCGTGTTGTGTCATACATTCCACTCTTCATCGCCGCTGTTTTGTTCTGGGCGATTGAAGAACAAGGCTCAGTTGTGTTGGCAACATTTGCTGCTGAACGTGTTGATTCATCTTGGTTCCCTGTCTCATGGTTCCAATCATTGAACCCACTCTTCATCATGCTTTACACACCATTCTTTGCTTGGCTATGGACTGCCTGGAAGAAAAATCAACCATCATCACCAACAAAGTTTGCCGTTGGTTTGATGTTTGCCGGCTTAAGCTTCTTGCTCATGGCCATTCCTGGTGCTTTGTATGGCACAAGTGGCAAAGTATCACCACTATGGTTAGTTGGGTCATGGGCCCTTGTTATCGTCGGTGAAATGTTAATTTCACCTGTCGGCCTATCCGTCACAACCAAGTTGGCACCAAAAGCCTTCAACTCTCAAATGATGTCAATGTGGTTCTTGTCATCAGCGGTAGGTTCTGCTTTGAACGCACAACTGGTGACGTTGTATAACGCCAAATCTGAAGTGGCTTACTTCTCTTACTTCGGATTAGGTTCTGTCGTACTTGGTATTGTTCTCGTCTTCCTATCAAAGCGTATTCAAGGTTTGATGCAAGGTGTTGAATAAACTGCATAATAAAAGCGCTCACGATATGTGAGCGCTTTTTTATGATCAATTATTTCACATCGTCGACTTTGTCAGCAACTTTTTCAGCAGCCTTGTCGACCTTTTCGTTAACTTTTTCAGCTGTCTTAGCAACGTTTTCGTTGACCTTTTCGGCAGTCTTGTCAACATTTTCATTGACTTCTTTAGCCTTATCAGCAGCTTTATCAGAGAAATCTTCAGCTTCAACTTGGGCAGCTTCAGCCAAATCACGCAATGTTTCATCAAAGTTGAGATCAGCTTGTGTCAATTCAATATCGTGATTGTTGAACTTATCGCGTAATTCATTCAATGAGGCTTGTGCCTTATCGACGTAACTGACAGCTAAATCTTTCGCCTTATTAACATAAGGTGTGGCTTGATCGGCTAATTGCTTCACTTGATCCGCAGCCAAATCAATTTTTTCGCCGTACTTTTCTTGGCTCTTGTCCTTTAATTCAGTAGCCTTAGCTTTAGCCTTTTCCGTCACATCACCAGCAAAGTCAGCAGTCGCATAAGCGGCATCATAGGCCTTTTCACGCAAGGCATCTGATGTTTCAGTGGCCTTAGCTTTGAGTTCTTCTTGACGGTTCTTTGGCAATGCTTTAAACGCAGCCAGTGCAGCTGCTCCCGCAGCAATCCCAATTAAAAATCCTTTAGCTTTTGACATTTACTTTGTCTCCTTTTTTTGATGATTTTTTGTGACTATACTTACGCATAGCCGTTTTTGCAACAGATGCTGCCATACCGGTCGCACCAAAGCCGCGAACAAGCTTTGAGGCAGCAAATCGACTTGTCACACTTTGTACAGTGTCATTTAATTCTGATACTGTCACCGACAAGTCCGCAACTGCTTGCACAGTTGGATCTAATGTCTTCATTTTGTCGTTGACATCAGTCAATAGCTCATTGGCGTTGCCAAGAATTTCATTGCTCGAGCGGGCAATCGTGTCCACGTCGAACGTAATAATCTTAAGTGATTGCGTTAGGCGCATTAGGAATATACCGATAAATATTACCAGTAATAAGAAAGCAACCGCAAAAATGATAAGTGCCCATTGTCCTGGTGCCATAAATCCCCCCATACCGTGATATTTAATGTATTTGCTGCAACCTATTGTATTAAAAGAACATCATACTGGCACAACATAGTATAAGTATAACAAAAAAAGTTACTCAACGAGTAACTTTTATTTATTAGTGGGCATAGTCTGTTGCGCGTGTTTCGCGGACCACTGTAATCTTCACATGTCCAGGATATTCCAGCTTTTCCTCAACATCTGATTTAATATCATGTGCCAAGACTGTTGCCTGGATATCCGTTAATTTAGTAGGTTCGACAATTACCCGAACTTCACGTCCAGCTTGAATGGCAAAAGCACTTTCAACACCGTCATAACGGTTAGCAATGGCTTCAAGATCCTTCAATCGTTGGACATAGTTTTCAAGTGATTCACTGCGCGCACCTGGACGGGCGGCACTAATCGCATCAGCAGCGGTCACTAATTCTGAAATTGGTGACGTTGCTGGTACATCGCCGTGATGTGACGCAATGGCATTGATCACATCTGGCTTTTCGTTAAATTTCTCGGCAAGGCGTACGCCCAATTCCACGTGGGAACCTTCGACTTCAGCGTCAACTGACTTACCAATATCATGTATTAATCCAGCGCGCTTCGCAAGCGCGACATCCATTTTAAGCTCTGCTGCCATCATTCCCGCAAGTTTTGCGACCTCGATTGAATGTTGGAGCACATTTTGACCGTAAGACGTTCGATAGTTCATCCGGCCAATCATTTTAATCAAATCTGGGTGAAGACCACGTAGGCCAAGCTCAAATACCGCTTCTTCACCCTTTTCACGAATTGTTTCATCAATTTGTCGACGTGCTTTTTCAACCGTTTCTTCAATCCGTGAAGGATTAATGCGACCGTCTGCTACCAAGGCATCTAAGGCCATTTTAGCAATTTCACGACGAACTGGATCAAAGCCACTCAACACCACTGATTCTGGTGTATCATCAATGATTAAATCAATCCCTGTCAATGATTCTAATGTGCGAATATTCCGACCTTCACGACCAATAATTCGGCCCTTCATGTCTTCGCTTGGTAAATGCACAACCGACACTGTGACATCAGCCACAGCATCTGCTGCCGACCGTTGAATCGCTTGCACAATAATATTGCGCGCACGCTTTTCAGCTTCACTCGTCGCGTCTTCTTCAGCTTCTTTCACTAAAGCCGCACGTTGGCGTACCAAACTTTGTTTCGTTTGACTTAAAATTTGTTCTTTAGCGTCAACAGGCGTTAATTGGGCAATTTCTTCCAATTTTTCCTGCTGCGCTGTCACTAAGTCATTGGCAACTGTCTTTTTATGATTTGCATCATCCAAACGTTGCTGTACTTGGTTTTCTTTTTGAATCAATTGCGCATCACGCTGATTCAAGGCCGCATCTTTCTTGTCGAGGTTCGAGATACGATCTTCAAGCCGTTGTTCTTGTTGCTGCAGCTGCTTTTGACGGTCTTTGAAATCTAAATCCACTTGATTACGATAATCTTGGGCCATTTCTTTCGCATCAGTTTTTGCTGCACGTATGAGACTTTTAGCTTCTTTGTTTGCTTCTTCAAGAATGTTAGCTGCGATTTGTTTCGTTGCGTTAATTTGTTTGTTATCTTGCCAAAGACGACCATAATAACCGCCAACGAGACCAATCACGATTGCGAAGAGTGCTGAAATGATTGTTACTATCATGCGTATCATTCCTTTCAGCTTGTGAAATTTAAACTATTCCACATATATTAAGTATAGCTGTAAACTTACTTAACGTCAAACCCCAAGCCGGTCTTTCCCTTAATGTTTTAAGCGCCGACCAAGCTCTCGCTCTTGATCTCGACGTTTGATATCTTCGCGTTTGTCATACTTCTTTTTTCCGCGACCAATCCCAATCAGCACTTTAGCAAAACCATGTTTCAAGTAGACCTTTAGGGGCACAATCGTGACCCCTGGTTCGGCCGCGGCGCGACGCAACTGGTTGATTTCGCGTTTATGCAAAAGTAATGGTCGTGTTCTGGTTGGATCAACGTTGAATTGATTCCCTTGCGCATAAGGTGCAATCGTCACATTCGTTAATAGCGGTTGCCCATTATGAATCGTC
This sequence comes from Leuconostoc lactis, assembly GCF_007954625.1. Classification (NCBI taxonomy): domain Bacteria; kingdom Bacillati; phylum Bacillota; class Bacilli; order Lactobacillales; family Lactobacillaceae; genus Leuconostoc; species Leuconostoc lactis. The sequence continues at coordinate 926,835 of NZ_CP042420.1, read as the reverse complement.
ACAAAACCATCCCCGATGGTAATTTGCCCCGCACGGACAGACTTAATTTCAGTCCCAGTTAACGCAATCCCAGCTTCAAACGTGTCTTCAATTGCATAATTAAACCGTGCCTTACGATTTTGTGCAAGATATTTTTCTGTCTGTTGTTGCTTTTTTGCCATACTGTTCCCGTCACTAAAAATTTAGTCTTTCATTGCTCGTTGCTTTAGAAATTACGCTTTGCATCACGCTTTTGGCCTTGCTTGGCGTCTAGGTTCCCGCGACGTTGTCGTGGTCCTTCAGACTTACCGCGACGCTCGTTTTGACGACGTTCTTCGCGATTACGACCTTTACCAAACTTACCATTGTTCTTTGACGCCACACGAATGTCTGTTGTTGGCGCATTTTCTGGATCCACTAACATAAAGTCAACAGTCCGTTCTTCTTTGTTGACCCGCAAAACTTTGACGCGCACCTTTTGACCAATTTGGAAAATACGGTGCTTTGAGCGACCAATCAAGGCAGCGTGTGCTTCATCGTATTCATAGTGATCATCTGTCAGGTTAGAAATGTGCACTAACCCTTCAACCGTGTTTTCTAAGCTAATAAACAAGCCAAACTTCATGGCTGAATTGACAACACCGTCAAATTCAAGGCCAACTTTGTCCAACATGAATTCGGCCTTCTTCAAAGCATCAACATCACGTTCCGTGTCAATCGCACGACGTTCACGGGCACTGGTATCTTCACCAATTTGACCTAGCTTATCGGCATATTTTGCTTGTGCTTCCGGACCATAACCATGCTTTTCATACCACTTAATGAGGCGGTGAACTGTCAAATCAGGGTAACGACGAATTGGTGACGTGAAGTGTGTGTAGTAATCAGCACCCAAACCAAAGTGTCCAACCGGATCTGGGCCATACTTCGCTTGTTTCATTGCCCGTAGCATCATCGTTGAAATCATTTGTTCAGCGGGATCACCAGCTACATCAGCCATTAACTGTTGCAACATCGTTGGTGTCACCTTGCTTGGATCACCATAAACTGGATGGCCCAGTGCCTTTGAAAATTCAAAGAATGACTTCGCGCGTTCTTCATCGGGCATCTCGTGAATACGATAAAGAAATGGCACTTCTAGCTTGTCAAAGTGCTCCGCTACTGTTTCGTTCGCCACTAACATGAACGACTCAATCATCCGTTCTGCTGTGCCACGTTCACGCAGCTTAATATCAACTGCCTTGCCATCGTCATCCACTACAACTTGTGCTTCTGGCGCATCAAATTCGATTGCCCCACGCTTTTTACGCATGTTGTACAAAATGTCATGTAATTCGCCCATGACTTTAAACATCGGTGTCAATTGTGCGTATTCGTCTTGAACAAACACATCACCATCAAGAATCTTATTGACCGCATCATAAGTCATCCGCGCATGCGACTTAATCACAGATGTGTGCAAACGATGGTTAACCACTTGTCCTTGTGGGTTGATTTCCATTTCAACTGACATTGCCAAACGGACCACATTGGGATTTAATGATGCAATCCCATTAGAGATATTACGTGGCAACATTGGAATAACACGGTCGGTCAAATAAACTGATGTCCCGCGCTTATAAGCTTCCGCATCAATTGTTGACCCTTCCGTGACGTAATGTGACACATCGGCAATGTGCACACCCAAATGATAATTCCCATTATCTAGTTTCCAAGCCACAACGGCATCATCGATATCTTTCGTATCGGCACCATCAATTGTGACAAGTGTTTGTTCAGTCAAATCTTCACGACCGGCCCAATCAGATTTTGGGACATCAACCGGAATTTTGGCCGCATCATCTAACACTTCTTGGGGGAATTCACTTGGTACTTTCTTAGCATAGACAATTTGCAAAATGTCCATTCCAGGCTCGTCTTTGTAGCCTAATGTTTCCGTCACCGTTGCTACTAGTTCACGTGGGTGAACCTTATCAGGGAAACGGGTCACGTCAGCGACCACAACTTGCCCATCGTTTGGGGTAATGCCATCAGCACTCACCAAAACTTTATAACCCATAGCCTTTTTGTCACTGAGTTTGATTTCGCCAATCATCCCCTTTGCTTCTGAGCCAAGTGAAAAAGTCCCTACAACCCGTTCAAAGGCATGGCTGATAATTTCTTCTACTTTACCTTCTGGGCCACGGTCTGCAGATTCGGATGGTTTCACTGTTGAAACCCGAACCGTATCACCGTGCATGGCCTGTAACGTATTTTCAGGATTGATAAAAAAGTCAGGTAATTCACTGTCATATTTAACAAAGCCAAATCCTTTGTCATTGGCATGATATTCACCAATCACATAGCCGGCATTGACATTATATGAGAATTGGCCATCTTTTTCGATGGCTTCTCCGTCACGCACAAGCGCGTTCATCGCGTTGACCACATCTTGGTAGCCCGCAGCCGAATTCATGCGCAGACCGTCCGCCATATTTTGTGCGCTAAAGGATTGTTCACGGTTTGCTTTTAAAAAACCGCCAATTTGAGATTTTAATTGTTCTACTGCCATAGTCTCCTCTTTCTATATTTCTACAAAATAAAAATTGCCAAAATAAAAAGTCAGTCTACAAAAAGAGCAAACTGACCTTAATCATTCTTAATGCGCTGACAAGTACATTAAGGCAAAACCGATAATGAACCACAACCCGCCTAAAATAGCTGTTGCGCGTCGCATCACCGCTTCAAACCCGCGTGACTTTCGTTCAGCGAATAAATCGCCAGCGCCACCTGATAAAGCAGATAACGCATCTTGTTGTTTACTTGGTTGCATCATGACTGTCACAATGAGCAATAGACCCACAACAATCAGAGCAACGGTGAGTATTTTTGCCACAGTCATAACTCCTCATTAAATCATTAACACCTATTATAACAAAAAATAACGTCTTGTGCACAAAATTTTTACCACAAGACGTTAGCTATTATCGAACTGCTTAATTACCAGCAGCCAAACTAAACATTAAAATACCACCAGCAATGGCCACGTTCAAACTTTCAGCTTGACCTTGGATTGGAATGTACAGGTTAGCCGTCGTTTTCGCTGCCAATTCTTCTGACATACCTTGACCTTCGTTACCCACAATCAGTGCAAATTGCGTACTTGGTTCGATCTGACGGTAAGATTGCGCCGCTTCATCCAATTGTGATCCATAAACTGGCAACCCATTAGCAGTCAACGCATCAGTCCATTCATTCAAGTCACCGTTTAGAACTTCCAAATGGAATTGTGAGCCTTGCATCGCACGGACAACCTTTGGTGAATAAGCGTCAGCTGTTCCTTCGCCCAAGACCACGCCTTTGAAGCCAGCAGCATCGGCTGTACGAACCAATGTACCAACATTGCCTGGGTCTTGAATTTTGTCGAGCAACAACCACGCCCCATCATGCACATAACTTGGGTCAAACGTCTTGTCTGGCAATGAGATTTCGGCAAAAATGCCTTGTGGTGTATTCGTCCCAGCAATATGCTTAGCGACTTCTTCACTAATTTCAAAAGCTGGTACACCATGTGGCACATCTGGCAAGTGTTCAGCCATTTGGGCTTCAGTTGCCATGACTGCATGGAACTTCGCCTTCGCTTTGATAGCTTCTTCAACTAAATGCCAACCATCTAATAAATAAGTCTTGTTTTCAAGACGGCCTTTCTTAGTAGCGAGCTTTGCCCACGCTTTCACACGACTGTTTTGATTTGATAAAATACGATCCATAATAAATTCCTTCTGTTCTCTTCAGAACTGACAAAAGTACGCCAAATTTTTGGCGTACTTAAACATTAACGCTGCTGTTTACCAGCATTACGATTGCGCTTTGATTTTGGGGGTAATACTGATGTTTGTTCGGCTGCAGGCGCTGCTTGTGTGCCTGGTGTCGTTTGCGCACGGTCTGCTAACAAATCATCTGCTGTTTTCTTAATTTTAAATTCACGCGCCACACGCTTTTCCAAACCAGGACGTTGGAAGTGCAGAATCAAAGACTGCAAGAGGGCGAACAAACCACCCACGATAAAGTACAAGCCAATAGCGCCACTGGCAATCATGGCAAACACAAAAATCATGATTGGACTGATCAACATCATGGTTGCTGACGCCTTCTTTTGTTCTTCTGGCATTCGTAACACGGCAATCCAAGCTTGCACCAAGTAAACCACACCGGCTGCAATCGCAAAGATCAATTGGGGTTGCCCTAAGCTAAGTCCAAAGAAAGTTGCGCCTTTCAACGCAGGGGCGTGCAAAATAGCGGCGTACAAACCAGAAAAAACTGGTAATTGCATAGCTAAAGTTAAAAATGAAATACCACCAATGACACTGACATCATTTTCACGATACAGTGACATCATTGCCATGCTGGCTTGTTGTTGTTCAGCAGATGTCCCTGCCTTACGTGAGATAGCCTGTAACTTATCAATTTCAGGCTTTAATTTTTGCATTTTAATTTGGTTAATTGTTGTGTTGACTTGTTGATTCAAGAAGAACGGTAACAAAATCAAACGCAAAATCGCTGTAATAATGATAATCGCCCAACCGATACCATTGACACCACCAATAACGTGCGCAATATTGGCCATGATATCTGCTAATGGTTGCCCAATCCAGCGGTACATACGACTATGTTGGCTATAGCCACCGGTAATTAAGATAATGTCTAAAATCACAAAAGCTACTGTTAGAACGCGCTTTACTTGTTTCATGAGGTTATTTTTTTCTCCTGGTTATTACAGATAACCATTATACCAATAATTCCTACCTAATGGTAAAGTTTTTCCCTTCAAACGGCGCAATTGGTGTTTTAACGAGCTGTGTGACGTGGCTATAGGCCCCAGGGCCGGCAGCAATGATGGCTAAAAAGCGGTCAACAGCAACCGTTTCACCCTGAATCGCCATTTCGACCGAACCATCTGCTTTGTTCCGTACCCAGCCACTGATGTGATGCCGTTCTGCCGCCTGCTGGGTAAACCAACGAAAGCCAACGCCTTGGACGCGACCATAAACATTAATTTGATAACTGACCATGCTGTGCCTCCCGATAAAGTGGTAAGCGAATGGTAAAGATTGACCCAGATCCCAGGGCACTTTCAATGGCAATTTCACCACCGTAAGCGTTAACTAGGCGTTGGGCAATACTCAAACCAAGCCCATTTCCCCCTTTGGCACGGGAACGTGCTTTATCAACACGATAAAAACGGTCAAACACACGTCCAGCATCTTCCGTAGATAACCCTTCACCAAAGTCTTGAACGCCAATTTCAACACGATTAGCCGTCTGCGACAAGGCAAAATGAATTTCCTTACGATCTGTTGAATACTTTACCGCATTATCCGCTAAGATAATTAAAATTTGTTCCATGTGATCCTGACGGACTTTCACATTCGCTTCATGCGTTAAGTCATCATCCAATGTAAAAATAAAGTCAGGATGAATCAACTTAAAGTTGTCATAAACACGATGCACTAAACCACCAACTTCCGTGACTTCTTGGACATTTTCAATTGGAATTTGTTCCGCACGGGTCAGGTTTAACATTTCATTAATCAGCGTTTCCATCCGTTGCATCTCGGCAAGAGATGATTTAATCGAATCATCTAACACTTCCGGTTCATCTTTTCCCCAGCGATTAAGCAAATCCATATGCCCTTTCACAATGGTGACAGGGGTTCTCAGCTCATGTGAGACGTCAGAAACGAATTGTTGCTGTGCGGCAATCAAATTTTGTAACCGATCAATCATCCGATTTAACACACTGACCAAATCCGAAAATTCGTCATTGGGGCCGGTCTGTTTCGCCCGCACTTCAGTCATTGGATCATCACGTAACGCTTCAATGGTTGTCTCAATTGACTTGACGGGGCGTAGAATCAGACGCGTTAATAGAAAAGCAAAAATAAAAATCGCCACGCCGCCTAAAAAGACGGTCCCCCATAACCAGTGGTATAAATGGGCAGGTAAAGTGCCATAATATTGCTTAATTCGCGCGATGACAATCAGCGTAAAGAAAATGAAGACAACAAAAAAACCAGACGCCATCCCCAGTGACAGTTGCCAACCTAAAGAGAAACGACGTGCGGCTTTTTGAGTTGTATTTTTTTTGTCAACCATAGTATTTATTAGCTGCGCATCACATAGCCAGTACCACGAACAGTCTGGATATAAGATGCTTTACTTTCTGGATCGTCAATTTTGTTACGTAAGTAACGAATGTACACATCAACTACGTTGGTTTCAACTTCAGAGTCAAAGCCCCAAACTTCCTTCAACAATTGTTCACGTGATTGCACAACGTTAATGTTTTCAACCAACGTCAATAGCAAGTCATATTCACGCTTTGTCAAATTGATAATTTGGTCATCACGACGTGCGATACGATTTTCTTTTTCAATCCGCAAGTCTTTGAAGTTAATAATTGACCGGTGCTTATCACTTGATTCCGTTTCGATTGCAATACGACGAAGGAGTGACCGAATACGCGCCAACAATTCTTCAATGGCAAACGGCTTCACCAAGTAATCATCTGCACCGTAATCCAAACCTGAAACACGATCAATCACTGAATCACGTGCTGTCATCATAATGATTGGTGTCTTCTTTGTTTCACGTAAACGACGGGCAACTTCCAAGCCGTTTAATTCCGGCAACATCAAGTCAAGCAAAATAACATCATAGTTATTTTCCATTGCGGCGTCTAGTCCTGAACGACCATCTAAAACTGTTTCGACTTCATAGCCTTCATGCTTTAGTTCAAGGCCGACAAACTTTGCCAAGTTTTCTTCATCTTCAACAATCAATACTTTGCTCATTTTTTGTCCTCAATAGTTAAATCGGCAATGCCGAATCCAATTCTTTTACTTCCCTATATTTTAGAGTAGTTTCTAAAAATTTGCAAGTTTTTTCTCATTCTTTGAAAAAATCGTCTAATTTTGCTAGTCTTGGGTCTAACTGCTCGGTTTCTGCTGCTTTTTTCTCATTTTCATAAGTTGATTCACTGATAACATGCCAATCTTGTCCAGATGGTAACACATCATTTTCCAGCTCTTCCGCCGTCAAAATTTGCAACGGTAATTCAGCCACAATGTTGTCAAGGACGGCCTCGTCGACGTTAAGTGTATCATTTTCTAATACAAACACAGGATCTGTCTCTTCAAAGTCAGCCAACCGCTTCTCATCTTCAACATAGCGTTCTTCAATCATCAAATCCACTGGCCGTACAACTGGTGCTAATGATCGTGATGATGGCACCGTCACTTCACCTGTCACGTGGGCATTGAGTAGCAAATCATCTTGATCTGTATACTTAATGTCGCCTGTGATGTGGAGTGGTGACAAAGCTAGAATGGTGTCTGGAAAACGTGTCTTGGCAAATGTCTCAAGATTCAACTCTTCGTCGAAAGTTAAGGCATTTTGGCGAAATTTTTGTAGTTGATTTTTATGATATTTCATTTGTTTCTCCCCTGTCTGCTCGTTTTTGGCCGGTCACATGAATCGGCTGACGTGTCACGTCTTGTTGTTGGCCAGGCTCATTGGCTAATAACTGCCAGATTTTACCCGCTTTATAATCTAACCGCAAGTTCGCCTTGGCAAGATTCTGGTCAACTTTACTAATCAACGGTAACGTCACCGTTTTTTTAATCTGATTGAGGAAATGTTGTCCAGCATCAGTAAACCCAAGAATGCGTAAATACGGATCTTGCATCGCCGCCTGCATTTGATCAACCTTAATATTAAGTAACGTATACAACAACGTGCGCTGCATCCGCGCAAAAGTATAGCGCTTTGATTTCACCGACTTAATAAAGCTCTGATAGTTTTTGGGACCAGGTTCACCCAGCGCTACTGCCGCTAAGCGATGTTCTAAGCCTTCAGCCATCTGATAAACTTGCCCCAGCTGCCCAATTGTATCCGTCATTAAGCGGTATTGCAATAATTGCCAAAACGGCTTTTCAAAGGCAATTGTATGTGGTGCTTCCGCAATCGCCTTTAAAGTTGCTTCCGGCACAACGCCCTGGACTTTTTCAAGCTTCTCTTTATGCAAGGCCAAACGGATTGATGAGGCCGACGCAATAGTTTGATCATCAGCAAAACTCTGATCGTGATACCCAGCAGCCACCCGTTGAATAGGATGTAACGTCATGTCAACACCCAATTTAATGACCGCTTTGGCATAGCCAAATGCCAAAATGTCATTTGGATCTTCTAACACGAACCCCGTCTCTTCGGCCAATTGTGTCGCATAGGCATGCGCAAAAGTCTGATTTTTTTCTTGGAAAGCATGACCACTTTCGACACTCGGTGCTTGTTCGGCCAGCTTTAAGAAATCAACATCTGCGTGTTCGCTCCCAAAAACCATGTCTTTAATGCCCATTGCTGACAATAAGCGCACCGCGCCTTCCGCAAAAATATGACTGGGTTGCACCGCATAAAAAGTTGGCAACTCAATCACAAGGTCGACCCCGTTTTCCAGTGCTGTTTGCGCCCGTGTCCATTTATCAAATAAAGCGGGTTCCCCACGCTGGACAAAATTACCCGACATCACGGCCACAACAACATCTGCCCCAGTCACCGCTTTGGCTTGCTGTATGTGATAACGATGCCCATTATGGAACGGATTGTATTCAGTTACTAAACCAACAACTTTCATGCTTTCACCGCCTTAAAGAACCAGCGATCTGTGGCATCATCAATGGCACTTTCACCAAAGTCAGCCGACACCGCTATTTGCTCAAATCCTGCTAAACGTAATTCGCGTTGGTAGGTCGCCAAATCATACGTTTGTTCATGATGAATTTCACGTAAAATTTTAAACCCATCAATCTGCTCGTCATACACGAAAAACTTTAAATCATGATCAACACTATTTACCGCTTCCCCTGGATAACTTGTCCACATGAAGATATTGTCGGCATCATCATCGTTATTATAGTAATAGTCAGCATAACCAACATTAACCTGATGCGGTGTAATGACGTCAAATAAAAACTGACCGCCCTTTTCCAGATGGGCCACAACTTCACGAATGGTTGCCTGAAAATCAGCCAATGTCGGCAAATAGTTTAACGCATCTGCAAAACTCACAATCGTTGGATAGGTTTTCTGCCAATCCGACCAATCGCGCATATCAGCTTGTAACAAATTTACATCCACTGCAGCTGCGGCGGCGTGCTGTTGGGCCAATGTTAACATCTCGGCCGACATATCAAGCACATCAACTTGGTAACCGCGTTGCGCCAATAAAACAGCCAATCGCCCTGCACCACCACCAAGATCTAAGATGTCGCCTGGTTGCGTTTGATTGGTCACAAAGTCTGCCCAAGCATGATACATTTCTTGATCAAATAACTGATCGTATTTCGCCGCAAAGGTTGAATAATTATTTTGTAAGTTTTCGTTTGTCATAAGTTCTATTTTAACAGAAAAAAGACGAGCTGCCGCTCATCTCAATTAATCAGTTACCAATAATTCTGTGATATCAACATATGGCGCATCATGCCAGAGGCGTTCCAAGTTGTAGAAATCACGTTGTTCTGTTGAAAAGACATGGACGATAACGTCGCCTAAGTCAATTAATACCCAATCAGCTGCTTGGAAGCCTTCAATTAACTTGACTTCGCCACCAGCTTCTTGAATTTTGTCTTTTACTTCCGTCACAATTGCCTGTACTTGCCGGTTTGAAGCGGCATCGGCAATGACAAAGTAATCAGCCATCAAGCTAACTTGTTGCATATCAAGGGCCACAATATTGTTGGCCTTTTTGTCATCTACAGCCTTAATAGCTGTTTCTAATACTGTTTTTACATCTAATGCTGTTGTCAAAATATTTGCCTTTACTTTCGTTTATACGTTGCCCTTAAGCGCGGGGCAACCAATAATTATAGGTTGTAATACTCTTTGGATAAATCGGTGTTTCTTTTTCGACCAAACGCAAAACGGTGTGGACAATTTGGTATTTTATACCGGCAGCCAGTGATTGATCCGTCAAGGTACGTGCTGTTTCAACCCCTGGGAAAGTCCGCCCTAGCTCCAAGTAATCTGCCATAAAAATAATCTGTGATAACAAGGACATATCCGTCCCTGATCCCGTTGTATGTTGCCGAACCGCTGTTAAGATGTCTGGGTCATCAATCCCCAACTCATCACGAATCATTTCTGCCCCAACGACACCATGCCAAATGTAATTACCCCAATTCACTAAATCAGGATCCAAATCCTTGGCCTGAATCACAGCGAGAAAATCTTCATCAGCGCGTTCTTTTGCATAGTCATGCACGAGTGCGGCAATTTCAGCCTTTTCTGGTGACACACCATACTGTTTAGCTAATTTAAGCGCGTAATCTCTGACACGTAAGACATGTTGGAAACGATAGTCCGACAGTTGTGCGGCAACGCGCGTTTCGAGTTCTGCAATACTGCCATCAAAATACTTAGTCATATAGCCCCCGATATAAATGATATTCTTCAATAAAATAACTCACCCGTTCTGGTACCAGATAACGAATACTTTGGTTTAACCGTAGTTTTGTCCGAATGTCTGAAGCAGAAATTTGAATTTTGGGTACGTCACACCAAATAATGGGATAGTCCGATTGGCCTGCCTGTTGCGTCGTTTTACCGGCTGCTAGTTGTACCAACTGTACCAGGTCATCAATATGTGCCCAAGTTGGCAGTTTTTCAACGAGATCACCACCCATGATGAAGGTGTAAGCATTTTCCGGATGTGCTTGCGTCAGAGCCAACATCGTTTGGTAGGTCAAAGATGGCCCACCCTGATAGATTTCAATCAATTCAAGGTCAAAGAAAGGATTGCCCATAATCGCTTGGCGAACCATTTGAACACGATCCGCGGGCGCAATCGCACTGGCATGACGTCCGTCTACTGGTTGCGCATTTGGCATCCAGTAAACCTTTTCCAAACCCAATTGCCGGCCGATACTTTCCGCTAACACCAGCTGCCCAATATGTGGTGGATCAAAAGTGCCACCAAAAATACCGACACGATGTTGCGGTTGCACGGGGGCTTCCTGCAATTGCCTTTGTGTGATCGTTGTTGCTATCCCTTGCATTGACATGACTACCTTTGATTAAATCTTTGCTAATGCCACAGAAATTTTCTTATATTTATCTTCTTGCGCTGGCAAGTACAACACCAGCGTCCGGCCGATCACTTGTGCGACCGTAATATCTGAGTGTGATTGAATAAAATCAGCCACAGCTTGTGCTGAATCATCCGCACTTTGTTGGATGCTAATTTTAATTAATTCACGCTTGGCAATTGCCAAGACAATTTCATCAACCCAAGCTTGGGTCAACCCGTTTTTACCAACAGAAAAAATAGGTGAGAGTGTATTTGCTTGTGCGCGTAAGAAACGCTTTTGCTTTCCAGTGAGTTGTAACATTAAATCATTGCCTTTCGAATAAGGACAGAAACGCCCTGTGGTGCCCAACCGCTGACTTGTACGCCAGCTGGCACAGAAATCCAACCCAAACCTGCAAACACAATATCACTCTTTTCAGTGGTTTTAAATGTGTGCTTCACAAGTGGGGTTGCTGTTTTTGGTGCCGGTGTCAATAACGTCCCAACATGCTTCTCATAAAAAGCATCCGCACCGGCCAGCTTTGTCCGGTGTAAATTGAGATTATTTTCAAAATATGCTGTGAAGGATGCACGTTCCCCTGATTCAAAATCAAAGCGGGCAAGTCCACCAATAAATAGGGTTTGTTCCGGATTCAATTGGTAAGTGCGTGGCTTAATTTCATTTTTAGGCAACGCATACTTCAAATCTTTGTCCGACAACACGTGCGCAATTTGATCGCGCTTAATAATCCCTGGTGTGTCAATCAAATGCTTCCCATCAGATAGTGGGATTTCGATTCGATCTAACGTTGTCCCTGGGAAACGTGAGGTGGTAATTAAATCCTTCACCCCAGTGCTTGTCTTAATAATTTGGTTAATCAACGTTGACTTCCCAACATTGGTTACCCCAACAACAAAGACATCACGGCCAGCACGTAATTCATCAATTTCAGCCAACAACGCATCAAGATTTTGTGGGTGCGTCGCTGACGTCAAGAGAATATCGACTGGCTTAATGCCTTGCGCCTTCAATTCGGCCTGCAACCAATTTTTCAACCGGTTCTTGTTCAACAACTTTGGCAATAAGTCTACCTTGTTGGCCACTACCAAAATTGGGTTGTCTTGTCCCACGAAGCGTGGCAAGCCAGAAATTTCTGACCCCGTCACATCAAAGACATCAATCACGTAAACGATCAAAGCGCGTGTGTCTGAAATTTGGTGTAACAAGCTTGCAAAATCATCATCAGTCAATTCTACAGGTTGAATTTCATTATAATGCCGCAAACGGAAGCACCGTTGGCAAAGTAATTCATCCCGATCAATCGCCTTCTTTAAGGCACTCATTGGCAGATAACCCGACTTATTTGGATCATCAACCTGGATTAAAGCGCCACAGCCAATGCAGCGCAAACCATCATTTAATTCTTCTCGGACATATGCGTCCGTTACTTCAGTTGTCACGAAGTGATTTCTCCCATTTTAAGTTTGGATGTGCACGAAAAACAATTTTTTTCACTTGCTTTTCGATACTACGATTAAGCCACGTTTGCCACATGTCCGAGTCAATTAAACGTTTAACAAGGACACTACGTACGCCGGCTGCATGTGCTGCCCAAATGTCTGTCAACATTTGATCCCCCACCATAATAACTGATTGCCGATCAAGATGATGTGTTCGCAAGACATGCAAAATACCTCTTGGTAATGGTTTAAGCGACCAGGAAACGAATTGTACCCCTAACGGTTCAACGGCCTTCGCTACCCGTTTGGTGGTATTGTTTGAAACCACAATCAATTCAATCCCACCCTCACGTAAATCAGCTAACCACTGACGCAATTCGGGTGTACCATTTGGATTGTTCCAAGCGAGTAAAGTATTATCCAAGTCAGCTAGGACCGTTTTGACGCCATGAGCTTTCAGGTCGTCAACTGTCAAATCATATATTCTTTCAACCATATAGGTTGGCGTAAATTGTTCTAAGCGCATGCAAATCATCATCCAGTTTATTTATTCTATTCTATTATACACTAATCTGCCGCTAAATTTGACACCACTCTTGTCGTAGACAAATTAGGACCAAAATAGAAAAAGTACACCGGAGTGTACTTTTACATTTAAACCGTATGATTCACACCAAACGAAGCTTAATACCAGTTGTTAGCTTGCCAATGTGCAATGGCTTGCGCAACTGTACCATAACGATCAGCAATATATTTTTGCATGGCTTCAAGTTGCACCGCGTAGTTGCCGCGATAGTTTTGGCCTGGGACGTATTTGGCATAATAATTTTCGCTTAATTGGCCAATCCCATAGTAAGGCCCGTTTTGTGCGTTAACGTTACCGCTACTTTCACGTGCAATCAACCATTGCAAGTCACCAGAAGCCGGTGCTGGTGTTGCTGCAGCTGGCTTGGCTGGTGTTGCAACTGGTGTCACAACAGCAGGCGCGGCTGCCGGCGCTGTTGGTGCCGGTGTCGCAACTGGTTCTGCAACGGCAACAGCTGGTGCTGCTGCAGCCGGCGCAGTTGCCGCTGGTGTTGTGTCTTGTTCAGCAGTGGCGTGTGCTGCCACCGCTTGACTGACTGACAATTGGACTGACTTCACGTCAGCTAATGAAGCAACAGCTCGGTCTACCGCTTTTACACTAACTTGTTCGTTTAATGAAGCGGCATCCGTTGGATGACTTTCAGCTTTAAGTTGCGCGCCGAGAACCCCCAACGTCATACCAGTTACTGTTGCACTTGTGATTAAAATTTTCTTTAACATCATGTGACTTATTTTGACGTATCAATATTACATATATGTAACATAGCCAATCAAAAAACGGTACAAAAACCTTTTAATATACAAATAACCAATAATATATATATTTAAAAAGTCGTATATGACCTAAAACCCGGCTGAACACGCAGTATCATCGCGCTTTCAAAATCAATCAAAAAACGTTAATTAACGAAAAATACCCCATAAGTCCGGAAAAAGGCATACTTCATTTAATACTTTTGTAACATTGATGCGAAATTTTGTTACATTGCTCAACGATTTTGTCAAACAAAAAGCGCCACCTCATTAATTCGAGGTGACGCTCATACGTACTACATTTTATAGTTCTTGTTCAAAATCAGCTGGTGTGTACAACTTCAACCAGTTACTGAAGATGAATTGTGCAATAAATCCGGCAATGATTGGAATAATAATCCAAGCAAGCAAAGCTGTAAATGGATTAATGAAGTGGTTCATCACATTTGCTGGAATTGATGGATCTTTCACCATTGATTGGATTGGTGATACTAATCCAATGTAACCGAATCCAGCAGTTGTTGGTGTTCCTTGAATGTTGAACAAAGCAACCGGAATAGCAGAAATTGCCGCTGCCAGCATGAATGGTAGCATGGTTACCGGCTTAGCAAAGACAGATGGCATCATACCCTTCATGGCACCCAATGCAATCGCTACTGTCACACCTGGCTTGTTAACACGCCATGAGTTAATCAACAAAACAATTGTTGTGGCTACAACACCCATTGCGGCAGCACCAGAACCGATACCTGACAATGAAATAGCCAAGGCAATACCAACTGTTGAAACAGGTGTAATGATAATAATTGAGAACGCCATGGCAATCAACATAACCATTGGAATTGGTGCCAAACGTGTAAACGTTTCAATCATGTTACCAATCCAAGTTGTGACAGCCCCAACGTAAGGCGCAATCACCTTACCAAACAAACCAACACCGCCACCAATGATAATTGGGCTCAAAATGATAGCAACAGAACCGAAGCCCTTCAAGTAACGTGCAACTAACCATGTCACAAAGACCGCCACAGCAGCCACAATCATGGCATTAATCACATCACCAGCGCCACTAGCAATGTAGATATTACTTGGGGCAATTGTCTTAGCCCCTGTAATTGGGTTCACAAAGCCAGTTGGTACTTGTGCCCACTTGATTGAACCAGATGCTGCAGCTGTTGCAATTGCCACAACACCAACATCCAAGCTCTTCATCTTAAATTGCAAGGCAACCGCCAAACCAATCAAAACGGGGATGAATGATGTGAACAACGTCAAAATCGCGCTTAGATGTCCACCAAATGTAGTTGTCCCCAAACCAGAATATTGAATGATGTACTTCATTACCGCAGATGGTAACACACCAATCAAAATACCTTGCGCTGAACCAGACAAAACTTTAAAGAAGAAATCCTTCAACTTAAGTTCTGTATCACCACTAAATGTTACTGGGGCATTTTCCACAGCCTTACGCGCGTATTCTTCATTACGTAAGGCTTGTGAATCTTTTGAAGCCCACTTTTGGCCTTCTGCTTTAATCGTCATAATTTCCCTCACCTAAAATTACAGCAATCCCTAACTGTATTGCTAAGTTTTTTCCATCAAAATTTTACTACGTGCCATACCGTGACACAAAATGACATAAGAACACCCGCGCTACTGCGGGTGTTCCTGTGTTTAGTACTTCACAGCATTTGCAGGTGTTTCACCCTTGGCAAATGCTACGGCAGCATCAAATGATTGATATACCATTTCTCGCACAGCGTGCGTTGTGTAGAATGCTGTATGTGGTGTCACATAAACATTTTCACGTGAAATCAAATCGTCCAAACGCTTGTCTTCCAAACCGTTTTCTGACCAGTCCTTGTTGAAGACACCAACTTCACCTTCATAAGTATCCATTACGAAGCCAAACAACTTCTTTGAATCCAATGCGGCAACAACGGCATCTGTATCAACCAACAAACCACGAGAAACGTTAACCAAGACTGCGTCATCCTTCATCTTAGCAATTGTTTCTGCATTGATCATTTGATCATTAACACCTGGAATGTGTGGCACGTGCAATGAAACGACGTCTGATTGTTCAAGCAATTCATCCAAAGTATCAACATAAACACCAGTTGCTTCAAGTTCTGGGTTGCGGTAAACATCATAAGCGATAACCTTTGCCCCGAAACCTTGCATGATTTCCAAGAAGACACGACCGATGTGACCTGTACCAACAACACCAACAACTTGGTCGCGAACTTCACGACGGATTGTTGGTTCCCAACGCAAATCGCGCTTTTGTACTTTGTTTTCCATCACCTTTGCTTGTGACAACAAAGCAGCAACTTGAATAGCTGCATGTTCAGCAATCGCATTTGGTGAGTAAACTGGGACGTTTGAAATGTTGAAGTCCAAAGCCTTTGCTGTTTCAAAGTCAATGTTATCTGTTCCAACATTACGCAAAGACATGTTTGTCACACCAGCTTCTGCCAATGCCTTCAATGTTTCAGGCGTGTAGTCTAATTGTTGATAAACAACCACTGAATCTGACCCCTTAGCCAAAGCGGCTGTTTCGGGTGTCAAAAGTTCTTGGGTATAATCAACTTCAACTTCTGGATGAGCTGATTTCCAATCTTCTAAAGCTGGCTTTTCGTCATTACGAATACCGTAAGCAAAAATCTTCATAATATCCTCCAAAAATTTTATTACTATCTTATTCTACCCTATATTGTGCATATTTGCACGTGAAAGTATTAATTTAATGAGATTATTATATTGCACGTATTACCGTGAAATCCTGATGATACCGCATCTCATTTTACCCGATCAGGTTCATTTATAGCTAATAAAAAAGCTAACCGTAACTCACAAAGTTATCGATCAGTTTTCTCATCATCACTTGACAACTGGCTTTTCTCCAGACTTCGTCAAAATACCGTCAATAAAGCCGTACTCCAACGTTTCTTCAGCGCTCATCCAATAATCACGTTCTGTATCATGTGCAATTGTTTCCAAGTCTTTGCCAGACGCATCGGCCAAAATACGGTTCAACTTTGCCCGTGTTTTTGTCAATTGTTCAGCAATAATGGCCATATCTGTTTGCTGCGTACCACCAGCAGCACCGCCCATTGGTTGGTGAATCAAGTATTCAGCATTAGGCAACATGAAACGGTGCCCTTTTTCACCAGAACTGGCAATAATTGTTCCCATTGAGGCTGCCAAGCCCATCACAATAGTCGTCACTGGCGCCTTAATAAAGTTCATGGTATCGGTAATCGATAGCCCAGCAGTTACTGAGCCACCAGGTGAATTGATATACATTGAAATTTCTTTCGTTGGATCTTGGGCTTCCAAAAATAACAATTGGGCAACAATTGAAGTTGCCATGCTATCTTCGATTTCGCCTTGTACCAAAACAATACGATCTTTTAACAAACGTGAAGGCAAGTCATAGCTTTCACGGCCGTTTGCTGTTTGTTCAATAACTCCTGGCCACATAGTTGTTAAGCTCCTTTTCATGGTCCCAGTTTATCATACCCACCAACAGGTGGCATGACAAACTAGTCAATTATGTGTCACTCGATGTCAGTATCGAGTCACTAAGACTATTTTAGCACAAACACAGTTAGAGTGCTAAAATTTATTTTACAACTTTGCTAGGTCAAATGGCACCTCATCTTTAATCATTTGTTCCAGCTCTTTTAACTTCCGCATGCGATGATTCGCCCCAGATTTACTAATTTCTAGATAGTCTCCCAGTTCAGCTAACGAGGCATCTGGATGCTCTAAACGGGCTTTAGCGATATCGCGTAACTTTTTAGGTAGCAAATCTAAATCCCCAATGGCATTGGCAATAAATAGAATCTGCTGCACTTGTTTGTTGGCCGCATCCGCTGTTTTTTGCATATTTGCCATTTCGGCATTCATCATGCGATTGACCGAATTGCGCATATCACGCATCATACGGATATCTTCAAATCGCAACATGGTCTGAGAAGCCCCAATCAGCGACAAAAAATCCACAATTTTTTCCGCCCGCTTAAGATAAACAATAAAACCGCCCGCACGATCAGTAATTTTAGCAGGCAAGTTAAATTCTTGCATCATTTGCAACATTTTTTCAGCGAGTTCTTCATGGGTGGTAAAAATTTCTAAATGATAATTGGCTTTTTCTGGTGAGTTCACTGAACCAGCTGCCAAAAAGGCTCCCCGTAAAAAGGAGCGTCGCTTATCCTTTTGATTTAACAGACGGGCTGGGATTTCTGGATGTAGCCCAAAGGGATCAACCCCTAAATCAGCTAACACTTCCTCAACCTGTGTCTTCAGCAACACAGCATAAGACTTATGCTGTGATAAATAACTGTGATCAGCCATCGTCACTTCAACCACCACGCCAGCATAATTTTGCGTTAACAACGTGTAAATGCGTCGCGCAATCGCGGCGTTTTCGGTTTTGACAGACACGGTTTGGTCAAAACCAAGCGTACTGACACCATTCATACGCATCAGTGCGGATAATTCTGCTTTAGCGTTACCATCATGAACCAGTAACCCTGTTAATTCTTTTTTGACATCAGCCGCGTAGGACATATTTTCACTCCAAAATTTGCATCAGTTCCGCCATGATTTTATCGCCATCATGGAAAGCCCCGGCATCTCGCAACTGTAGGAAATCCCCAGCAATTTCTTGCGCGCCCTGCACAGCAACTGCAGCAGGATCTAATTTCACTTGATTGGAAATTTCATGCCATTTTTGAAAATCAACGAAATCATCAGGGACAATCGCATTATTGGCAATCACGTAATCAATCACCGGTGCCCCAATATGCGCATTTAAGGCTAACAAATGCTGCGCATCTGTGTAAGCGTCTGTTTCACCTTTTTGCGTCATAATATTTGAGATATAAACCTGCTTGGCAGTCGTTAATCGCAATGCTGTCCGCACTTCTGGTACCACCACATTGGGTAAGATTGAGGTAAACAAACTCCCTGGCCCATACACAATCATATCCGCGTCCAAAATGGCCTCTACCACTTCCGGTGCCGCTCTAGGGATATCTTGCGAGGCATCACGTGTGACCCAGACATGGTCAATTGTTTTGTGCGCTTTTGTAATTTCAGACTCGCCGGCCAAAATTTCCCCATCTTTAAATTCTGCGTGCAAAACTAATGGCTCATTGGAAACGGGATAAATACGACCACGAACTTTCATAAAGTTTGCCAGATGCTGCACGGCGTCAAAAATGCTATCATGCATTTCAGTCATCGCTGCGATAATCAAATTACCCACAGCATGTTGGGCAAAAAAATCATCTTTGGCATCAAAGCGATATTGCATGACTTGTTTGATTGCCGGATCAACGTCTGACATCGCCACTAAGATGTTGCGAATATCGCCAGGGGGCACAATATTAATATAATTACGTAGCAAACCACTTGACCCACCATCATCCGCAACCGTGACAATGGCTGTTAAATCGATACGTTCCTTCACAAGTGGCTTAATAATGACGGGCAATCCTGAACCACCGCCAATGATTACTATTTTTGGTTTATTTGGCATATTTCCAATTGTTCAAACTACCTAATACCATCTGTGGCCAGTAATATAGTCTCAGCCACAAACGAGTAGTCAACGTCTTCACCTTCCTTGATTTACTTTTCATTATCTCATATTTTAGCAAGATAGTTGCAATTTTTCAGATTTTTGGTATACTTATTATATGTAAGTAAGATTGCTAGTATGCTTATCAGCATACCGTCCCTATTTGCAAATACACACAAATTGGAGATCTATCACATGACAGAAAAATTAGATATTGCTTCAGCAGCACGGAAGTTAAAGAGCCCAAATATCAAAACACGTAAGCGTGCTTTGAAGGCCATTCACGACTTAGCTAAGCAAAAGAAAGCATCACGCTAATCGTCATTAAAAGCCCACTGTTCTGAGAACAGTGGGCTTTTGTTATGCTATTGATTTGCTGCCCGCGCCAGGTCACGCGTGATAATTTCTTTGAGGTATTTACCAGTGTAAGATGTGGCATGCGCCATCACCTTTTCAGGCGTCCCGGTGACTAAGACGTTCCCGCCGCCTTCACCACCTTCTGGTCCCATATCAATGACCCAATCGGCTGATTTGATCACATCTAGATTGTGCTCAATCACCACCACGGTATTTCCCGCCTCAACAAGCCGTTCCAAAACGACAAGCAAACGGGCAATATCATCGACATGGAGGCCAGTTGTTGGCTCGTCTAAGATATACATTGTTTTGCCGTTGGTGCGTCGGTGCAATTCCGAGGCAAGTTTCATCCGTTGTGCTTCACCACCCGATAGGGTTGTCGCCGATTGGCCCAACTTGATATAGCCAAGACCAACGTCCACAATCGTTTGTAACTTACGGGCAATCTTTGGAATTGGGGCAAAAAAGGCCAGCGCCTCTGTCGTTGACATATCCAAGATTTGTGAAATGTTATGCCCTTTGTAAGTCACTTCCAACGTTTCAGTGTTATAACGAGTACCGCCACAGACTTCACAGGTTACGTAAACATCAGGTAAGAAATTCATTTCAATTTTAATCACACCATCACCACGGCAATTTTCACAACGCCCACCCTTGGTGTTAAATGAGAATCGGCCTTTATTGTAACCCCGCATCTTAGCTTCGTTCGTCTGCGCAAACAACTCACGAATGTCATCAAATACACCGGTATAGGTTGCCGGATTAGAACGTGGTGTCCGCCCAATTGGTGATTGATTGATGTCGACAACTTGTTCAATGTTGTCGACGCCTTCAATCGTGCGATACTTCCCAGGCTTTTCTGAATTATGATTTAATTTCTGCTTTAATGCGCGTTTTAAAATTTGGTTTACCAGTGTTGATTTACCGGAACCAGACACCCCTGTCACGGCCACAAATTTGCTCAAGGGGAACTTAACCGTGACATTTTTGAGGTTGTTTTCTTGGGCGCCTTTGATCGTAATGGCCTGGCCATTACCCTCGCGACGCTGAGTTGGCACTGGAATAAACTTTTTCCCAGAAAGATACTGCCCCGTGAGCGAGTTTGGATTAGCAGCTACTTCCGCTGGCGTCCCAGTCGCAACAATTTCACCACCCAAGGTGCCCGCACCAGGGCCGACATCAATCAAGTGATCAGCAGCCAACATCGTATCTTCATCGTGTTCCACGACGACCAACGTGTTCCCCAAGTCACGCATGTTTTGCATCGATTTGAGTAACATGTCGTTGTCACGTTGATGTAAACCAATTGACGGTTCATCTAACACATACAACACGCCTGACAAATTAGAGCCAATTTGCGTGGCTAGGCGAATCCGTTGCGATTCACCACCTGACAGTGTGCGAGCAGCACGCGACAATGTCAGATACTGCAAGCCCACGCTCGCCAAAAAGCCCAATCGGTCTTTAATTTCCTTAATAATTGGTGCTGCAATCGTCGTATCTTGTTCACCCAGTTTAATGTCATTAAAGAATGCCAATTCTTGGTCAACTGGCAACTCCGACACTTCACCAATATGGCGACCATTAATTTTAACCGAACGGGCCGCTTCGTTTAACCGGTAGCCCTGACAAGCTTGACAGGTCAACTCCGTCATGTAATTGGCCATCTGGTCGCGCGTAAACTCGGAATTAGTTTCGTGGAAACGTCGCGAAATATTATTGATCACGCCTTCAAAAGGAATATCCACATCACGAACGCCACCAAAATCATTTTCATAATGGAAATGAAAATCCTTAGTCCCTGACCCCTGCAAAATTAACCGTTGTTGTTTTTTAGGCAATTCTTTGAATGGGGTATCCATATCAATACCTGATTGTTCAGCAAATTGCCGTAACATTTCAGGATAATAATTCGATGAAATCGGATTCCAAGGCGCAATCGCCCCCTCACGTAAAGTTTTACTATCGTCTGGTACCACCAGATCAATATCGACTTCACGTGTGACACCCAGTCCTTGACAAACTTCACAAGCACCTAGTGGTGCATTAAAACTAAACAGACGTGGTTCCAAACGCCCAACGCGAAAATCTTTTAGCTGACCCAGATAGTGATCAGAGAATTTCAATGGGGCAACTGCTGGTTCGCCCTCACGCGTCACCACATCCAACTGTACTAAGCCATCCGTTAAACGCACGGCGGCTTCGATGGCATCAAATAGACGTGAACGTGAATCATCACGTAACACAATACGGTCAATCATCACGTCAATATCATGGGCCGTTTCTTTATCTAGCGTTGGTGTTTGGGCATCCAATTCATAGATTTCACCGTCAACCCGCGCACGAATGTAGCCTTGCTTGCGCATGTTGTCAAACGTCGTCTCATGTGACCCACGTTTGCCGACAATAATGGGCGCAAATACCTGCAACCGGCTGCCAATGGCCAACTGTTGATAAACATATTCAACCATTTGGTCAATGGACATCATCACTTTAGTGCCATCGGCTGGTTCATCTGGTCGTCCAACGCGCGCATATAACAAACGGAAATAGTCATTGATTTCTGTCACCGTTCCGACAGTCGAACGCGGATTATTAGATGTTGTTTTTTGGTCAATTGAAATTGCCGGCGACAAGCCATCAATTGAATCAACATCGGGCTTATCCATTTGCCCTAAAAATTGACGGGCGTAGGATGATAAACTCTCGACATACCGTCGTTGTCCTTCCGCATAGAGCGTATCGAATGCCAAGGATGATTTCCCAGAACCCGATAACCCTGTGATAACCGTTAACTTATCTTTGGGAATATCCACATCGATATTTTTTAAATTTTGGGCGCGAGCGCCACGAATTTCAATATTAGTTTTCGCCATAGATTTTAAACGTTACGCTGCTGACTACCAGCCTAACGCCTTTCCTTATCCTAAATTTCATTGCTCATTTCATTATAACAAGCACTGCCAGTGACACTGTTATTTTGCTTATACTACAACAAAGCCTTCAGAGACATCACGCTATCTCGCAATTGCGCAGCTTCTTCGAAATCTAGTGCTTTGGCCGCAGCTTTCATTTGGTTTTCCAAATTTGCAATAATATTTTTTTGCTCGTCCTTTGGCAAATCTTTAAAGGCCACTTGCGTCAAATCAATTTTTTCACCAGTCGTTGTCTCTGTCCGGACAGAAATCAAATCTCGGATTGGCTTCTTAATCGTCATGGGTGTAATCCCATGCGTGGCATTATATTGCAGTTGAATTTCACGACGACGTGCAGTTTCATCGATGGCTTCTTGCATCGATCGCGTCATCTTGTCAGCATACATAATCACATGACCATCGGCATTACGCGCCGCACGACCAATGGTTTGAATCAATGACCGTGGATTACGCAAAAAGCCTTCTTTATCTGCATCAAGAATCGCTACCAAAGAGACTTCTGGCACATCAATTCCCTCACGCAATAAGTTGATCCCTATCAACACATCGTATTTACCCAATCGGAGGTCACGAATAATTTCTGTTCGTTCCAGTGTTTTAATATCTGCATGCAAATAGGCCACTTTTAGCCCAACATTCTTTAAATAGTCGGTTAAATCTTCCGCCATCCGCTTGGTCAAGGTCGTAATAAAGACTCGTTCGTTTTTCTCAACACGCTGATTAATTTCACCAACCAAATCATCAATTTGTCCCATTACCGGCCGGACTTCAACTTCGGGATCCAGTAGACCAGTTGGCCGAATAATCTGTTCTGCCACATGATCTGGTGTCACCCGCTCTAGTTCATAATCACCAGGCGTTGCCGACATATAAATGATTTGATTCACCCGTTGTTCAAACTCTGGCAGTTTAAGGGGCCGATTATCTAAAGCCGATGGCAAACGGAAACCATAATTGACTAACGTTTCTTTCCGTGCCTTATCGCCATTGAACATCCCACGAATTTGTGGCATCGTCACATGGCTTTCATCCGCCACAATCAAAAAGTCATCAGGGAAGAAATCCAGTAAGGTAAATGGTGGTTCACCTGGTTGACGCCCATCCATCCAACGTGAATAGTTTTCAATCCCGCCAACAAAACCCATTTCTTCTAGCATCGCCAGATCATATTCTGTCCGTTGCTTAATACGTTGCGCTTCAATTAACTTACCTTCTGCCTCAAACTTAGCCACTTGTGCGGTCATTTCATCATTGATACCGGCTAACGCATAGCGCATTTGATCATCATTGGTCATAAAATGTTTCGCCGGATAAATGGCCACAAAATCACGTTCCGCAACCGTTTCACCCGTCAACGAATTAATTTCTCGAATACGATCAATCTCATCCCCAAAGAATTCCACGCGTAACGCCATCTCGTCTTCTGATGCAGGGAAAATTTCCATAATGTCACCGCGAACACGGAATGTCCCCCGGTGAAAATCGATGTCATTTCTAGTAAATTGCACATCGATTAAATCACGCATCAATTGTTCACGGCCATACTCATTCCCCACCCGTAAATTAATGACGTGCTCTTGATACTGGTGCGGATCACCCAAACCAAAAATAGAACTGACCGAAGCAACCACAATGACATCGTTACGTGATAACAGTGAACTAGTAGCCGAGTTACGTAGTTGGTCAATTTCATCATTGACCGCGGAATCTTTTTCAATAAAGGTATCTGAACTCGGTACATAAGCTTCAGGCTGGTAGTAATCATAGTAAGAAACAAAATATTCTACCGCATTATTGGGGAAAAACTCTTTTAATTCGCCATAAATCTGCCCGGCCAAAGTCTTATTGTGACTTAACACCAAGGTTGGCTTTTTGACACGTTGAATCACATTGGAAATAGTAAAAGTTTTCCCTGTCCCCGTCGCGCCCAACAAGATTTGTTCTTTCACCCCAGCATTGATGCCACGCACTAATTGGTCAATCGCTTTGGGCTGATCACCAGTTGGTTCGTATTTTGACACCACTTCAAATTCATGCTTGGCAACATTTTCACGCATAGTTTTCTTCCTTAGTCGACTTTATTTCATTATACAATAAAACGAACAAACGTTCTATTGTTTGCTCGTTTTATTTTGCGGATGAACTCGCATCCTGCCCATTATTATCAGCTGGTTTCAACTCTGGTGCATCAGTTTGATAATCACCAAGCGTTGATTTGCCTTTATTTTTAGCGAGTACACTTGATGGATTTGTTTGTTGCGCAGCCTTTAGCGACGCAAGACCAGCAGTCTTTTTGTAGTCTAATGCTTTTTTGTTAACCGCATGAAAATCTGGTCGTGCTGTATCAAAGCGCAACAAGTCACCCGTAATAACCGCATCTGAATTTTCCAAAACTTGGTCAACATACTTTTGCGTTGGTCCCGCCATCTTTTTCAGACTTGGGTCACTGGCAAGGGTGACTTGTTCACCCGTTACGGTATTAAAGTACTGGTTGTTGTACTTCATGTAGGTCGGTGTAATCCAATCCCCATCACGGAATGGCACAATGCCCTCATACTTTGGTGACAACATATCCTGCCCAAACATGATCATATTATTATCTGGGATACCCAGCAGATCAAGCAGCGTTGGCATCATATCAATTTCACCACCATACGTGTGATCTACTCCGCCCTTAAGACCGGTCGCATGAATCATAAACGGTACCTTTTGGAACTGAGCTAAATCATAGTTGGTGACTTTATCTTTACCTAATAGCTGTGCGATGGCTGGTTGATGATTCTCAGAAATACCATAATGATCACCGTACAAAACAAAGACTGAGTTATCATACAAGCCAGCTTTTTTCAAATAAGTCATAAATTCGCCAAAGGCCTGATCCAGATAATGTGCGGTTTGTACGTAACCATCGACCGTATTATCCCCCGTTGTGGTTGCTGGAAAATCAATATTGGCCTTATCCAAATCATAAGGATAATGATTCGTCACCGTAATTAATTTCGCATAGAACGGTTGTGGCAATTGTTCCAGGTACTTCGCACTATCTTGCAAGAAGATTTTATCTTTTAAACCATAACCAATGTTGAAGTTGGGCTTATCCGCATTTGGGTAATACGACTTAGAAAAGAAATAATTATAACCAAACGACTTATACGTGTTATCACGATTCCAGAAGCTCGCCACGTCGCCGTGGAAAGCCGCCGTTGTATAACCACGCTGGCTCAGTACAGCTGGTAATGATTCAAACGTATTGCTTGTCCCATACTTCACCATGGCTGAACCAGTAGAAAGCCCAAACAATGAGTTTTCTTGCATCATTTCAGCATCAGAAGTCTTACCTTGACCAACCTGATTATAGAAGTTATCAAAGCTTAACGTATTTTGGTCATGATAGAACTGGTTCAAATTTGGCGTTACTTCACGATCGTCAACTTTATAATCAATTAAGAACTGTTGGAATGACTCCAAATGAATCATGAAGACATTCTTACCCTTTTGCGTCCCATAATATTCCAGATTATCTGGTAATTGCTGGCTCGCAACAAATTGCTTAACCTTGTTTAAATCAGCTGGTTTCGCACGCTTCCGGCTTTCCGTTTGGTTATAGGTTTGGACAGCGTTGAAGACGGCATACTCGTTAAGCCCAAGATATTTCACAATATAGTTATTATCAAATGATCGCGTGAGCAGTCCTGAACGATCAGCTGAAGCAATGCCGTAATCCACAAACATTAGGGCCACACCAAGCAACGTTGTCAAAACAGCAAAACGGCGTTGTACCCCTTTGCGGTCAATTGTCAATTGCTTAAAGAGAACCAAGCCGATTAAAATCACAATATCTAGAAATACCATGTAATCTGACCAGTGAATAATAGCAGCAATCGACTTCCCTAAGTTATTCCCTGTTGAACTACCAGAACCCAAAATCCCCATTGAGAGGAAATCAGAAAATTCACGGTAATACAAGATATTAGCAAACAACCACAAGGATTGAATGAAATTAAACAAAATTGCGATCCAGTAACTTAGGACGCCTCTAAAATAAAGCGCAATACTTAAGAGGATAATCGCTGTTGGCCATGGATTCAAGAATAACAAAAACTGCTGTGTTGGCCCATCAGCACCAAGATTGAAATTCATATGGTAGTTCACAAACGTTTTGAACCAAACGAGCACAACGTTCAACACAAAGAACCACACAAGCGGTGCTGAGGTATCCATTGTCTGCTTAATCTTGAGCCAAATGGCTTTCGGTTTGGGCACTTTATTGAGCAAATTTCGCATATTTTTTTCCTTCACATACGTCGTAACATCACCGGATAAGCTATCGGTCAGCCTGCGTATTTAAAATATTAATTTAAAATCATGGAGGACATCATAAACTTCAATCGCGACCAAGTCAATATCATCAAATTGAAATTGACGCACTTCGCGATGTTCATGGACCGTCCAAATTTGTGTGAGTTGATCATAGTCAACTTGCACGGCTTCGATACCAAAAGCATCAAAACGGCGCGTTTGATACGGCGTATCCGTCGCATCAACCATTGCCCGTAACCGTGCTAAAATTTGCTTTAAGTCACTCACCGGATATGTTTTTTCAACTGTCATGGTCGCTCCTCTCTACTAACTGATCGCGCAGGTACCATATAGGCAATAATACCAGCAAACAGACCAAAATAGTACGTAATGAGACGCCAAATTAAGATCACCAAAATTAACGTTGCTGGATTTTTAACAAATGGTGAAAATAGCAATTGGAAACTCAATTCCGCGCCCCCAACCCCACCAGGGATTGGGAATAGGGAAATGACCATCACAATCATGATGTTCATCGTGATAATTAACCAAGGATTCACCTGGGCATAACCAAACGCGCGAATGACAAAATACGGAATAAGATAAAAAACCATCAATTGCAACACGGTAAACACGGTGGCACCGACCAATGATTCCCAGCTGCTAATCACACGCCGTGACTCACGGTGAAAATTGGCAACTTTCTGAGTGATCGTGGCCAATAACTTATCATAACGCTCACGCGATAACATTTTTTGGAATATCGGTGATACCATATCCACTAATTTGAGGGTCAATGCTGGCCAGAACATGACTAACAGAATCCCGATAATCACGACGGCATGAATCGCAATGGCAAATGGAATAAAATTAGCAAATGTGGGATCAACCTGTCCGTAAATAAAATGTTCCGCCGAAAAGTAACCGATGATAAAGAATATCACGACGACAACCTGGTAAACTAAAAACTTCATGAGAATGACGGACATGGCGCGTCCGGCTTCAACACCAGCACGCGTCATCCCAAACAACTGCGCTGGTTGGCCACCAGTTGCAAACGGTGTTAAGCCTGTCCCAAGTAAATTAAGCAATGGCACACGTAACAAAGCTATGACAGATGTCTTGTGACGATCTGATTTGTTGAGCATGACATAAGTGGCAATCGCCTCAAGCAAAATAGACAAAAGCATCATAATCAGTCCCCCGACTAACCACCGCCAGTCAAGGTGCTTTAACGCCAAATTAAGTTGATAGCCTTTACCACGTAATTCTGTTGTCAAAAAATAAACAACAACACCAGTCAATATCACGACAACAATAGCAGAAACTTTATCTGTTTTAGACATATTCTCCTCCTTGCCCGTGACTACCCTTCTAAGACTGCCTCATAAACTTGTTGTAACTGCTGGCCAATTGCCGGTAAATTCCGGGCAACAGCCAATTCATAGCCAGCCGCACTCAGATCTGGTAGTTCGCCGTTTAATATTTTGACCATTTTAGCATCAAAATCTTCAAGGTCCTTGGCCTGGTAGCTATTCACCCCATCTTGTAACCAAGGCTTATAGACGGGAATATCACGCACCAGCACCTTTTGTTTGGATGCCAAGGCTTCTAACACAACAATGCCTTCTGTTTCTTCAAAGGACGGATATAAAAATAAATCTGCGCCTTGATAGGCCCCTTGGATCACTTCTCCAGTAATATAACCTGGGAAAATCAGATTACGTGGATGGTCGCCTTTAATTAAACGACTAATCTTAGCGGGCACCAAGCGCAAATCCGTATATCCAAACCAAATAAAGACGTATTCGGGATGACGTTGCGCTAAGGCAACAAAGTCTAAAATCCCTTTACGCTCAAAAAATAACCCCACGCTCATCACCACTTTTTGATCTGGTGACAAATCAAAATACGTTCTAAATTTGGCAACTTTGTCAGCGTCTGGCGCATATTTATCAAGCGGAATGCCATTAGAAATTGGCGTGATAGGTTGTGATAACCGATAGCCGCGCAACAACTGCTTAGAATATGGGGTTGGCGTAATTAACGCATCCGCCTTTTGATATAGCGACACCAAATAACGCTTAAATAATGGTGCAATCAGATTTGAACCGGTAAATGAATTTCTAAAATCTTCGTAAGTGGAGTGCCCATGATAGACAACCTTTTTGCCCATCTTATGGGCCGCATTGACCATGTGATGGCTCTTGACGCCGTAGGTATTAATGTGTAAGACATCATAATCCTGCGACTTAGGATCCGTTGTGACGGTCACATCCGTATAGCTCAAAGCAGCTTGTTGTAACTTTAAAGCACGCCCGATGCCAGATTTTGCAATCCACTTTTGGTTTTCAAAATACAGTAAAACTTTCACCTAATTTCTCCTAAATGGATTTCGCAAGATCCGCTTCATGTAGCCAACTTCATCATCCGTTGGATATTCATCTTCTGCATCAACAGAATGATAATTGTCCAAAACGTCCTGGTAAAAAGCCAACATCCGTGTTGCAAAAGTATCGGCGTCAACATCTTGCATTTTATTTTGACGCAATGCGTGATCAGCTGGCGTCATTGGGCGCGTGAGGTATTTTTCAATCCCTGCCAACAATTCGTCATAATCTGACACTAATGTCCCGATGGCTTCATCATCCACCAAATTATCAAGATAAGGGGAGTGCATCGCCACAAACGGCCGATCAGACGCAATTGCTTCAATGAACGTGAGGCCTTGTGTTTCTGTGTCAGATGAGCTCACAAAAACATTGCACATCTGATAATAGTCGGTCACATCATCGTGATCAACCATACCAACAAATAACACTTCCTGAGTTAAGTTCAATTCGGCTACTTGCTCTTCGAGCGCCTTACGTGCTGGGCCATCACCAGCAATGACTAAACGGGCATCTGGTTGTGTTTGTAACAATTCTGAAAAAGCAGAGATTGTTAACGACACGTTCTTTTCAAATGCTAAACGACCCAGTGACAAAATCACGGGTTGCTCGGGGGTAAACCCAAACTTTTCTCGTAGATTAACCCGTGAACCACCACGTCTTGGCATTTCAACACCAGTTGGAATAATACGCATCGGTGCCTTAACGCCATAACGAATCAAGGTTTCTTGTACCAGTTGTGATGGGGCAACGACCCCAGACATCCCCAACATATAGGCCTTCATCAATGTGCCAACACCTTTAGGCCCAATTAATAACCCTTTTGCCACGTAATGCGTGTAATCTTCGTACATGGTATGGTACGTGTGAATAGCTGGTATTTTAAGTTGACGAGCCACAAATTTCCCCATCAAACCAAGCGAGAACTCTGTTTGCGTATGCACAATATCTAATTCAACAGATTTTGCAATTTCAACGGCCTGAATTAACCCACGAAACGCTAAGCGACGATCTTTAAACCCAACATAAGGTACACTCGAAAAACGATAGATATGGGGTTCAAATTTATTTTTAGACACTTTCGGATCAGTTGAAGTGAAAATATAGACTTGGTGGCCCTGCGCTTCAAGTGCATCTTTTAATGTTTTGATCGAAGTCGCCACACCACTGACTTGTGGAAAATACGTATCCGTAAAGAGACCAATATTCATTGTGTCCTCCAAAGTTTATATAGACATTAAATTTTCGATAAATAGCAATACTACAATTATAGCATAAAATATTTTGACAACTAAACAACGACTGACAGCCGTTTCGCCTTAAATCCAAACAAAAAAAGTCACGACTAACCGTGACTTTTTATTAGTCAAAAACCATTTGATTATGATAAAGTTCCGCGTAAAAACCGTTTTCTGCTACCAGTTCGTCATGCGTGCCTTCTTCAATCACTTTACCGTCTTTTAAGACCACAATTTTATCCGCACCCAAAATTGTCTTCAAACGATGGGCAATCACAAAGCTTGTCCGACCAGCAATCACATTATCCATCGCTGCTTGGATGCGCGCTTCCGTCACCGTATCAACGTTTGACGTCGCTTCATCTAGTATTAAGAAATCAGGATTAGTTAAAATTGTGCGTGCAATCGACAATAATTGTTTTTGTCCCGTTGAGAAAACAGAACTTTCGTCATTTACCTTGGTTTGATAACCGTCCGGTAAACTCATGATAAAGTCATGAATATTAGCTTGCTTGGCCGCATCAATCATGTCGTCATCATGCGCTTCCGGCCGACCAAATTTGATGTTATCGGCCACTGTTCCGGTAAACAAGACTGAATCTTGTAGGACAATCCCGACATGATCACGCAATGATTTCAAATCTAATTGCCGAACGTCAACCCCATCAAAGGTAACCGAACCACCCGTCACATCATAAAAGCGGTTTAACAGATTCATAATAGTCGTTTTACCAGATCCAGTTGGCCCGACTAACGCCACCATCTGGCCTTTTTTCACATCAATCGACACACCGTGTAGAATTTCTTTATCTGGTTGATAACCAAAATGGACGTCGTTTAACGCGACTTCACGCTTCAAATTGGTGAGTTGTTGGCCATCTTTGGGCGACACTTCTTCTGGTTGATCATGCACATCAGACAACCGTTGTGCCCCCGTCATGGCCAGTTGCAACATGTTATAAATCGACGTGATTTGCGTAATGGGTTGGTAATATTCTTGTGAATAGTTAACAAACACGACAATCAATCCCAGACCGACCGCCTTATCCATCCCATCATGCACTACTAACCAAGAGCCAAAGAAAATCACAATCGCCAAGTTCAGTAAAGATAGCCCCTGCATCAACGGGAAGAGCAAACCAGAATAAACCTGTCCCTTAAACGTGGCTTGTTTCACTTTTTCATTATAAGGCAAGAACCCAGCAACCGACGATTGTTGCAAACCTTGCGTGATAATCACTTTTTCACCATTGATTTGCTCGTTGATGTAGCCGTTCATTTCACCCATGGCTTCTTGTTGCTTGTTAATGTTTTTGCGGGCTTGCATAATAACAAACCCCGCAACCAAAATGGCCAATGGTGTCGAGGCCATCGTAACCCAAGCTAGTTTGACATTTTGGCCAAACATCATCCAAATGACCCCAATATAGAGGATCGCTTGCGAGAGCAATTCAAAGATTGCTTGGTTCATCGCATTGAAAATGTTATCCAAATCAGACGTAAACAAGGACAAAATTTTACCATCTTGATGAGTATCAAAATACTTGATGGTCATCCGTTGTAGCTTACCGAATAAGCCAATACGCATTTGCCCAGATGTTTTAGCTGAAATTCTTGACGACAAAAAGCTAGAGATAAACATTGTCCCCGCTGATAACGTAAAGCAAATCATCATGGCAATCAATGCATTGTAAAATAGCGTCTTGCTGGCAATCGCATGGGTTGCCGGATTCATCACGTCACTAAGATAACGGGAAAGTTCTGTAATCGCCTGCCCCATGTAAACGGGTGCTTTGACTTGGAAATAAGTCGACAAAATTGTCACAACCACCACAAAACCGAGACTCAGCCAGTAGCGTTTCAAGTAACGATAAAAATAGCGCATTGCGCGTTGAAAATCATGCATGCTTACTCACCACCTTTTGCCTTTTGCGTCTCATAAATTTCCCGATAAATGGCTGAAGATGCCAACAATTCCGCATGCGACCCACTGCCAACTAAACGACCGTCATCTAGTACCAAGATGCGATCGGCATGCAAGACGGAGCTGATTTTTTCAGCAATCACAATCGTTGTCGTGCCCGCTAATTCTTTATCAAGTGCTTCTTGCACAAGTTTTTCCGAACGCGCATCCAAAGCCGAGGTTGAATCATCTAAAATCAAAATTTTAGGGGACCCGACAACCCCACGAGCAATCGACAAGCGCTGTTTCTGACCACCAGAAAAGTTCGCTGATCGTTCTTCAACCAGATGTTCAAACCCATCTTCATAACGATTCACGAATTCGGCTGCTTGCGCAATTTCGGCTGCACGTTGGAATTCAGCTGAGGTGGCATCTGATTTACCTTGCCGGAGGTTATCCGAAATTTTGCCACTAAATAAAATGGCCCGTTGCAGAACAAATGACACCGCTGAACGCAATGATTTTTCATTGACGTCCTTCAAATTCACGCCACCCACTAAGACCTCACCTGTGGTTGGGTCATAGAGCCGTGGAATCAACTGGGCTAACGTCGTTTTCCCTGAACCAGTTGCACCAACAATCCCGATCATTTCACCCGCTTTA
The DNA here is from genome assembly GCF_007954625.1 of Leuconostoc lactis. Classification (NCBI taxonomy): domain Bacteria; kingdom Bacillati; phylum Bacillota; class Bacilli; order Lactobacillales; family Lactobacillaceae; genus Leuconostoc; species Leuconostoc lactis. The sequence continues at coordinate 893,577 of NZ_CP042420.1, read as the reverse complement.
ATCTTAAATGAAATATCGGTCAAAGCAGGTTGTGTATCACCTGGATACGTAAAGGAGACATTTTCAAACGCCACATCGCCGGTTAAATTAATCGCTGGCGCATTCGGATTGAATGTCAAATCAGGCTTGGTATCAAAGATTTCCTTAATTCGACCTAATGACACAAAACCACGTGACGCAAAGGTCGACATCATCCCTCCAATCAAAATGGCAAAAAAGATTTGCATTAAGTAGGCGATAAATGATGTAATCGCGGCCAAATCTTCCGGATGCGCAACCACACTTTGCCCCACAAACCAGACTGAAGCACCGATAGCAATGTATGAAATCAGCATAAACATCGGAATCATGGTTGAGAACAGATAACCAATCATCATATTCACACGTGTCAATTCATCGGAATTATCCGTAAAACGCGCCGTTTCATTCGCTTCTTGATTGAATGATTTGACGACACGAACCCCTTGTAAATCTTCCTTGGCTAACGTATTGGTACGATCAATTAAGTGTTGAATTTTAGCAAAATACTTCCCCATTTGCTTGAAGACAACTTGTGAGGAGAGCACAATCAAGATCACCATTAAGATCACAATCCACCATAACCGTGGTAGCGTCATTAATGCCAGAATAAAGGCACCCAAAAAGAGAATGGGAATCCGCGTCAAGGTCTGGAGAAACATCATGACAAGTTGTTGTACCTGATTGACATCATTAGTCATCCGCACAACCAAATTACCCGCCGAAAAGGCTTCAATGTTGCCAAATGAAAAAGATTGAATTTTACGATACTCATCAGCACGTATATCGGCAGCGATCCCCTGAGAGACCTTGGCGGCAAAAATAGTATTGATGACACCAGCCAGTAAACCAATCACGGCCAAGCTAATCAACGCAATGCCGTTTGACCACACGGCTTGTTGATTGTCCGCAATAATGGCATTCATCACTTGTTGCAATAAGCGTGGTTGCCATAAAGAGGCACCCGCCATAATCACCACCGCAAGTATTGACATGGCAATCTCGCGGCGGTAAGGTTTGGCGTGTTTTTTTAAAATCTGCATTCTCTACTCCTTTGAATCTGATGCGTTATCACGTCATCATTTAATAGCCGATCGGATCGCATAAAAAAGTGCAGTTGCCTGCACCTTTTATGTCTCACCATCGCTTAATCTGCTGCTAACGCATCAATTGTATTGAGTTTTGCTGCCCGTCGTGACGGTACAAAGCTGGCCACCAGCGCGATGAACAACGCAATCACAACAGCAAAGATGACGTTGCCAATCGACACTTGCACGATATCAAAATGAATGAGGCCTTTCAGGGCGCTATTCATGAGCATTTGGACAACATATGCCATCGCAATGCCCAAAGCAGCTGCAATCAAGCCAATTAACAGCGCTTCATTAGTGAATAACCCACGAATATCCTTCGCCCGTGCGCCAAGTGCACGTAAGACCCCAATTTCTCGAGTACGTTCAGACACGGACATGTAAGTCGTGACAATAATCATAATGGCTGATACTAACAATGAGATGCCGGCAATAGCTGCCAACACATAAGATGCCAAACTCGTAATCGTGTTGACCGTGCTGAGAATCTCATCTACTGAGACGCCCACAAAGACGTGTTGGCCGTTAGTTTTGACTGCGTCAATACGTGCCATGGTTGCTTTCACGCGCGCTGTATCTTTGATTTCAACGGCAGCAAAATTCGCATCCGCTACGGCATGATTTGCCGTTAAGTCACGTTGAATCGTTTGCCAATTTTGGATAAATAAGGCCCCTGATTGTCCCCCACTCGTGATGCCACCAATTTTGGCAGTTGTTTTAATCATCACAGGTTGGTTATTGGCATCATATGCCATATAACTAAAGGCAATATCTTGACCAATAAGCTGACGATAATTTGACTGAATTTTCTTGGCAAAATCACGATCAATCAAAACTTCACCATTTTTTGGTTGATGACCGGCCTTAATAATTTTATTGGAATACTGTGGCGTCCAAGATACCAGTTGTACGGGTTCAGAACGCACTTGGCCAGCGGTGAAAATCGCATTGTTGTATTGGCCACCAGGGTAAACAGCATCAACACCTGATACCGCACGCAATTGTTTTAATAACTGGTCATCCAATGTTGTGGCTGTATAATCGGTCGCTCTCGCCTGCATCGTTGCACGCATACGTTCCGTTGCAGGTGCTTTTTTATCAGCTGTTGTATTGCGTAAAACGCTTTGATAATTTGGGTTGACCAACGCATTGACTTGATCCCCAATGTAGCTTTTGACGCCATTTCCCAAGCCAAGAAAGAAAATAACTGAGAAAACGCCAATGGCAGAACCAAACACAATCAAAAAGTTTTGTAACTTTTTGTATTTTAGATGATCAAACGCCATGTTCCAGACGGCCCGACGGCGCAATGTCCGTGAGTGTAAGCGATGCGTTTCTGTTGGCACCGGAAACTTTGGCTTTAAGATTTGTTCACGATCAATAATGCCATCCGCCATGTGCACAATGCGCGTGCCATAATCAGCAACGGCTTGTGAATGGGTCACCACAATCACTAATTTACCTTCTTGGGCAATTTGCTCAAGTAAGGCCAATACTTCAGCCGTGTTAACTGCGTCTAGTGCACCCGTTGGTTCATCGGCAATCATAATATCTGGATCAGCGGCCAATGCTCGCGCAATGGCAACACGTTGCTTTTGACCACCAGATAGTTGTGAGGGATACTTGTGAATATGATCGGCCAAGCCAACCTTCGTCAGCAATTCAGTGGCACGTTGTCGGCGTTCACGCGCTGATAACGTCGTCATATTCAAACTCGTTTCGACGTTTTCCAGGTTTGTTTGATAATTAATCAGGTTGAAGCTTTGGAAAATGTAGCCAATCGTTTCACGGCGGTAAACGTCTAACTTTTTAGCTTGCGTGTGGTCCAAAGTTTCTCCATTGACGACCACCTGACCCTCAAAGTTACGATCCAAGCCACCAATAATATTCATCAGCGTGGATTTACCGCCACCTGATTCCCCTAAAATCGACACAAATTCGCCTTTTTCAAAGTTTAAATTAATCCCCTTTAAGACCGGAAATGCTGTTTTACCGATGTAATACGATTTTCTAATATCATGTAGTTCTAAAAATGCCATTGTTGCCTCACTTTCAATCTGCTGTGGTCACTGCTGCAAAGTCAGGCAATAACTGCTTGGCTAAGTCATATAATTGTTGCTTACTAATAAAGTCTTCGGCAAAAACATCCGGTAGAATGTCGGTGGCAATATATTTAACACTCGCCATCGTTTTAAATTCAGCCAGGGATTGGAGACTGCTTTCAAAAATATTCACAAAAACGGGTTCTGGATTAAACTTGACGAGCTCACCGTATGCTTCGTACAACAAATCAACCTTATCGGCGATCGATAAAATTTTACCTTCAATGGTGTTATCTTTACCTTCACCTAAACGACGGGTATACACTGCTTGAAACTCTTTTGGAATTTCAGTTTTAATGAAATTTTCCGTCATGGTTTCTTCCACGTCAGCAAGCATCGCTCGCAGATCCGCCGTAGCATATTTAACCGGCGTTTTAATATCACCGATAAAACGTTCAGTATAATCGTGATTTAATGCCTTCTCATAGATTGATTGCCAATTAATCGTTGCCCCATTTTGTTCTTCCACATCCGCTAAAAACTGCGCAATTTGGGCAACTTTCCAAGAATGCGCCGCCACGTTGTGCGGTTGATACTTAAAAAAGCCCGGTGCACGGTTAATCAGTTCTAATTGATTTAATCCCATAAAATATTCGTGCATTGGCATGATAATTCTTGTGTGTGCCACATCTCAACAGTCCCCCGCCATGACACACATTCCTCCTTATTGTTCAAAATCGTTATCTTCATCATACACGACTTTGATTTCTGGTGCACGTGCCACACCTTTGTTATCAATTTTCAAAAGACCAATCATGACCATGATAATCCACGACTTTCTTGAGTACGCAATGTACATGGGTACCCAATTTTTCGTAAATTTACGCTTGTAGTGATGGAGACCTTCAAATGAATAAACTTTTGATCCAAATTGATACACTAAATTGGCCAAACGTTCCCGACCAAAACTTTGTCGATGTTGCCCAACATTGGCTAACGGTGACATCCCCAAATTTAACGTCGCCAACCCTTTTTCCTTAGCATAGGCAATCGTGTTCACAAACAACACATCCATCACGCCATTTGGTGCCTGTTTGGTAAAACGCATCAAGTCAACAGCCAATTGTTGTTCGGTATGTGAGGTTACCAGTGTGGCAAAGGCTTCGATTTGCCCATCTTTTTCTAAGACAGCAATGGGATAGCGTTGGAGATAATTCTCGTCAAAGAAGCCTAATGAATACCCTTTTTCTTCACGGCCCGCTAACCATTCATCACTAATTGCTCGTAATTGCGCCATCACTTCGGCACTAAATGGTGGCTGCAACACTTTAAAGTCAAAACCAGCACGGTTGGCTTGATTAATCACGGAACGCACATTTTGCATCTTCTTACCGGCAGTTGAGAATTCAGTGACGATGACATGCGCTTCTTCACCTAACTTAAAGAAATCATAGCCAAATTCATGCGCCAACATGGCAATCCGTTCACTGACTTCATAAAATACCGGCACATAACTTAAAACATCCGCCTCATCCACGAATTGTTGCATGGCGTCAGCGAAATACGTGGCGTCCCCAAATGGATCACCCATCACCATTGCCTGATTGTTAATCACGCGGAATTGTAGGCCGACGCGATCTTGTCCGTCAACCTGATAGAAGTAAAAACGTTTATCACCCAAAAATGCCAAGTTGGTATAATGCGTGTCCCCAATTGCTAATAACCGTTGCAAACGCGCTTCATCAAACGGTACCCCGAGTTGTTGCTTATGAGCACGGAGGTAGCGTGATAATAACAAACTAAAGACTGTCACCACCAAAATAATGGCGGTTCCCATGAGCCACCAGTGCACTGACGGTAATAAACCAAGATGCGTTAAGCGCTGGAAATGATTTTTAACAATCGGTGCATCAATCATACCAAGCAGCAAATAACTGATAATGAGGGCGCCCCAAATGGTGCCATCAATCACCTGCTGTTGCCAAGAGTGGATAAATTGTTTGCGATACAACGTTTTCTTGCTAAACATAAAGCCAATCAAGAGCAACCCAAAGATGATAACTGGCAAAATTTGTCGATAAGACATATACGCATAAATGACCACTAAGACGAGTAAAACAATCGTCGAATAATAAGCGCGTTTAACCCGATTGGCCACGCCACGCGCACTAATAAGTAGGAGAAAACCTAATAAAATATTTGGGAGCTGGTTGGCAAGGGCAAAAGTAATTGGCCAAGGCCGTAGATGATGTAAGATGGTCACCCGTTGCATGATGCCAGGCATTGTACCAGACAAGACTAACAAAATACCTGACAAATATAACGCAATAGTCGTCAACCGATGGGTCACGGACAAGGCAACATAGTGCGGTACCCCACGATATTCACGATTGATTTTGCGAGATAACCGGTAGCAAAACAACACAATGGCACTAAACAATGGCAACATGTTGTAAACCAGGCGATACAAAATCAGCCAAACCACCACTTTTTCAATATCCACTGATAAGCCTGATAGCATCAATAGCAACGACACATCAAGTGAGCCCCAAGTTCCTGGAGTCATCGTCACCAGCGCAATGGTGTTGGCAATGGTGAACAATAACATCATCATAGCAATGCGAACATCCACGCCAATCGTAAGCCCAATCGTCACAAATAACGCCATTTGGATGGCAAAGGTTAAGACCGCATTACTCGTGAGTAGGACAAAGGCACGTTGTGTCATCCCCGACCAGAAGTTAAAACGCGGGATAAGTGAAATAATGCCAACCACTACCGCAACAGCGAGCAAAACCATCAACCAAATCAGATTATCGTCAAAGTCGGGGATGACATTCAACCAAATGGCTACAAGTGCCATCACACTGGCGATAAACAAGCCACCCAAACTCAACACATACATCTGAATATAGGGCTTTAGACGGCCACCATTTTTTTGATCAGCAAACCAAATACGGCGCAACAAGACCCCGACTGTCCCAACGAACCCAGCATTAATATTAAACACATTAATCAGCCATGACCGTTGCAACAATTCAGGCATCTCAATTTGATAGTGCTGCCATTTGGCTAAGATCACGTCGTTTAACACGGTTGGCAATACCGCAATGAAGCCTAAAATCATCAATAAAATCGCTTGCCACCAATAAATATCATTAATGGTTGAAAAAATCATATCCCAGGTGATTTCTCGGGTCATATAAATCGTTTGCCCAATCAAAATCAGGGTCACAGCTGGTACAATCAGCCGTGATAAGAGTTGTTTAAACTTTTTCATACTCTTCTCCTCGTTGTAAAAACGGTAAAACTAACGCACTAAACTTTTTTGGATTGGTGTACGTCACAAAATGGCCACCGCGTGGAATAATCAAGACTTCCGCATGGGGTAAAATCGCCGCAATGCGTTCAATATGCCGCTTTTTCACTAAATCAAACCGACCGATGACCAACAATGTTGGGGCCGAAATGCGCTCTAAGTCACGTCGACTAATATTGAGCGGTTCACTCATCACATGCAGCTGTTTATAACGCCGTTTAGCATAATGATTAATCGGTGCTAATAATCGCATTAAAAACTGCGCCGTGCGATCAAACCACCAAAGGACTTGATAGACCCCTTTTTTGGATAAGTTGGGCGCATTAAGGACGAGACGAGTCACACGCTTAGGATAAAGCGTGGCATACTTAATTCCAATATTGGCGCCATCACTATAGCCCAATATATACAGCGTCTCAATCTGCTCGGTTTGGCGAATGGCCTCGATGTCAGCTACCATATCATCAAAAGTAATCCGGCGCTGCGTATTGGACGAACGCCCATGTCCTCTGGTATCGATTGCAATCACATGAAAGTATTGGGCATATTGCGTAATTTGCGGCCGAAAATAACGGGCCGAACCACCATTCCCATGCAGCAGAAACAAGGTTTGGTGTTGGCGATCCCCAAATTCATCATAGACAATTTTTGTGCCATCTGGTCGTTGAATTGTTTTTGTTTTCATGATTATTTGCCACCATTCAAAAAAGAGAGCAATATGCTCTCTTTATTATAACGTTTACTTGTCGGCTGGTTCGTTTGTGTTCACAATCTTATCTTCAGCAGGTGTTTCTGCTGGCTTAAGATCATCCACAACAACCTTTTCGCCAGCTGCAGGTGCTTTTGGCTTGATTGTGCGAATAGCAGCCAAGTCAAACGTCAAAATAACGCCTTCGGCGTCCAAATCAACAGTCTTAGCGACCTTATCCACGCTATCAACAACGGCGTGCAAACCACCGATTGTCACAACTTCAGACCCTTTTTCAAGGCTGTTTTGACGTTCTTCTTGCGCAGCACGTTGCTTCTTTTGCTGGCGGTTCATAAACCAAAACATACCAACAATCAGAATAAGTGGGAGGATTAAGTTTGCATTCATGGTAATTTGTCCTACTTTCTAGAATAGGTCTGCCATTTTCTGGTCAGACACTCTGTTTCCATTATATCAAAAATTCACGCTGTTTTTTAGAATAAGCGCGCATTCGGCTTATTATAGCCGTATTCTTCCATTACTGTTTCCCGGAAGGCCAATAATTCATCATTTTCAATCGCTGTGCGCATATCTTCCATAAACTGCAACAAGAAGCGCAAGTTATGTTGCGAAGCGAGTTGAGCCCCAAGAATTTCGTTCGCGTTAAACAAGTGATGCAAATACGAACGCGTCAAATTCTGGAATGGGTTATACGTTGGATCATCAAATTGCGCTTTATTGCCAAATTGTTCACGACGAATTGGATTAGGTGAATAGTAGCTTAAATCTGGATCCAAAGGGGTAAAGTCATGCTTATACTTTGAATTCTTAATGACCACACGACCATAGCGCGTCATCAAGGTACCCTTACGGGCAATTCGTGTTGGGAGCACAGAATCAAACATATCAATTCCGCGAATAACCCCATCAATCAAGGAATCAGGTGCCGCCACGCCCATCAAATAACGCGGTTTGTCTTCAGGCAACAATGGCATCGTAAAGTCCAAGACACGATTCATTTCAGCTTTAGACTCACCAACCGACAAGCCACCAACAGCATATCCTGGCAAATCCAAGCTCACAAGGCCATTAGCAGATTCCGTCCGTAAGGCTTTAAAGCCGGCACCCTGCACAATCCCAAACAAGGCTTGGGTGTCTGGATTTTTATGCGCAATTTGCGCCCGTTCAGCCCAACGCAATGACCGTTGCATCGATTCTTTGATATAGTCATAACTTTCAAAATAAGGAATGGCTTCATCCAGTTGCATCATCACATCAGAACCCAAATTGTTCTGAATGCGCATCGCCACTTCAGGTGACAAGAACATTTTGTCCCCGTTCACATGGTTTTGGAAGGTCACCCCTTCTTCTTGCAACTTTCGGGCGTCAGAAAGTGAAAAGACTTGAAAGCCGCCAGAATCAGTTAAGATGGCTTGATCCCACCCCATGTATTTGTGGAGTCCACCGGCTTCAGCAATTAATTCATCCCCTGGCCGAACCCACAAATGATAGGTATTACTCAAAATAAATTGCGCACCGATATCTTTGAGTTCCCGTGTCCCAACGCCTTTAACAGCGCCTTGAGTCCCTACCGGCATAAACATCGGCGTTTCAAACGTCCCGTGTGGGGTATGAATCCGGCCACGACGTGCGCCCGTATATTTTTCAGTATGCAGATGTTCGTACCATACTGCTGGTTTTTCTGTTGTCATATTGTTATGGGCTGTTGTCCTGACTGGCTAGCGGTCAGGGCAACAGCTTATCCTTTTCTATTCATTATGAAATCAATCTATTTCATTCTACCAGTTTTTAAGAGACAAAAAAAGACGCATCGCAGGAAACACCCCAGGCGCGGGCCTGATGGTCTTGCGATCCGTCTGTTCATCACGCGCACTGATCACTCAGAAGTCGTTCCTTGTGTCCAATGTTTGGTGAGCTGCTGATTTTCTGACATACTCCAATAGCTATCACCTGTGACAATAAAAGAATCAAACATGGGCATCCCAAGTTGTGTGCCCAAATTTTGTAATTGTTGACTAAACTGTAAATCACTATCTGATGGCGTCAAATTACCACTAGGATGATTGTGAATCATCATAAAACCTAGGGCATTGGCCTTGAGAACACGCTGAAAAATTTCCCGTGGGGATGCTTGAACATGCGTTAAACTCCCGACAAAAATGGTTTCCCAGCCAATCACGTTCAGTTGCGCATCTAATAACGCCACACATAATTGTTCTTGGGGTAAGTGACCCAGTTGTTTTTGCGCATAGTGGCCAATTTCTTCTGAAAATTTCGCACTTAACATTTTCGGCCGGGTCACACTAGCAACCTGACGACCAATCGCCATCCCAATAAGCAACGCGCGGTTAATCGTGGGATTTTGGGCAATAAAATCTTCTTGATTATCCTGCGTCATTTCATTGAGATCATAGTCATTTGGAAAAAAACGGCGCAGCATATGTAGTTGCTGCGCCGCATCTTGTCCCAACGTTGCATAGTATTTTTTGATTTGGTCATTTAATGTCACTGTCATCTCACCCCACTGTGAGATGATACGTTACAATGCGCGTTGCTTCACAACACGTAATGCCCAAAGGGACAAACTCCCAGCAATCACAATCAACAAAATATCTAATCTAAACATCCAAACAGTCCCGGCGCGTGTTGCCGCAACAAAGGCTGCTTTTGAATCCACTGCCTGATTTTGGAAAATCGCTAATACACCAGCGGCTAAGGCAATACCCACGGCTGCTGAATAGTTATTCGTGGCTGAGAAAATAGAGTTCCCAGCATTTTGATGCGCCACCGCCACATGGCTGACCGCATGGGTCATGTTATTACCAAACCAGAAGCCAGCGCCGAGTTGCACAATCATAAAGCTCAATGTCATATTGGCAACACTCAACGGTAAGATAGCCATACACAACGTCCCGACCATCATCAAGCTTAACCCAATCATAATCGGTAATTTGGCCCCGTAACGATCATAAAGTCGGCCGGACACAATCGCCATGAAGGCATAACCCAAGGCACCTGGTAGTAACGCCAACCCGGCCACCTGCGCATTTTGGAAAAGCACAATTTGCAACGCCATTGGAATGGCATAGTTAAAGGTCAAGTTCACGGTTTGCGTCACAAATGATGCGGCAATACTAAATGAAAATGTCTTAAACTTAAAAATTTGAGGATCAAGCAGTGGTGAAGGTTCGCGTTTGGCATACCACAGATAAGCCAAAATACTCCCCACCATGATGACAAAAAGGCCGATACTATAGCCATTGGTGAAGCCATGCGTACTCATCCGTTCGATCATGAAAATCCCGGTGACAAAGAACGTGCTCAAGAGCAACCAACCAATCCAATCCAGCTTTTCTTTGACCACCACTGAAACTTGCTTAATTGTAAACCACCCCAGAATCAACGACCCAATTTGCACGGGTAAGACAACCCAGAATACCGTTCGCCAGCCATAATTTTGTGTTAAATAACCACCAAAGGCTGGTCCAATGGCAGGCGCAAAGGAAATGATTAATGACCCAAGGCCCACCATTGTGCCGCGTCTATTTTCTGGTACTTGTTCAAAAATCACGTTGTACATCAGCGGCATCCCCACACCGCCACCGATACCTTGGAGTAAACGGCCAAATAAAGTAAAGCTAAAATCATGACTCACCGCATCAATCAACACACCGGCGATTGAAATCAGGGTTGCCACAATAAATTGACTACGATTCGTGAACCGCTTTTTCAGCCAGGGTGACAAGATGACCACCATACTAGTGAGCAAGATGACACCGGAGGTTAACCACTGGACCGTACTTGAGGTGACATTAAACGTGGTCATCAAAATGGGGAAACTCACGTTTAAAGCGGTTTCCAACATAATATCGGTGAAGCCTAGTAAGCCAATGGCTAACACACTTAAAATTAAGCGTGCTGATAATTTTGTTTCAACTTGTTTCATATCTTTCCTCTCACCTCACTCACAAAATATAGCGACCCAGTAAATACAATCAAATCTGATGTACTAGCTTGATAAGCCGCTTGCCAACTGTCAGCAGTAGCTAACCCATATTGTTCGGCCACTGCATCAATGTCTAAACTATGACGCCCATTCGGCCCAACAAATGGGACTAATACGATTTGAAGACGCTGATCTTTTAAGAGCTCATCAAAAGCTAGGGCCACGTTTTTATCCATGAGACTGCCAATAATTAACGTGATTGTTTCCGGTTGCTCATCTAAGTCTTGCAAGGCCTGATGCAGCTGTCTTAACCCATCAACATTATGGGCTCCATCAAGTAATACATTTGGCTTGAGACGTTCAAAACGACCAGAAAACTGACTCTCAGCTAATCCTTGCTGGATTTGTGCTGGGGTGATTCGGTCATCAAAGGCAGTAATAGCAGCCACTGCCGTGGCTGTATTTTGAATTTGATAAGTACCTGGTAGGCCTTGTGCATACGCATTCAGCTGACCTTGTATGAGCGGTCTTTTGGCAATTGCTGCAATTGCTGCTTGCGCCTCATCTGGTAAATCACCAATCACAACCGCCATGTCGTCATGAATAATCCCTGCTTTTTGATTGGCAATTGCCGTAATCGTAGGACCAAGTAAGGCTTGATGATCCAAGCCAACACTGGTAATTACTGCGACCCGTGCATTGGGCATCACGTTGGTTGAATCCAATTGCCCGCCAATGCCAACTTCAATCACTAAAGCGTCTAAATTTTGCTGCGCAAAATAAGTCAGCATGATGGCCGTTAAGACCTCAAATTCAGTTGGTATATCTGGCGCTAAAGTGGCATCAACCGTCACCAACACATCAGCAACGTGTTGCGTGACCGCTAATAAGTCATCTGCTGGTATTAAGTGATTATTAATCTGAATACGTTCACGAAAATCAGTGATAAAGGGTGAGATAAACAGACCGGTACGATACCCAGCGACACGTAAAATATTGCTGGTCATCGTAGCAACTGAGCCTTTGCCGTTGGTACCCGTAATGTGAATAGCCGGTGGCAACATGTTTTGTGGTTGACCCAATGCCGCTAACAACGTGTGCATGCGTACCAATGACTCTTTTTGTCCACCTTTAGGTCGATTATGGATATAAGCAATCGCTTCAGCAACTGTTTGCATCGTCTGTCTCCTTCACCCTTAACTAATGAAAAACCATCCAACACTTGTTTGGACGGTTTCATCGTATAACTTTATAAAACATTGTTGCGTGGTTTATCCGCACACAACGTCGTATTTAAGACGCCTCGTCGGCGTAAAAATTAATCTTTTTCGCGGACCGTAAATTCACGACTCTTACGTGCGCCACCCGTACGGCGTTCTGTTGAACGACCATCACGGCGCTTGTAATCACCAAAACGACGATCGCCATTACCTTCACGACGTGGACCACCATTACCGCGACGTTCACGGCTACCGCCACGACGATCACCATTGCCACGACGATCGCTGCTACCGCTGCGACGTGATGATGACCCACCGTTACCGCCACGACGACGTGGTAATGGGCGTTCACGTGTGATTTCAACAGGTGTGTTTTGCTTTTCCAAATCAGCAACAGATGACAACAAAGCCGCTGCCAATTGTTCTGAGCTGTATTGTGCTGTCAACTTTTCAACTTCTGATTGAATATCATCAGCATCAACTGTGTTAACCAACTTGGCTACTTCACCAGCAGCGTTCTTGATCTTACCAATACGCGCTTCTTGTAATGTTGCAGGTTCTAATGGTGTCATGCGCTTCTTGGTTAAGTCTTCAATAGCGCGCAAGTAATCCATTTCATTTGGAGCAACAAAAGTCACTGACACCCCTTCGGCCCCCGCACGACCCGTACGGCCAATACGGTGAACGTATGATTCTGGGTCTTGTGGAATATCGAAGTTATAGACGTGTGATACATCCTTAACGTCCAAACCACGAGCCGCCACATCAGTCGCAACCAAAATGTTAATTTCGTGTGACTTGAATTGTGACAATACGCGCGAACGCATTTGTTGTGTCAAATCACCATGCAAACCAGCTGCATGGTAACCGCGGGCTTCCAAACCACGCGCCAATTCTTCAACGCGACGCTTTGTACGACCAAACACAATCGCCAATGTTGGTGCTTGCACATCCAAGATACGTGTCATTGTGTCAAACTTTTCGTTGTCACGTGCGCGAACAAAGTATTGATCAACCAAGTCAGTTGTCAATTCCTTGGCTTCAATTTGGATGTGTTCAGGGTTAGTCATGAACTTAACACCAATACGCTTGATTGCTGGTGGCATTGTTGCAGAGAACAATAATGTTTGACGATCTGCCGGTGTGTTCTTAATGATAGCTTCAATGTCATCCAAGAAGCCCATGTTCAACATTTCATCGGCTTCATCCAAAACCAATGTCTTCACTTGATCAATTTTAACCGTCTTACGGTTAATGTGATCCAACAAACGCCCTGGTGTTCCCACCAAAATTTGTGGGTGTGACTTCAAGTTTTGAATTTGACGGCGAATATCTGCACCACCAAAGACAACTTGCACGTCAACGTGCTTATCATGACCCAACTTTTTCAATTCATCTGCTGTTTGAATCGCTAATTCACGTGTTGGTGACACGATCAATGCTTGAATATTCTTGTTATCTAAATCAATGTTTTCTAAAATTGGTAAACCAAAGGCAGCTGTCTTACCAGTTCCTGTTTGCGCTTGACCAATAACATCTTTACCCGCTAATGTTAGCGGAATTGTCTTTTCTTGGATTGGTGTTGCTTCCACATAACCATGTGTTGTAATTGCATCCAAAATATCTTGTGATAAACCTAATTCACTAAACTTCAAAATTTCTCTCCTCTGCGCGCTTTGGCGCGTGTACGATAAGCCGTTATGACGTTTTTATCGCTGTAATTTGTGTGAAGAGGGTTTTAGCTAGCGGTTGCCAGCTCTTACCCTTTTCAAATACGTTGCTCAATAAGATGACAGCATCTTGGCCATCCGGCGTGAACAGCACAGTTGGTTCGTATCCTGTGATAACGCCGTGTCCATCATGATACTGCGCATGATGATACAAACCAGCACTATACGATTCTCCAGGTTCCGGTGTCCACATTGCCTGCAAGCACTGACGATCAACGATGCGATGCTGCATCAGTAACCGATAATAAGCATATAGCTTGCCGACTGTCATGGCCATATTGCCAGTGCCTGTTTCTCTGGCAAATAATCCTGGGTTATCAAAAGTGAGTTCACTGTAGCCCAGTTTTTGGTAACCAGTTGTGCGATGCGCTTGCGTCACAAAATGGCGATAATCAACAATATTGAGCTGCCACTGTTGATTAAAGACCTGATCAAATAATTGATCGTACGATTGCCCAGTAATTTTCATCAAAATCCCGGCTAACAAACGATAATTTACCGCCTGATAAGCCCAAGCTTTTGACCCTAGCCGTCGCACATGCGCTGCATCAAAGGCGACGTTTTCTTGTTCAGTCGTCACCTGATGCCCCAGAATATACTCACCCAAGCCACTCGTCATCGTCATCAATTGGCGAATCGTCACTTGATTGGCATCTGGAACATCCGGGTAATACGTTGCTAACGTCGTATCCAAGCTGAGCTTTCCAGCCTGCACTTGTTGCATAATCAACGTTGCGGTAAAGCTTTTTTGCAAAGAGGCAATTTGAAACAATGATTGCGCATTGTTTAATTGCTGCTTGGCTTGGTTGGCATAACCATAACCTTGTTGCAAAATCACTTGCCCATGCGACACAACTAATGCTGAACCGACATAACCTGCAGCTTTTAACTGCCAATCTATCTGCACTGCCTGCTGATTATGGGTTAGAAAAACTGTTTGATCACGCATTGCAGTTCTTAGACCATTGTCGGCCTTTGCCCGTTTGATCAGTACTTGAGAAACCTTCGCATCAGCAGTTGTTCTCAAAGCAATCAAACTCGATAGGCCAACAACACCTAGCAGTAACATAACCAAAATACCAGTATGCCATAAATGGCGTCGCCTGGTATTGTGTTGCGTGCGTTTCAACTTTGCATCCCCCAAAAATACAACAACTATTGTACTAATGCATTAACAACGTTTTCTAGATGAATGCCATGACTTGCTTTTAATAAGATCACATCCCCTGCATCCCCTAACGTCTTAAGGTCTGCAATAAGTGCATCAAGTTGATGTGTGTCATATAAATGCAAGTGCTCTGAATCAAAGTGTGGCGCTAAAATTGGGGCTGTATTTGCCGTAAACAATTGCCCAACAAGGTAAACACCAGTCACGTTTGCTGCCAAAATTTCTTTGGCCAAATTGGCATGTAATGTGGCTGCTTGTTCGCCTAATTCTAACATATCTCCCAGCACAACATACTTGTGTGGTGCCGGTATTGCTTTTAATGTCGCCAGAACTGCTGCTACGGCCGTCGGATTTGAATTATAAACATCACTAATCAAATTCACGCCGCGTGCTGTCACGAGTCGCTCTGTGCGATTTTTAGTCAAATCAAATGTTTGTAGCGCCTCAACGGCGTCGTCTAAATCAATATGTAGTAAGATACCCGCTGAAACTGCTGCGAGCGCATTCATAATATTATAACCGCCAATTAACGGAATTGCAAATCGAATTTCTTGATACGTAAATGTTGTTGTCGTCGCATCGCCCTGAACTGCCGAGACACCGTCGCCAAACACCACCACTTGTTGGGCAACATCCGCTTGCGTTAACAGCGGCTCATCAAACGGAATACACAACACGCCATCTGGTTTCAGACCGGCCACAATTTCCAATTTAGCTTGGGCAATCTTAGCGCGTGTCTGGAAAAATTCGATATGCGCTTCGCCAATCATCGTAATGATTGCCACATCAGGCACAACCAGCTTGGAAAGTGCCGTTAATTGACCTGGCCGATCCATCCCCAGTTCAACAACTAACACTTCTGTATCAGCCGGCATGGTCAACAACGTCATCGGTACACCAATCTCGTTATTGAAATTTTCTGGTGTTTTAAAGGTTTTATAACGTTTTGCCATCACCGCAGCCGTCATATCCTTTGTGGTTGTTTTCCCATTAGAGCCCGTAATGGCAATCACTTTAGGGTTCAACTCCTGGCGACGAAAAGCCCCCAGTTGTTGCAGCGCAATCAGCGTATCTGGCACAATCACGGCTGGCACATCGTTTGGAATGTCGTGTTGATCATCAACCAAAACTGCTGCTGCACCACGTTGTAAGGCATCTTGAATGTACTGATGCCCATCGTTATCAGCGACTAAGGCCACAAATAAATCCCCTGGCACCACTTGGCGTGAGTTAAAGCTCACGCCTGTGACTTGGCCACTACCTTGTATGTCGGCGTTTAAAATGTCGCCAATTTTTGCTATTGAATAATCCATGTGTTCTCCAAAAATATCCCCAGCGATAGCATCTATCGCACACGCGTGACTTGATTAGAAATTTTTCTTAAAGACCGTAATACTTTCCACATGGGAAGTCTGTGGAAATTGATCAACTGGTTGTACTGGGCCTTCAATTTGATAGCCTTTTTGCACAATTTCAGCGGCATCCCGCGCCAAAGTGACTGGGTTGCAGCTAATATAAACTAAGCGTTCTGGCCCCATATCGACGGTTGCTTGAATTAATTCACTTGTTAACCCACGCCGAGGCGGATCAACAAAGACCACTTCTGGCTGTAGTTGTGCCGCTTCCCAGATTTTAAATTGTTCTGGCGCATCAGCTAACAAATATGTGGCATTTTGAATCCCATTAAGCCGCATATTATGTTGTGCATCCGCCACTGCGCCTGGCACAACTTCAACACCTAAGACTTGCTTAACACGGTTGGCTACCGTAATCCCAATCGTGCCAATGCCTGAATAGGCATCAATGACCGTATCAGTCGGCTGCAACTGGGCTTTTTGTGCTGCCAGATCATAGAGGACTTCCGTTGTTTGCGGATTCACTTGATAAAATGAATTTGGTCCGATGACAAATTGATACCCGAGCAACGTATCATGAATTGCATCATCACCCCATAATGTCCGATTGTTGGGGCTTAACAAAACAAAGTCTTTTTTGGGGCTAAAGTTAAAAATCAAACTCTTTAATTCTGGTAGTTCAGCGCGCAATGCCGCAATCACATCTGCCTCATGCGGAATGGTGGCGTCGTTTGAGACGAGCACAACCATTAACTCATGTGAATAATAGCCACGTCGAATCATAATATAGCGGATCGCACCTGTTTGTCGATCCGGATCAAACGCACTAATTTGGTACTTTTCTAAGATATCGCGTACCACAACAATGGCTTGATCAATTTTAGCATCATTGACAAAATAGTCCGTCATGGGGACTAAATCATGCGTCCCACGACGATAAAACCCGCTCGTTAAATGGCCATTCTGCCACTTAACTGGCACAATTGTTTTATTGCGATAATACGTCGGATCCGCCATCCCAATGGTTGGCGCGACCGTCACGTCAAGCCCACGTTGGGCAAACAACCGTTGAACTTGCGCTTGTTTCAAATCAAGTTGTGCTTGGTACTTAAGATTCACAAGTGGTGCTGTACCCGCATCGATTAGATACTGGCGATCACTATTTTGACGTTGATCTGACGCCACCAAGCGTTGCAATACCTTGGCATAGCCTGAGAATTTGTCAACTTGCGTCACTTCAATGGTGATTTTTTCACCTGGGAGCGCATCCGCGACATAAAGCGGATAAGTGGGGGTAATATTGACGATGCCCATCCCATCAATTCGGATATCATCGACAGTCACCGTCAGTTGTTCATGCAGTTTTACTGGCAAAATTGTTCGTGGCATCGTCTCCACCTTGCAAGTAGCCCATCGCCCGCTTTAATCAGTCATGATGGCACTACTAACCTTTCTCTTTTTATGCTTTAAAAAATAAAAGCGTTCACCAAAGTGAACGCTTTTATCAGAACAATTACTTGTCTTCGTTGTTCTTGAAACCAAATCCAGCAAACTTCTTGTTGAACTTGTCGACCGCACCATCGGCTTGTGTAAACTTTTGCTTACCTGTGTAGAATGGGTGTGAGTCTGATGTGATATCCAAACGGATAACTGGGTATTCTTTACCTTCAAATTCAGTCGTGTCGTTTGATGTTGCAGTAGAAGCTGACAAGAACTTCTTACCTGTTGTTGCATCAAGGAAAACCACTGGACGGTATTCTGGGTGAATGTCTGCTCGCATAATCATTTCTCCTTAGCGCCCTGAGACTTTTGTCACAGAGTCAGTTTATAACTAATACAGTTTATCATGTGCCGTATGAAATTACAAGACTATGGCATCAAATTAATTAAATCAATGCCTTCAATCGTAATATCAGCCCCTAGACCAGCAAGCTTTTCTTGAATACGATCATAGCCACGTAAAATATGATCAGCATCGTTAATCACAGTATCGCCATCGGCCATCACCGCAGCAATCACTAAGGCTGCACCCGCGCGAATTTCGGCAGCAGCAACATCTGTACCGACAAGGCGTGGTGAATGATTAACCCGAATTTCACCAGGCTTTTCAGAATCAATATCACCACCCATACGACGCAACTCTGCAATATGCTTCACGCGCTTTGGATAGATTGTATCTTGAATGACACTTTCACCTTCAGCCATCAGTAATAGTGGCGTGATTGGCTGTTGCAAATCAGTAGCAAAGCCTGGATAAGGCATTGTTTTAATATTAACCGGTTGTAAAGCGTCTGATGGGTAGACGTGAATCTCATCTTCACCGATATCCAAATTCACACCCATTTCAATTAACTTTGATGTATAAGATTCCAAATGTTCTGGAATGACATTTTTAATCGTTACCCCATCACCAAAAGCTGCCGCCATACTCATATAAGTACCAGCTTCAATACGATCAGGAATGACCGTATGGGTGTTTGTCGCCTTTAATGTTGGCACACCTGAAATACGAATGGTATCCGTTCCAACACCACGGATGTTGGCACCCATGTTATTCAAAAATGTTGCAATATCAATAATTTCTGGTTCGCGCGCCGCGTTTTCAATGATCGTTTGACCCTTAGCACGCACTGCAGCCAAAATAATATTGATTGTCGCACCAACCGAAACCGTATCTAAAGCGATACGTGCGCCGACTAGCCCGTTTTCTGTGGCATCAATATGGATAATATCGTTGCTTTCCGTTACCTTGGCACCAAGGGCTTCAAAACCTTTAATGTGTTGATCAATTGGACGTCGGCCCAAGTTATCCCCACCAGGGAAAGTCACCGTTGCGCGGTTAAAGCGACCAAGTAAGGCCCCCATGAAATAGTAAGATGCGCGAAGTGACTTGATTGCGCCACTTGGCAAATCACTTTCCACAATTTGTGTCGGATCAATGGCCAAATTGCCATTTTCAAATTTTGACTGAACATTCATTGCATCCAAGATAAGTTGCAAATTTTTCACGTCGAGAATTTGAGGTACAGTATCAAAAGTCACTGGTGTATCCGCCAAAATAGCAGCTGGAATGAGTGCAACTGTTGAGTTTTTTGCGCCACCAATTGTGACTTCACCATGGAGGCGCTTGCCGCCGTGTACAATTATTTTAGCCATGAGGTTTCCTTGTAATCGTTATAGTCCATTGTCAATTATACCGTGCCAACAGACTTAACTCAAATTTAATTAGAAAAGATTTTAACGCACTTCCACATGAAGTTGCGCGATTAATGCATTGGTTACTCGTTCAAAGTCAGCGTTAACCTCTGCTTCAACTAGTGTCTCATCATTGTCTTGATACGTCAATGTATAGGCTAATGAGCGCTTACCGGCAGGCAAATTATCCCCTGTATAAACATCAAATAATTGCACGTCCACAAGTTTGTCACCAGCTGTTTCACGAATAAGGGCGACAATGTCAGCATGTTGAATGTGTTCATCAACCAACAACGCTGCATCGCGTCGCATTTGTGGGAAACGTGAGATTGGGGCATAGGCAACGTCCCCTGTTACTTGTGACATTACTGCAAACAAGTTCAGTTCAAACCCAAATACCGGTGCTAACTTATGAGCTTGTGTCACCTTAGGATGAATTTGACCCACAAAGCCAAGATAAACATCGCCACTGTAAATATCAGCCGTTTGCCCAGGATGCATGTTTTGGTGGCGCTTTGTCGCTTCATAACGCACATTTTCAACGCCGATTTGGGCCAAATATTCAGCGACAATTCCCTTCATATCATAGAAGTCAACTGGCTTTTGCGTTTTATCCTGTTGCCAACTTGAAGTAGCACGTGTGCCCGTCAAAACACCAGCCAAATGTTCCATTTCAGTTGGCAGCGTACTGTCGTCAGTTCCAATAAAAATACGGCCTTGTTCATAAAGTGCCACGTCGGCCACGCCATGATTGACATTATAAACAACATCTTCTAATAGACCCGCCAATAGATTTTGACGCACTGTCGTCCGATCTGAACTCATTGGGTAATCCAAGGCGACAACTTTTTCACCAGGATTTTCGGCAAATTGTTGCGCCTTTTCAGGTGTTGTTAAGACGTAGGAAATTGCTTGGTTCAAGCCCAAACTTTCCATGATACGACGACTTGCACGAATTTGACGCTGACGTAATGTTAAGTGACCAGGTGTCGTTGGCCCGTAAGGCAAAGTCACAGGCAAATTGTCATAACCATAAAGGCGCGCAATTTCTTCAATCAAATCTGCTTCGATTCGCAAATCTGGCCGGCGTGCTGGCAAAGTTACTTGAATGGTGTCCGCCTCAATTTGATAATCTAGGGCTAATTGATCAAAAATGGCAGCAATATCTGCTAGCGTCAATGCTGTGCCAAGAATTTGATTCACCCGTGCCGCCGTCAATGGCATCACAATTTCTTCGTAAGGCGTATCAGCTGCAACCACTCGGCCACGGGCCACTTGGCCACCGGCTAATTCATCAACCAATTGTGCAGCATGATCCAAAGCCGTAAAGGTTGCATCCCAGTTCACGCCACGTTCAAAGCGGGCCGAAGCTTCTGAATGCAAATTATGACGACGTGCCGTCGCGCGCACCAAACTCGGATTAAACACAGCACCTTCCAAAACGATGTGTCGTGTCGTATGATCAACTTCTGAACTGGCACCACCCATGACACCAGCAAGCATCAATGGTTCATCAGCAGTGGTAATCACGATGTCTTCACCCGCACGTAAATCACGCGTTTGCTCATCCAACGTCACCAATTGTTCCGCTGTTTTAGCACGACGCACATGCACGGTTTTATCCGATAACTTATCCAAATCAAACGCATGTAAAGGTTGCCCATACATCAACATCATGTAATTCGTAATATCAACAATATTGTTAATTGGTCGCATACCCGCATTCCAAAGTGCTTTTTGCAGCCAGAGTGGTGAATCCCCAACCGTCACGTTGTTCACCACGCGCAAAGTATACTTTGGTGCCAAAGTGTCATCTTCAATCACGACATCAACTTGATCACGTGCTAACGTCTCATATTCGACTAAATCAAATGCTGGCTCAGTTACTGGTTGCTTTAACATCGCCCCAAATTCATACGCTGTTCCAATCATTGAAAGCATATCCGCACGATTAGGCGTTAAATCAGTATCCAACACGGGATCTGTCATTCCCAGCGCCACTAAGGCATCATCACCAGGTTGCACACCATCATTGGGTCCAAAGACATAAATACCAGCTTCAAAGTCTTTCGGCGCAATTTTATTGTCAAAACCAATTTCTTGTAAGGCCACCAACATCCCATAAGACATTTCACCACGTAACTTAGCGGCTGTTAACGTCATTAATTCGCCTGATTCACGATTAATAATGTGTGCCCCAACTTTAGCAAGGACAACCAATTGACCCACGGCCACGTTAGGTGCCCCTGTCACAACTTGTACCAATTCAGGTTCACCAATATTGACTTGCGTGATAACCATGTGATCAGAATCAGGGTGTGGTACCACACTGACGACTTCGGCGACAACAAGACCATCTTGTTGTTGTGCCAGTGTTGTCACGCTATCAACTTCAACACTCGTGCGGGCGACTTGTTCAGCTAAATCCGCCACCGCTTGTTGATCTAACGCAATGGTTTGGTCTAAATAATCATTTAACCATGTTAAATTCGTTTTCATGTTTAGTTCCCCTTTCGGTTAAATTGTGACAAGAAACGGACATCGTTCAAATAGAATTGACGAATATCGTCGACACCGTATTTCAACATCGCAAAACGATCTGGGCCCAAGCCAAAGGCAAACGCCGAATACTTCTCTGGGTCAATCCCGTCCATGCGCAAAACATTTGGATGCGTCATCCCAGCACCCAACACTTCAATCCACTCAATATCTTCTGGCTTGGTATCTGGTGTGACTTCATTCCAAGATACGTCGACTTCAACCGAAGGTTCAGTAAATGGGAAATATGATGGGCGCATCCGGATTTGATGCTTTTCGCCAAACAAGGCTTGCATGATTGAGAGCAAAGTGCCCTTCAAATCAGCCATCGTGATGTTTTCGCCCACAACCATCCCTTCAACTTGATGGAATTGGTGTGAATGCGTCGCATCATCCGTATCACGACGATAAACCTTTCCAGGCGCAATCATCTTAAGTGGTCCCTTTGAAAAGTCGTGCTTTTCTAATGAACGGGATTGTACAGGTGACGTTTGCGTCCGTAATAGGATTTCAGGCGTAATATAGAACGTATCTTGCATATCTCTGGCCGGATGGTCCTTTGGCAAGTTTTCCCGTTCAAAGTTATATTCATCAGTTTCAACTTCCGGTGAATCAACGGTATCATCAATCACTTCAAAGCCTAAACCTAAGAAATGTTGTTCAATTTCATCAATAATTTGTTGCAAAACATGGGGTTGTCCGACAACATGTGCACTACCTGGCAACGTCACATCAATCGTTTCAGCTGCCAATTGCGCTTCAAGCTTTGCTGCTTCAGCGGCCGCCTTTTTTTCCGCCAACAAAGCTGTAATAGTTTGGCGTACATCGTTTCCAATTTCGCCGACTGCTTTCCGGTCTTCTGGCGCAACGTCCTTCATCCCCTTCAGTAAAGCAGTTAATTCGCCTTTTTTACCCAGCAAACTGACGCGCAACGCTTCAATATCTGCATCTGCGGCGTTAATTCGTTCTACGGCTGAAGCCTTTAATGCTGTTAGTTCTTCAGTTAAACTCATCATCATTTCCTTTCAATACGACGCCTGATGTTTTAATCACGTGAATAAAAAACGTCCCATGTTATCATGAGATAACATGGGACGTCTGATCGTGGTACCACCCAATTTTCTGACTAACGTCAGCTCTAAATGACAATAACGCTGTCAAAACGTTGGTGATTAAACCAATCACTCCTGACTGAAATTCATCATAGACGCAAATACAATACTTTCACCAATCTGTATTGCTCGCTAAATTTGTTCTATCATTACTAGGTCATTCATCGTGTTTAAAACATATTTTACTGTTTTAGCATCTATTTTAGTGACTATTTGCCATAGCGGCACAGCACTAAAACGCGCTAGATTACAACTCTAGTATATCATGCTAAAGCGTCTGTGTCGTCATGTTTTGTCTTGGCCACGTTATTATATTGATCAGACCACTCATGAATTGCTGCCATCAGTGGACGCATTGCTTCACCAGACTCGGTAAGCTTATATTCAATGAGACTAGAATTTTCATAAGTCACACGGTTAACCAATTGTACCGCTTCAAGTTCTTTCAGACGTTCAACCAACACACGGTCAGAACAGCCAGAAATCGCCCGTGACAATTCCAAGAAACGTTTTGGTCCACTAATAAGCAACGTCTCAATAATTAGGCCATTCCATTTACGACCTAAAATCTGAAATGTATTGGTGAAATTCTCGCAGAGTAAATCCTCTGTATGTTCTGCTAATTTTGCCATCATTTTCCCTCTGAGTTATTGATGTGTTCATAGTAACACAAAGCGCGCAACTTGACAAAAAGTAAGTAGTTAAACAGGTAACGGTTATCGCAATGTTTTCGCCAAATAGAAACAACCGAGGATACCGGCATTGTCCCCGTTGGCCACAGGTACAATATAGTCATCCAATGGTGGCACTGCCAAATAATCGCTCATTTGTTCCGCAAAGCTTTCCCGAATTAAGGGGAAAAGAATCTCACGGTGTGGCACGCCACCACCGAGCACAACCTTTTCTGGGCGCAAGATCATCGTATAATCCAATATCGCTTGTGCCAAGTAGAAGGCTTCCATGCGCCATGCCAAATGATCATCAGGAATTTCCTTGGCACTCATGCCCCAGCGTTCTTCGATAGCTGGTCCAGCTGCCAAGCCTTCCAAACAGTTAGCACCGTGGAATGGGCAGTGCCCTGCATACGTGTCTTCTGGATGCTTTTGTAAGAAGATGTGACCGGCTTCTGGGTGGCCATAACCACTGACAAGTTGTCCGCCAGAAACAATACCGGCACCAACACCCGTACCAACTGTCAAATACACCATATTGTCAACGTCTTTGGCAGCCCCTGTGGTAAACTCAGCCCAACCAGCACCATTAACATCCGTTGTCCAGTAATAAGGGATATCACGCCAAGCCTTCATACGACCTAAGAAATCATACCCTGACCAGCCGTGTTTTGGCGTGTCGAGAACATAACCGTAAGTCTTTGATTCAGGCACAATATCAATTGGCCCAAAGGCGGCAATCCCAATGGCATCGATGTTATCATATTGATCAAAGAACGCAACAACCTGATCTAACGTCTTTTCGCCATCTAATGTTGGGAATGCTGTCCGATCGACAATGTTAAAGTCTTCATCCGCAACAGCCACCACAAACTTCGTTCCACCTGCTTCAATTGCACCTAATAGTCCCATGTTTTTTCTCTTTTCTTATCTCTGTTTTAGTCATTTGCTGTCATAATGATCACCCTTTAAACACGTATACACAACAAAGGTGATCATTGTGACTGTAGCCTCCCAATCAAAAGCCGCAGGCTGGTGACGCCAAGTCCACAGTTGCGACAAAACAAGGCGCACCCGTTGCCAGACAGACTGACAATCACGCCACAACTTGACTAAAATGTGTGGTTAACATTTACAGTACGTCGTGACGTTAAATTGTCCTATCATTGCTTTATTTTATCGTTTTGTTAAGCGCTTACATTATTAGTTTAATCGATTTAAATCACCAGTGTCAAGCGTTCGTCAGGATTAATTTTAGAAAATAATTCATCGTATTTTTGTACCTTTCAGAAACAAATGTGAAAACACGATAGCACCACCACAATCCTACGCAATAAAAAAAGTTGGCGCCGTTACGCCAACTTTTTTTATTTTACAATTTCACAAAATTCTACAATGACAGCATCTGGGCCTTGGATATTAAAGAACTTAATCCCTTTGTCCCAAAATGCTAATTGTTGCACTTCTGAATCAATCAGGTCAAAACCTTCAGCCTTTGCGGCCGCAAAAGCTGCCTCAGCATCTGTCGTGTCCAATGAGATATGGTTAATTGCGCCTGGTTGATTGGCAACCACTTCTTGGTACCACGTTTCAATCACAAGATTATCACGTTGCATAAAGATGACTTGTCCAACTGGAAAATCACCAGTTTTCGTAAATCCTAATTTTGTCCAAAAAGCTTCCGCAGCTGCCAAATCATGTGTTGGTATACCGATGTGTTGTAAACCTGAATAATAATCTGAAAATGCCATATTTGCCCCCCCTCGATCAACGCGTTGATGACTTTGTCGCGTGATCTGTCTTCCGGTTACGCTTCTTCGCCGCCAACCTTCACAACAGCCTTTGACACTACGCCAAGCTTGCCGTTCAAGAAGTCTTCAACAGTGGCATAGTCCAATTCATGTGAAATCAAAGGTTCAACATCTACCTTGCCTGATGATAGCAAAGCCAATGAATCTTCAAAGGCATTTGGATTGATGAATGAGCCTTGAATTGTCAATTGCTTTTGGAAAACTTCATAAGTGTTCATTTCAAATGTGTCGTCTGGACCACCGACACCAAACATCAAAACTTGACCACCACGCGCAGCAGCTTCAATGGCTGCTTCTTGTGTCTTTGGTGAACCGACAGCTTCAATGACAACATCATATTCACCATCAGGAATCTTGTCACCTGCCATTGTATTGAACGTGCGCTTTGCACCAAACTTATCTTTCGCCATGGCCAACTTTTCATCCACAATACCAGCCAAATCAACTTGGTGAATGCCGTAAGCCTGCAAAATTTGCACAAACAATTGTCCCATGAAGCCATCACCAATGACAAGTGCCTTTTGATATGGTGATACCTTCAACAATTGAATACCGTGAACGGCACAAGAAATTGGTTCAACCAAAGCTGCAGCCTTCAATGACACATTGTCTGGGATTGGGTAAACAACTGAGGCAGGTGCTGTGAAGTAGTCTTCAAAGCCACCGTCACGCGTCACCCCAATAGCTGAGAGATGTTCGCATAATTCTGGACGCCCTGTACGGCAGTACTTGCATTGACCGCAGTAGATGTTTGGATCAACTGCCACACGGTCACCGACCTTAACGTTTGTGACTTCTGAACCAACTTCAACAACCACACCTGAATTTTCGTGACCTAAGACGATTGGTGGGACCGCTGGTGCAGAACCAGGCAAACCAGCATATAACGCATGGTCTGTCCCGCAAATACCAGCAAAGGCTGTATGAATCTTGACTTCGTCAGGCTTGATTTCGGGTTGTGCAATTTCTTTCAATTCCAGTGACTTAATACCAGTCAACACTAATGCTTCCATGTTTTCCGCTCCGTTTTACTTGTGATGTTTTTAACTTATAAGACCATATTAACCCTTTTAAATAATTTGTCAAGCGTTAATCAATTTTTTTGCTGAAAGTTTTATTGCAAAAAAGTGTATAATAGAATGTGCTTAGTGATTAAAAATGCAACACAATTTTTAGCAGTAAACGGAGGTTTCAATGGTTGCAAAATTAAGTGACGTCGCCGAATTGGCCGGCGTTTCAATTACAACAGTATCACGTGTGATCAATAATTACGGTTCCTTGAGCCAAAAAACGATCGACAAAGTTCATGCTGCCATGCGCGAGTTGCACTACCAACCAAATGCCATGGCGCGCTCACTACAAGGTAAATCATCACAATTTATCGGTTTAATTTTCCCCAACATTCAAAATCCATTTTTTACCGCTTTAGCCACCGAAATCGAACAACTCTTATTTAAAAAAGGCTACAAAGTGATTATTGCGACGAGTGCCAATAACATTGAAAAAGAACAACAATATTTGCAAATGTTAGCAGCTAACCAAGTGGAAGGTATTATTACCTCATCACATAATCTCGGCATTGCTAGTTATCAAGATAACTTTCTGCCAATTGTGGCCTATGACCGTCATTTAGCAGATAATATTCCGATTGTTCATGAAGACAATTATCGCGGTGGCTACCTCATTGGCGAGTATCTGGTTTCTCAAGGGGCTAAAAATCTGCTAGTGTTATGTGACAATGACCCTTCTGCATCCCCAACCGCACAACGTTATGTCGGCTTTTCGGATGCGATTGCCAACAAAAGCCAGTTAATCGAACACAATATCAATTCTAATTCTAACGAATTTGCAAGTGCCGAAGAGATGGCAGAGATTGTTAACTTGATCGTGACCCAAAAAGTAGATGGTGTCTTTGCTTATAATGACATGATGGCTGTCCAACTACAAAATGCGTTACGCAGGGCAAATATTCGTGTCCCTGAGGACGTGATTGTTGCAGGGTACGACGGTGCACCAATTGTCCAACAGTTGCACCCCGATCTCCCAACAATCGTGCAGCCAATCCATGAGGCAGCACAACGTCTAATTGACGTCCTATTTGCTGAAATTAATCATGAAGCATTGCCAGATCTTGACATGCTCCCTGTTTCATTACACAAACCTGAATAAAAAACACGTCGCCCTAAAAAGGCGACGTGTTTTTTTAATTGACTTGATTTTTTGGCTCTTCGCCGTTTAAGACACGCACAACTTCTTGTGCTGCTGCTAAACCAACCGCATCAAACGCTTCAACTGATTTTGCCGCCACGTGTGGTGTGACAAAAACATTGGGTAACGTCAATAACTCATTATCTGGTGCAACTGGTTCAACCGTAACCACATCTAGTCCCGCACCAGCAATCTCACCTGTCTTCAATGCGGCAATTAAGGCCGCTTCGTCCACGACTGCCCCACGCGCAATATTAATCAAAACGGCATTGTTTTTCATTTTCTTGAAAACAGCCGCATCAATCATATGTTGCGTTGCTGGCGTTGCTGGCAAAGCCAAGATGATATAGTCTGCTGTCGTATAAATCTCATCTAGTGTGGCCATCCGGCCGTTTTTGACGGGTTTATCATGTCGGGCATAGGCTAACACGTTGACATCAAATCCAGTCAGCAATTCATCAATTTTTTGACCAATAGCACCAAAACCAATAATGCCGACTGTCTTATGCGAAACTTCTTGACCCGTCCCATTTGGCACGTTGGGGTCAGTAATGCTCTGTCGTTGCTGATAGAAGTAACGGCCAGCCATCAACATATGCATGACGGCCGTTTCCGCAACCGCCGTTGCATTCGCCCCTGGCGTATTGGTGACAACAATGTCATGTGCCGTTGCATCAGCTAAATCAACATTATCATAGCCCACGCCATAACGGGCAATCACTTTAAGATTTGGCATCTGTGATAATAGTTGCTCAGATAGCGGATGCATCATCAAAATCACCGCATCTACATCAGCTGCAGCAAGAA
This sequence comes from Leuconostoc lactis, assembly GCF_007954625.1. Classification (NCBI taxonomy): domain Bacteria; kingdom Bacillati; phylum Bacillota; class Bacilli; order Lactobacillales; family Lactobacillaceae; genus Leuconostoc; species Leuconostoc lactis. Next base: position 864,637 of record NZ_CP042420.1, on the reverse strand, counting down.
AATCGGCATCTGTTTGTTGCGGATTTGAAATGACTTCTAAATCATGGGCCTTTAAATAATCAATTGCGGCTTGTGCCGTGCCGTCAAAAACGAGTACTTTTTGCTTTTGCATATGCTCTCCTTCAAGTCAGTGCTTTCAGCGATGTATCAACACGATACTACGCCAGTGCGTTAAATGACCCTGGCATTAAATCCGCAATCGTCGTTTGCACACTTTTGCCAGTATCATTAATCAACCAAATTGGCATGTCGGATGGGAAAAGTTCGACCATGACTTGTCGACATGCACCACAAGGGGCAATTGGCTCATTTGTGCGCCCTGCAACTACTAAACCAGCAAACTGGCGATGACCAGCAGCCATGGCACTGAAAATAGCGGTGCGTTCTGCACAATTGGTGAGACCAAAAGAGACATTTTCGATGTTAATCCCTTTAAACACAGTGCCTGATGCTGTCAATAACGCAGCACCCACTGGAAAATGTGAATACGGTGTATAAGTTTCGTCAAGCGCTTCAAGCGCAACAGCCACTAATTCTTCGGGCGGTGTCGTTTGCATGTTGTTGTTCTCCATTTATTGTCCTATCATTTTACCATAAACATGGCAGTATCATAAGACAGATCAATGTGGTTACTTGTGAACTAACAAATCTGTCAACTGATCGAGACGCTTTTCAAACACGCCAAAGGCTTCCTTCAAATAATCCGCTTGCGTCATATCAACCCCTGCTTGGCCGATAACGGCTAATGGATAGTCTGAGGCACCGGCCTTTAAGTAGTCTTTATACGCTTCTGCCCCATTCTGATTCAAGATACGATCAGCCAAAGTCGTCGCTGCGGCTTCACCAGTGGCATATTGATAGACATAATAGTTGTAGTAGAAATGTGGAATACGCGCCCATTCATACGCGATTTCTTCATCTGGGAAGAGATCTGGGCCATAGTACTTTTGATTCAATGCCGCATAGTACGTACTCATCGCGTCAGCTGTTAACGCCACCCCAGCTGCACTTTGTTCATGAATCCAATCTTCAAATTCCGCAAATTGGGTCTGTCGGAACACCGTGCCCTTAAAGCCATCAAGATATTGATTCAACACATAGGCTTGGAATTTTGGATCATCATTTGTCTTTAACAAATAATCCGTGAGTAGGCTTTCATTGGTTGTTGATGCAATTTCAGCTAGGAAAATTGGGTAATCACCATAATGATAAGGTTGTGCTTGACGGGTCAAATAAGAATGCACCGAGTGCCCCATTTCATGGGCCAAAGTGTAAACGTTATTTAAGTTATTTTGCCAATTTAACAAAATAAATGGGTTCGTGTCATATGTGCCGCTCGAATAAGCACCAGTACGCTTACCCTTATTTTCCACCACATCAATCCAGCGTTCGTCAAAGGCCTTTTTAACCACGGCAATATAATCTGGTCCTAATGGTGCCAAAGCGGCTAACACAATGTCTTTGGCTTTGTCATACGTGACATCAAAATCAATCTCATCGACTAACGGTACGTAGAGGTCATATGAGTGAATATCGTCAACGCCCAAAACTTGCTTACGGAGTGATACAAAACGATGCAACAGTGGCAAATTGGCATCAACCGTTTCACGCAACGTTTCAAACACTGATGTTGGTAGGCTGTGTGGTAGAATGGCTGCTTCCCGTGCTGAGCGATAGTGACGCACTTTAGCTAAATAATTATGACCTTTGACATGTGACGATAACGTTGACGCGAAAGTGTTTTGCAAGGCAATGTAACTATCGTACAATGTTTCAAACGCTTCTTGGCGCAATTCACGTGACTTAGATTCCAACAACAGACTGTAAAGGCCATTTGTCAATGGCACCACTTCACCCGTTTCAGTATGGACATCCCCAAACGTCATGTCGGAATTATCTAACGCACCAAAAGTGTTTTCTGAAGCATTAAAAATATCCCCAGCTCCGGCCAGAAGTGCTTCCTGTTCTGCTGGCAATGTGTAAGGCTTTTGCGCCAGAATTTGGTCAAATAAATGTTGGTAAGGTTGTAACCCTGCCGTCTTCAAATAGTTTGTCAACGTTTCTTCTGGAATATTAAGCACTTCGGGTTGGAAGTAAGCTGTTGCTTCACTTACTTCAGACCAAAGTGCTTGCGCACGGCTATTAAAAGCGGCATATTTTTGATTCGTCGTATCTTGATCATAAATTTGGTGCGCATAGACGTAGACTTTTTCCAATTGACGTTCCAAATCAAGATCAGCTTCCAGTGCTGTTTGCAACGTTTGGGCTGAATCACCAACATGCCCCACAAATTGCTTCAGAGCATGTGCCCCTTGATGCACAGCATCGTAAGCTGTTTCCCACTCGTCATCGGTTGCAAAAATGGAGGTCAAATCCCAAGTTAACTCTTCAGGTACTTCATCGCGTTGTAGTTGTGCCATTATTATTACGCGTCAGTGTCGCTCAAATGATCGATGGACACTAACATTCCCTTCTTAAAATATCATACTTTATTTTATCACTATTTTCTCACTTGACCTAATTTTTGTCGCAACGACCCATACCACACCGGTAATTCAACAACTAAGAAATAAGCCCCACGCTGCACAATAAAATGCTGCGCCACCATTTCTTGCATGAGCGCCATCACTTGTTCTTGTTGAAAAGTGGCATTTCCCAGAACATAGGGCTTGAGTTTGGCCAACATCACCTGCTGATGCAAAACATGACCAACACCAATTTTTTCTAACACTAACAAACTCTGTAATCGCCACTGCCAATTGCTGATTGTCAGGCCAAAGGTTTGCCCCAAATGAATCCAAAGCGGTGCCTGCAATAATAAGCGTTGTTGCAAATAAAGATAGGCAATCAAGCGCTGATCCACCCGTTTTTGCGCGATGAGTTGTTGCAGTTTGTAAATTTGTTGCACCACATCTAATCTGCGTTGTTTGTGCTTTGGTACTGTTGTCAACAATTGCGTGCTGACAATTTCACTGTAATTAACCCGAATAAAGTCTGGTTTTTCAAAATGGGCGCGATGGTAAAATTTTTGCGTATCAGGTAAATAGAAGCACAACTGCTGATTGGCTAAAAATTTAACAATCGTGCGTTGCGCCATTTTAGCCTGATAATAAGTGGCGCCTAAAATCCAAATCACGGTAATGTGTTGTTGGCGGTAGCCCGCATTCCGCTCATCTAAACGTTGCTGGGAGATCGGACTACACTGGTACTCAATGGTAATACGCTGATCTGCACGGGTGATTAAAATGTCAGGTCGTTGGTTAATAGCCGGAATAACCGCTTCCAAAGTGACTTGCCCGAATTTTTGACAGTAGGTTGCCAATTGTAATTTCCCAGCCAAATGTTGCGGTGTTTCATTGTCTGAGAAAGTGTGGCACTGCGCACCCACGCGATGTGCAAAATGTGGTTGCTTAATCTCTCCCTGACGTAAGTAGACCGGTGCCAAACAACCAGGACAGTAAAACTCATCGTTTGTCCCAGCGACGTTAGCTTGCACATACGTGCCTTGCTTGTCTTGTGCGATAAACATAAAAAAACACCTCCTATTCATCATACGAATAGGAGGTGTTTTTGATGTTTATTTTACAGTCATGCGTTTTTCAACCCAGCGACTAAACCAAGTCAACAAGGTGATTAAAATGAGATACATGACCCCAATGATTGCCCAGACACGAAAACCTTGTGAATTACGCGCCACAATCAAAGAACCTGTCTGCGTTAATTCGAGCAACCCAATGGCTGATAGAATCGACGTATCTTTTAAGGTAATAATGAATTGGTTGATGAAACTTGGCACCATAATACGGAGACCTTGTGGCATCACGACCCGACGCATGGCCTGACTATAAGACAAACCCAACGAACGCGCAGCTTCCATTTGCCCACGGTTAACGGCTTCAAAGCCACCACGGACAAACGCTCCTGTATAAGCGCCTTCATTTAGAATCAGCGTGATGATCCCCGCTGTAAAGGCCGGTATTTTCACCCCAGTTAAACCAGGCAACCCAATATAAATAAAGAACGCTAAGACCATCAATGGTAGGCCACGGAAAATGTAAATAATTGTGGTGGCAATTCCCCGCACCCAGCCAAATTGACTCACGCCCATGATACCGAGTAAAATACCCCAGATTGAGGCAAAAATAATCGCAATCACGGTCAACACAATCGTCTGCCACAAACCGTTGAGCAATGCTGTCTTATTGGTCCGCAAAATCCCAAGCACAGTACTGTTATCACGCTTAGTGCCAGAGAACGTTGCTTGCCGGGCACCCAAATACTTCGCCACAATTTTATCGTACGTGCCATCTTTTTTGATGGCAGCAAAACCACGATTAAAAGCCGCTAAAAGTGCTTTGTTCTTGCCTTTTTCAACTGCGAAACCATAAGACCCTGCGTTACCAGGTTGATCTGGATTCATGACCTTTAAGGCCATACCATTTTTAATCGCGTATTGAATAACTGGCATATCTTCAAATGTGGCCGCCGAATTGCCAACTGCCACATCATTATACATGGTATCGGTATCGTTAAAATATTTGACCTGGAAACCATATTTTTTCTGTAGCGATAGCCCATATTCAGACGCTGCTGTCCCTGTCTTTAAGGCCACTGTTTGCCCTTTTAAATCCGCCAGTGATTTAATTTTACTGCCTTTTTTAACAATCCAAGCCACCCCCGTTTTGTAATAAGGGGTTGAAAAGTCATACACTTGACGCCGTTCTGGTGTAATAGACATACCGGCAATAATCCCGTCAGCTTGTCCGTTTGAAACCAGTTGCGCCGCAGAATTGAAGCTCATTGGCTTCATAGTATAAGTAAACCCTTCCCGCTCGGCAATGGCTTTCATCATGTCTTGTTCAATGCCGACATAACGATTATTTTTATCTTGAAAAGTAAACGGTGCATAAGTTGCATCCGTCGTAATGGTATAGTGTGGTTTATCAGCTGACGCGATCGGCGTTAGCAGAAAAAACATGACTAATGTTGCCAGCCCTAAAATGTATCTTTTTAACATGATCATTAAAATTCTCTTCCTACATTACAAAAAAGTCGACCAAACGGTCGGCTTTTTCAATCGTTTGCTGCACGTTCAATTGTGAGACTGTCTATCAAACCCATTAGGCTTGCATGACTTTGCTCAAAAATTCTTGCAAACGTGCATTTTTAGGTGCATTAAAGACTTCTTCTGGTGTGCCAGATTCTTGAATCTTACCTGATTCAAAGAAAACCACACGATCGGCGACTTGTTTTGCAAAGCCCATTTCGTGTGTCACGATAATCATCGTCATCCCAGAATCCGCTAGATCTTTCATGACGTTCAACACATCCCCGACCATTTCTGGATCCAAGGCTGATGTTGGTTCATCAAACAACATAATATCTGGTGACATGGCCAACGCACGGGCAATGGCAATACGTTGCTTTTGACCACCAGATAATGAATTAACTGACATATCAGCTTTATCACTCAAGCCAACTGTTTCTAGTAATTCACGGGCTTTCTTCTCGGCAGCTGCCTTGTCTAACTTGCCTAATTCAACCGGTGCCAACATGATATTTTCAAGTACTGTGTAATTATTAAAGAGGTTAAAGTTTTGGAAAACCATCCCAATATTTTCACGCACTTTGTTAATGTCCGTTGCCTTATCAGAAATATTAAAGCCGTCAACAATGATCGTGCCGTTATCTGGTGTTTCTAACTGATTCAACATCCGTAAGAAAGTTGACTTACCTGATCCTGAAGGTCCAATCATGACCACCACTTCATTTTCAGACACGTCCAATGAAATATCTCGCAAGACATGGTTATCACCGTATGACTTGTTAACATTTTCAACATGGACTTTTACTTTTGTTTGCGCATCACTCATGCGTGAATCCTCTTTTCTACCCAATTACTCAACCATGTGAGTAACGTAATCACAATTAAGTATATCACAGCGACAATGGCCCAAACGCGGAATCCTTGAGAATTACGTGACACAATCAAACTACCTGTTTGTGTCAATTCCAAGATACCAATGGCTGACAAAATTGATGTATCCTTCAAGGTAATAATAAATTGGTTAATGAAACTTGGAATCATAATCCGAATACCTTGTGGCATAATCACACGGCGCATCGCGCGGCTATACGGCAAGCCCAAAGAACGCGCTGCTTCCATCTGACCGCGATCAACGGCTTCAAATCCACCACGCACGAACGCACCCGTATAAGCCCCTTCATTTAAGACCAATGTCAAAATCCCTGCTGTCACGGCCGGAATTTTCATACCAATGACCCCTGGCAACCCAATGTAAATGAAGAAGGCCAAGACCATTAGTGGCAAACCACGGAAAATATAAATAATTGTACTTGAAATACCACGAACAAAGCCATTTTGGCTAACGCCCATGACACCTAAAATAATACCCCAAATTGAGGCCAACACAATCCCAAAGACGGTCAACACAATCGTTTCCCATAGTCCTTTGAGGAAGGCCATCTTGTTAGACTTTAAGATACCCCATACGGTGTCGTTGTCTTTCTTACTACCCGTAAAGGTTGCCGCACTGGCACCTAAATACTTGGCAACAATTTTATCGTAAGTCCCGTCTTCTTTAATCGCTGCAAAGCCCTTATTGAAATCGGCAAGTAACTGCGCATTCTTGCCTTTCTTAACGGCAAAGCCATACCAACCCGCTTGAATTGGTGACTTTGGATTCATGACCTTTAAGGCTGTCCCGTTTTTAACGGCATATTGAATAACTGGCAAATCACCGAAAGTAGCTTGCGAATTATCGTTAATCACATCATTATAAAGGGTGTCTGAATCATTGAAATAGACCACTTTAAAGCCATACTTTTTTTGGATTGACAAGGCATAGTCTGCACCAGACGTTCCTGTCTTAATCGCAACGGTCTTTCCCTTCAAATCTTTTAGTGACTTGATGTTTGACCCTTTTTTAACAGCCCAACCAATACCAGAACGGTAATAGGGTGTCCCAAAATCAAAGACCTTCTTACGTTCATCGGTGATGGACATCCCCGCAATCACACCGTCAGCTTGATCTGAGGCGACTGATTGAGTCGCTGAATTAAAGCTCATCGGCTTCAGCGTATAAGTAAAGCCTTCTCGTTCAGCAATCGTTTTCAAGATTTCTTGGTCAATACCAGTATATTGGCCATTTTTATCTTGGAAATCAAACGGCGGATAAGTCGCGTCCGTTGTAATCACATAATTTGGCTTCTCAGCAGCATGTGCGTCGAGTCCAAATCCGACAAACGATAGCAAAGCTATCGCCACAATTAACAAATATCTTTTCATCTTTTCCATAATAAGTTTATTCTATCAAAACCAACCTGTGTCCAGTGATGTTATGTGAGCTTATATGACATGATTATCACGTTCGTTATAAGCCATGCCGAGATATCGCCCTCAACTGGCAAATAAAAAGCTCAAGCAAATGCTTTGAGCTTTTGTTTGTCTATTCTAAATTAAGGATGAACGGGTACCTTAATGTCACCAGCAATAATCTTCTTTTGTGCGGCTTCAACTGCTGACCAAACTTCTGGTGAAGCAGAATCCTTGGCCAAGCCAACACCCTTTTCCTTCAAACCATAAGTGATTGTCTTACCACCAGGGAACTTACCTTCACGTCCTTGGTTAGTCAATGATTCAACCGCATTATCAACGCGCTTCACAGCAGATACCAACGTGAAGTTTGACTTCTTGTTGTCCTTGTCTGTATAATCCCCATCGCGCTTTTGATCCATATCAACACCGATGACCCAAACCTTCTTGTCTGAGTCAGCTGCCAACTTTTGGTCGGTTGCCTTTGCTTCCGCAAAGACACCTGACCCAGTACCACCAGCAGCTTGGAAGATAACGTCAGCGCCACCAGCAATCATTGAAGCGGCAATTGTTTTACCCTTGGCTGCATCTGTAAATGAGTCAGCATATTGCGTCATAATCTTAATATCTGGATTTGTGGCCTTGACCCCAGCAATGAAGCCGGCTTCAAATGTGTCGATGATATCACCGTGCACACCACCGATGAAACCAACCGTGTTAGACTTTGTCTGCTTTGCTGCAGCCACACCAGCCAAATATGATGATTGTTCAGACTTAAACATCAATGAGGCCACGTTTTTATCTGGCACAACAGCATCAATAATAGCAAAGCTTGTCTTAGGGTTGGCCTTAGCCACTGTATTCATGGCTGGTGCTGCAGCAAAACCAACACCATAAACTAACTTATACCCACCTTTAACGGCTGTTTGCAAATTTGTCTTAATATCAGAAGAATCCGAACTTTGGAAATAGTTATAACCGGTTGTGCCTTGCTTCAAGTTGTTGGCTTTACCGTAAGCCTTCAAACCGTTCCAAGCTGATTGGTTGAACGAACGGTCATCCACACCACCGCCATCTGTTACCAGCGCAGCTGTGTAGTTATCCTTACCTGAAGTCGTTGAACCACCACGTGTTGCTGCATAGATACCGCCACCAATAACGGCAACTGCAAGAATACCAATACCAATTTGTGCTGAACGTTGCATAATATTACCACGTGTGACTGAAGACAGCCACACATCTCCTCTAAATATTTGATAACTTTATTATCCAACTTTTATCTGATACAACCATGAAAAAACGATTAAAAACAAAAATTATACCCGAACAATATAATTTATTTTCATTTTATGTTCGTTTTTTACAACTTATTCAGAAAAAAAGTTCGGTTTTTGGTAAAATAGAGCAATGACAAATTTTATTACCCAAACAATCGAACCTTGGATGCCGCCTGGTGCCTTGAAAGCTAAAGCTGATTATGCCACCATTGCGCAAACAGTTGGCTGGACACGCTTACCCCTGTATCGCTATAACGATACCCGCTTTGATCAAGCAACCCTTATCGCTCATATTCAGGAATGGTTAGCCCCTGTCAAAGCCAACGACCTTGTGGTCCATCAGTTCCCCACCTACATGAGTGCGCAATTTGAACAGTTATTTGTGGCGACGCTCCAAGAGCGACAGGTGCGGCGGGCGCTGGTCATTCATGATATTGAGCCCTTACGCCTCAATAAGCTAGATCCGTGGGAATTTGACGTCCTCAAACAATATGACACACTAATTGTGCATTCCGAAGCGATGCGTCAACGATTACAGGCAGCTGGTTTGACCAATCATTTTATCATTCAACCCTTATTTGATTATTTGGGTGCTAATGTCACGCCGGCACGTTTTAGTACACAAATCAATTTTGCGGGGACTTTTCAAAAATCACCCTGGCTGCAAACTTACCGCGCAGCCCCAATCACGTTATTTGGTGCAAAACCTAAAAAGTGGCGCGCTGTTGATTTCCCCGAAAATATTGCCTACCAGGGTAATTTTGACCCCGATGAGATCATTAATCAATTAACACAAGGTTTTGGGCTGATTTGGGATGACGACTTTGAAGATAAAACCTATCAAACTTATACCAAGTACAACGCGCCCCACAAAGCTAGTCTCTATCTACGTGCTGGCTTACCTTTAATTGCTTGGTCGGAAAGTGCCATTGGGCAACTGATTACCACCCAAAATCTTGGCTTTACCATTAATCATTTATCGGAACTCACTGATAAATTAGCGTTGGTCAGCGCAGCAGATTTTTCAACTTGGCAAGCCAACGGTGCCGTCGTTGCTGAAAAACTCCAGCAAGGTCAGTACACCAAAGCCACTTTAACCGCATTAACGACATAAAAAAAGGTTGCCATATTGGCAACCTTTTTGATTAAGGTAATAACCGGAATCGAACCGGCGATGACGGTTTTGCAGACCGTTGCCTTACCACTTGGCCATATTACCATGATAGACGTTGTTAACACCGATGATGTTCACACATCAATCAGCTGCGTTTTTTTAAACACAACAACGTTTATTATTATAGGTCAAAATCACTAAAATTACAAATCTTTTGCTACTTTGTGTCGTCTTCGACGACTTGACCAGCGACAACTTGAATATTTGGTGATACTGAGCCATCAGCCAACCAGACTGGCGTTTTCGTTTTGGGATCCCACCAACCTTGAACGCCGGGTCGTGTATCCAAAACTAAGTCAGTGCCATACGGCAAATCTAAAATATGACGCAAACTCGGTTCAATGGCTAAAGCTGTCTCAATAACCAACGGCATAAAATTTGCTGGATCAGCGTTCCACGCCTCTGAATCATTGTCGGCAAATAAAAACCAGCCGGAATCTTGCGGTGTGGTTGGTGCCAACTCTCGATAAACCCAGCGCAATTTTCCTGAGCCATCTACAAGATGTTTAGATGCTAAAACGACTGCTTCGGGTTGATGAAATACTGATCGCATAACTATTCCTCTTTAAATTTACTGCAATTATTATACCTTAAAACGACTTAACCGCAAAATTTGGCGCTTTAGCCTAATTTATTTTCGAGCAAAATTTGTTGCATGGCTTTTTCCATTTCGGGTGTCCGTACCCACTCTTCCCAGCCGTCATATTCCAACGGTAACAGGTTGTAGTGCGTATTAATATACTGTTCCAACGCTTCCACACTCGCTGATCGCGCAATATTCATCTTAAGAATGCGGACACGCTGAATGTAGCCATGCTCCGCTGCATACTCAGCCCGCCCATTATGCATAATATTCCCCAATTCAAAATAAATTGAGCCATCTAGACGCGTAATTTCTTCAATTAAGTTAAATGTTTCATTCATCATGTGTTATGCCTACTTTTTGCTGTCGCATAGCCGTTCGCACGACGAGCCAACTTGCAATCCAAATACTTAATAAAATGCCTAACATCCCAAGCAACATCGTCACAACTTCCGCCATGAGTAGCTTGGCATTAAAAAACATTGCCAACGGATATCTTAAACGCACAAACCAAATAATAAGTGGCAAATTAGCCCCTAAAACGCCAAAAAATAGGGTATTAATCGCCGTTCCTAAAATTTGCCCACCAATGATGCGTGCTTGCCCGTACAAGCCTGTGGCTGACATATCTGGCGTTCGTTCCACCACTTCAGCTAAATCTGCCACAATCGCCATCGCCGCTTCTGCAACGGCACCCAGTACCGAAATAACCATCACGGCCAGGGCAATGTGACTAAATGATAGGCCAACCGTCATCGACAGCCCTTCTAATTCTTCCGAATTTTCAGTCGTAAAGCCTTGAAATTGGCCAAAGTACTGCATGATACTAGCCAGTAGCATTAAAATGGCCACGACGATGACACTTGTTTTAAAGGCGATATTAGTGACCGCAACGTCATCAGCACCTAAATAGATCGCAATCGCTAAAATAATGAGACTTGTGATACTGATGACAACATAGGGATTAAATTGCCAATTAATTAAGACGATGAGAATAAATATCGCAAAAAAATTACAAATAAGGCCAATAAACGCTTTGACCCCTTGCCCACGGCCCACAAAAATCATGAGGCCTAATAAAATGAGCAGTAATAGCCCAATTGCATTCATGCCTTCACCGCCTTTCGCGACATCGCCCAACCGACAATCACACTCGTCACCGGCACAGCTAAGACAATTCCAATCCCGGAAACGACTGTTTGCAAAATACCAAGATTCATAATTTGATCCATAATGTACGCCCAGTTATTGCCGTTACGCAACATCAAAAAGACCATTGGCAACGTCTCGGCGATAAAAATCATAAAGAGCACGTTGACCAAGGTACCCATAATATCACGACCAACTGACAGGCCCGCCTGCCAGTAATCACTGAATTGCCGCGTCACGTTTTCGCGTCGCATCCCAAACTGCATCGCCACAATATCAGCTGCTTCATCCATCACCGCGCCCAACACACCAATCACGGTTTGCGCCATAAAAATTGATTTCGGCAGTTGTGTCACATAAGACATAGTTTCAAAATGTACCCCTTTGCCATGCGTCACCGCTAATACGGCAAACAAAATGAGCATCGTTAAGCCAGTCGTCACAACCGTTGCCAGCAACGTTAACGTCATTTGTAGTGTTTTCCCAAGGACTAAAGCCAAACTGGCAATGGCTAAGCCCAATGCCAGCACACTAAAGACCAATAAGACGTTCGCATTTTTATCATGGATATCAACATGAATGGCAACACCAAACAACACAACATTTAACACTAAGCTTAACAACAACCAACTCGTGGCGCGCCAGCGACTATAAATCACCAGCAGCCCAATGAATAAGGTGGCCAAAGCCCCAATCCAGGCATCACGTTTCAAAGATAAGATATGAATATTACCGCCAACATTTTCTAACAGCAATTGATCCCCGACACGATAGCGATTCGTGATGACTTGCGAGTCAGCGTACGTATTCGTCAACTTAATCGTTTGATGACGATTCAAAACAGCAACCGTTAAGTGTTGCGTGATCATCGTATCGCTATTATTGTGTTCATCGGTGGTGGCCTGCGTCACTTTTTCCGTCATTTGTGTGACTTGACCAACTGGTCCCTGATATAAAAATGCATCGTGCCTCAGGAAAAACCATACACCAACAATGGCGAGCAACACGATACCATATTTTTTTGCTGACTGTCGTAACATTATCTTTCTAACCGTCTATTTTTCCCAGTGACTGGCACCAATCGTGTTAAGAATTGAATCCGCTGCATCAATCGTGCCGCCTTACCAGGATCACGATCATCACGCGTTTCCGCTAAATAAGCCGTCAGTTCAGCCATATCAAAATTCGAGGTGATAAACGTGGTGAGCTCATTTTGCATCCGATATTCTAAAATTACACCTAAAATATCATCACGAATCCACATACTGAGGTTTTCAGCACCGAGATCATCAATGATCAACACCGTTGCTGTTTTAGCTTGGTTAAGTAGCCGTTCCCGTGCCGCATTATCCTTGCCAATCGTATTCTTCAAATCTACCGCAAATGACGGGAAATGCATCAACATCACATCGATATTGTTAGCCGCTAATGCGTTAGCCAAAGCGCCCATCAGATAGGTTTTTCCCACACCAAAATCGCCGTATAAATACAAACCTTGGACATAGTGGTCTTGATGTGCCAGCAATTTAGGCAAGATATCCACAATTGCTGTAATCACTTCAGCACGGCCAGGATCCGTGGCAATCGTTTGCAAATCAGCGTGACGAATGGCTTTGGGCATTTTATAGGCCGTTAATCGTTCTGCTTGCATCCGCTGTTGCGCCGTTTTTTCATTGGCCACATAACGGACATGCGGATAGCCTTTTTCAATCTCCAATTGTGGATAATAGCCTGGATAAAGCGCTTTTTCCCCACGGGCGATACGTTGTTTCTGTTGCACAAATTCATACAAATCCATCATTTTCAGTTGAAAAGCATCGGCCCGCAACGCATCTTGATGCTCAGCCCAAAATTGCCGCACATCCGCATCATCTGCAATCTTTTGGACAATATCAGCCAACTTGGTGTCTTCAATTTTAGGATACTTTTGTTGAAACTGTTTGAGTACGTCAGATAAATTTTGCATATTAATTCTTCGTCTTTATATTCTTTAATTTAGCCAATGCGGCCGCTACATCATCGGTGCTGACTGATGGATTGGCTGTCGTATCGGCGGCTGAAGTGGCTATGCTTGGTACTGGCTTCACGAATTTTGGCGTTGTCTTTTGCGGCTTTTGTTGGCGACTAAAGCGCTTTTCTTGCCGTGCTTGAGTTGCTTGCTGGTGTTGTTGAATTTGAATCAACGCTTTTTCTGGTGAATCGACCTGATTTTGTGTCCAAGAATCAGCAATCGTCGTCACTAAGGCTGGCTTGAGGTTATCATTTTGCAAACCAATCAACACATAATGGACTAAAATATTGACCACGGCAACTGGCAGAACACTTCGGGCAATCAAATAATCAACAACATCTCGTTCATTTTTCAGGACAAGCCCATTTTTAAGCGTTGTTTTAACATAGGCCAGAAATTCTTGTGCTGGGGTCTCTCGCGCAATGGCAATCAAAGCGCGTGCCTCGGCATTTTTAATTTCAGGTACGTCTGATGCTGTTGCGACTAACTTGTCAACCGATTGCGGACGTGGCGCAGTTTGTTGCCGCAGTAAGCGCTGAACTTCTTGCGGATTAATTTCATGTGTATCGAGTGTGACACTTTGATTAACAATCCCAGCTAACGTCACTTCGTCCACACCATACGTCAAATGCATCGCCACCAAGAAATTCCGTTGCTGTTGCAAATGTGTCGCCGACACGCCACGCACCATGTCGGCAAATGTCTCAAACGCAAACGTCACTGGTTCGGCGCGCACAACAGGCTCCTGATAAGCGAGTGGCGTGGTTGGCACGCTCACATCGTTTTGATTTTGAAATACCTGCAAGAAACGCGCAGAAATGTCTTCACCAGCCAGTGCCACTTGTCCTTGAACATCGTAGCGCTTTTGTAAGGTGAGATACCGGTCTTCGCCAACAAACTTGTACAGTAAACCGGCCAACAGCTGTTCCTTAAAGAATTTGTCCGCCGTCAAAGGCGTCAATAGTCGATAACCATATACTTCACCAAGTGCGTCACGCTGATATAAGGTTTTGATTAATCCTGCCGCTTCAAGGCGTCGTCTAAATTTAACAAAATTGGGCAGGCTAATGTTCAAACTATCAATAATAAAATTATGGTCTTGCCGCGTTACTTGTTCTTGGGCAAAGGGTAATTCATTAACCAATAAATGATACAAAGCGTAACTTGTTGCACCGATGAATGGTAAATACAAGTTAAAAACCCGCGACAAATCATCAGCTGTAATCAAATGATCGCTCTGAACGAAAACCCCTGCTGATGCATGAAATTCAATTGTCTCATTAATTTGCGTCATATTTTGGTGCAAGTTCCTTTAATTCAGTGATGAGTGCTTGGACTTGGGCAGTCAGTTGCGCTTGATCCCCATTATTATCAATCACGTAGTCGGCCTGGGCGACTTTCTCAGCCAACGGCATCTGTGACTGCATGCGGGCCTGCGCTTGTTGGACGTCTAGCTGATCACGCGCTTGTAACCGTGCTAACTGCACAGCTTCCTCTGCGGTGACAACGACAATTTTATCGACACGATTTTGTTGATGATAACCACGTTCAAATAACAGTGGCACATCTAAAATTAAAATCGGTGTCTGTTGTTGCCGCCAAAAGTTGATTTTATCTGACATGGCAGAACTAATAGCGGGTTGGATAATGCGATTTAAACGAGACAGTTCCGCTGGATTGTTGAAAACACGTTCACCGAGTAGCTGACGATTAAGTACCCCATTGTCAATGATCCCAGCACCAAATGCGAGTTTCAGTGCTTCTAACGTATGTGTTCCGGGCTCAACAACCTCCCGCGCCACAATATCAGCATCAACAACGGGGAAACCTGCCGCGCGCAGCTGCGCACTTACTGTTGATTTACCAGTAGCAATGCCACCTGTCAGTCCCACAATTAACATTATTGTTCACCACGCTTAGCCAATGTCATGGTAAACAAATGACGTGAATAAGCGACCCGCGTTGCATTCAAATAGGGTACAACGTAAATGTAAGCCAAGCCAGCCGTCAAAATACCGAGTAAGTGCCAGCCAATAAAACTTAATTCAAGCAGAAAAAGTTCCCACTTACGGCCGTTCATGACACGGCGGCTAATCGTGATATAATCTGTCAACTGGCGCTGACGCGTCCCATTTTCAAGATCAATCTTATAAGCAAAATAAGTTTGCGAATAAGCGAACAACTTAATGATGCCTGGAATCACAAAGAGTAACGTCCACAAAAAGAGCAAGACACTTTGCACAATTGTTAACAAAAACGTGTGAAAAACATTACCACGACGAAAAATTTGGAACGTCTCTTTGAGCGTTGGCCGTGCTAACGGCTTTTCAAACCAGTCAATTAATGTCCAACTGGTGGTCCAAATAAACATCATCTCAATCGCACTACTCAAAATATTTTCAATCGTATCATTAATCTGTGATACCGCCGAAGCGCTGTCTGCCACCTGTGGTGAGGGCGCCGTTGCAAAGCCCCAGAAAGTATAGGCGGCTAAACTAATCGTGTAAACAGATAAGATACTTAAAATAATTGGGATAATATTGATTTTAATGGCCGTACGATAGCGGCCACGGTAGAGCGCCTGTGCTTCACGCTTAACTTCACGAATACTAATTGGTTCTGTTGAATTCATTATTTCTCCTATGTCGTTGGTTCTTGTTTAATTTGACAAACTGGGCAAAAAGTCGTGCCACGTTGGCCGACTTTAATTTTAACTAACGGGGTACCACAGCGTAGGCACGGCTGATCAACGCGACCATAGGCCTGCAATTCATTTTGAAATTGACCAACCTCGCCAAAAACATTGCTAAAACTGTGGACCGTTGTGCCATGATGTGCAATAGCGCGTGCCATCTCTGAAATGATATTTTGTCGCAAAGTCGCTAATTGCATTTCCGACAACAGGTTGGCTGGTGTTTCTGGATGAATCTTACTTTGCCATAAGACCTCATCGGCATAAATATTGCCAATACCAGCAATTTGCGTTTGATCCAACAAAAACGATTTCACTGGTTTTTTGGAACGGGCAAATTTTGCTACCATATCTGCTAAGGTCAGGTCTTGCGCTGTTGGTTCAGGGCCAAGCTTGCCCAAAGCTGGCACAGCCAGCGTTTCCTGATTGGTTGTCGCTAGCACCATGCGCCCAAACCGGCGCGTATCATTGTAGAATAACACCCGATCATCAGCGAGTTCAAAAATAATTTCCGTATGCTTATGTGGCGTTGCATCAATCGGTTCAACCGAATATTGCCCTTCCATACGCAGGTGCGAGACAATGGTATGCCCATTTGATAACCGCAAGAGTAAATATTTTCCGCGACGATCAATCGCCGTAAAATGCGCATTGCGCACCCCTGTGATAAAGGCTTGTGAATCACCGGTAATGACCTTTGGATAAGGTAACTTCACTTGGGTAATTTGACTACCAATAATTAATTTTTCTAAGCCACGACGGACCGTTTCAACTTCTGGTAATTCTGGCATACACACCTCTTAACACTTATCTATCAGCTTTTATCATTAAAATGACTGGTTTTAAACCACTTTTTGTGATTCAAAACAATCGTCATGCGTAATACTAATTTTAACACATCCCATGAGGGATAAATGATATCCAATCAAAAAAGCTGCGGTATCAACAGATACCCCAACTTATTTTGACTGATAAATTTATGCCAATTCGGCAATTGTAGCACCATCACCACCAGCATTCGCATTAGCAAAACGGAAGGATTTGACGCGGCGATCTGACCGTAAGAACTCTGTCACGCCCTTACGCAACGCACCTGTCCCTTTGCCGTGGATGATTTCTACCGCACCTAAATTCGCCAATACGGCTTGATCAAGGTAACGATCCAACTCCGTCAAAGCCGCTTCATAGCGTACGCCACGTAAGTCCAAGCTTGATCGCGCTGACACACGAGCTGAACCACCCGCTGTCGTTGTTTTGACAATTTTTTGTTGTTTTTTCTTTTGCTTCGTTTTTTGAGCCTTGGTCGTGGCTTCGGTCTTCACAATATCGTCTTCATCAACCAGCATCTTCAAGATGCCCATCTCAACTTCCCATTGACCATTACTGTGTCGCTTAACCAGCGTTCCCTGTTGCCCATAAGATTGCACGACAATCTCATCGCCAGCAGCCAATTGCTTGGCGCGCTTAGCCTTTTGCAACACCTTATTTTTTTCCAAACTATCATTTTGGCGAAGCTTATCCAACGCCGCTTTTTTAGCTTGCAAGTCTTGTTCACTTAACTTGCCAGTCTGCTGGCCGGCATTCAAACGTTCCTTACGAATCTCTGAAATGAGTTGTTCAGCTTGTTTTTTCGTCGCGGCCACAATATGGTTGGCTTCGTTTTTAGCATCAAGCACAATCCGTGCACGGTCACGCTCTAACTGTGCCTCTTTGGCAGCCAGAGCTTCCGCTTGCTCAGCTGTTGACTTCAGTTGCATCGTCAGCTCGGCATCATGTTGTTTAACCGCCTCACGCTGCGCGACCAAATCAGCAATCATCTGATTCAGATCCTGATCAGATTCATCCGTTAAGGCCGTCGCTGCACCAATCACATCATCCCCAAAGCCCAACCGCTTAGCAATCGCTAAGGCATTTGATTGTCCCGGTACGCCCATCAAGAATTGATAGGTTGGCTTCAACGTTTCCACATCAAAGACCATTGAAGCGTTTAGTGTTTCTGGCCGGTTATAACCATAGAGTTTTAGTTCTGGATAGTGCGTCGTGGCAATTACATAGGCACCCAAACTTGCCACTTTATCCAAAATGGCGATAGCCAATGCGGCACCTTCGGCCGGATCAGTTCCTGCTCCTAATTCATCAAAAATTACCAATGTCTTATCATCAATTTGGTCTAACATCGACACAATATTAGCCATATGCGAACTAAATGTGGATAAACTCTGTTCAATTGACTGTTCATCCCCAATATCGGCAAAGACTTCGTGGAAAACGCCCACTGTCGATGGTCGCTTCGTCGTAATAAACAAGCCAGATTGCGCCATCAATTGTAATAAACCTAAGGTTTTGATGGTAATCGTCTTACCACCGGTGTTTGGTCCTGTAATGATAATGGCCTTATAATCTTCGCCTAAAACAATATCGTTAGCGACCGCCACGTGTTTGTCCAATAAGGGATGCCATGCTTGTTGCAAAGCCACATGATTGTCTGGATCCACAACCGGTTGCATCGCATCTAAACGTGCCGCCAAACGTGCCTTAGCATTCACAAAATCAAAATGACCCAAAATAGCCACATTACGGGCAATTTCCTCGGTGTATGGGGCTAACGCAGCTGACAATTCTTGCAGTACACGTTGCTCTTCGGCTTGTTCTTTAACGCGCAGTTCACTCAATTTATTATTGAGTTCAACCACTGCCTGTGGCTCAATATAAAGCGTTTGACCCGTTTGACTTTGGTCATGCACCACGCCACCAAATTGACTACGATATTCGGCCTTGACCGGTAACACATAGCGGTCTGCCCGAATGGTCACAATCGGATCACTGAGATACTGCGCGGTTTTCCCCCGCGTGTAACCTTGCATCTTCGTTTTAACGGCCTGTTCGTTACCAGTAATCTTGCCACGAATTGCTTTCAAGTCAAATGAAGCCTCATCATTAATGCGGCCGGTAGCATCAATTGCGATTTCGATTTGCTGGGTTAACGTTGGCAATGTCGCTAAGTTAGCCGCTTGTTCCGGCAAAACTTGTAGGGAATCCCCAATCGCTTCATCCGCCATTTGTTCAAAAAAGTGCGCAATCGCATTCGTATTCCGTAAAACGGTACTAAACTCTGACAATTCAGTGGCACTCAGGCTCGCATTGATCTTCAAACGCTTCAAATGTGGGGTAATATCCGCCAACTTGGCCAAAGGAATCCCACCTTTTAAGCGGTCAATTAAAACACCATCTGCCGTTTCTTGTAGCCAAGCGTTAATGACTGTTACATCCGTTTCCGGTTGTAATTGGTCAGCCTCTTGACGCCCAACTGGTGTCGCTAAAAAGTCCTGTAACTGCGCTTTGATTTTGTCATATTCAAGTGTTGTTAAAACTTTTTTATTCATAAATTTTGATACGCCCCCGTTCTGATTCAATAGTTTACCGTGTCATCAGGTAGGTCATTTATAGCCACCAGTGATAAATCTGCTCTGCAAAAAACGGCACGCCATCCAGCAATTGGTTCAACAATGGTGTGCTTAAAAATTGATCTTGGATCCACACATCAGGGACAACCGAGAGCACTTGGAGGGCAAAAAAGGCAATCACAACCCCAATCACACCATACAACAATGCCCCTAAAACGCCATCAACCCAGCCTAATATTGGGATATGCCGGATAACGTGCAAAGATCGCAGTACAAAATGGCTGACTGTCCCACCTAGGATGAGCAATAAACTAAACGCAATGCCTGAACCTAAAAATTGTGAGCCGTGACTCACAACATCTTGCGGCACCGTAGTACGCACAAACTGCCCCGCCAGAAAACGTGACAAAAACTGGCCAAACGGTTGCGCAAACTTAATGGCAATGTACCACACAACAACCCACAATGCTAAACGCAACAGGCCGTTAACGAACCCATGACGGTAGCCCGAAATCAACCAGAGTAGCACAAAAATGATGGCAATCCCAAGTAAAATCATGTGTTTGTCCCTTGTTTAAATAATTTATCTGTCGTCCGCGCGTGACTTTCCTGCTTGGCATCATCAATAATTGAGCTAATCGCATTACGTGGTGTGCGTTTAGCCGTAGTCTTTGGTGCTTGCTGCAGTTGCGCAATTTCTGCCTCTAATTTCGCCACTTGTTGTTGCAACGCATCGACTTCTGCCTGTTTGTAAAGCTGGTCTGACAGCGCGTTAAATGTCAACAGTGTCAGTTGGTCAACGGGCGCAAGCTTTGGG
This sequence comes from Leuconostoc lactis, assembly GCF_007954625.1. Taxonomy (NCBI): domain Bacteria; kingdom Bacillati; phylum Bacillota; class Bacilli; order Lactobacillales; family Lactobacillaceae; genus Leuconostoc; species Leuconostoc lactis. The sequence continues at coordinate 844,194 of NZ_CP042420.1, read as the reverse complement.
GCAACTGTTTTAATTTGCGTCATTTGCTTGTTAAACAGTGTTTCCGTTGCCTTAAAATGTGGCAAGCTCGCGTGCCCAGAAATTGTATAATTTTTACCGGCTAAATTTGCCCGATATTGTCGTTTCTCGTTTTGATAAGCCATTATTTTTATCCTTATAATATCTCATCCATTATACACCATATTTCAGGCGGTCAAAACTGCTATAATGACTAGTATGCAAACTGTTATTCAAGTGACCCCAACACAATTAAAAAAAATCACCGATTACTACGCCAACATGGCGACGGGCAAACAACCCACTGGCGCTATTTTTGTCGCTAAAAAAGGCCCCACGACCATCACCGCATATCGCTCGGGTAAAGTCATGTTCCAAGGGGCAAATTATGCCCAAGAAGCAGCCCGCTGGCAAACACCGGCACAACAAAACACCACCCGCCAAGCAACCGGTAAACAAGCGACAACGCCTGGTGTCAATATTCCCCAAGGGTTTGCCAATTGGTCCGTTTTAGGCTCTGATGAAGTTGGCGCGGGCGCTTATTTTGGACCACTCACCACTGCAGCAGTCTACGTCCCAAAAGACCAGCTTGCTTGGGTGCGACAACTGGGAATCGCTGATTCTAAAACATTAACCGATGCTAAAATGCGACAAATCGCGCCCGAAATCATCGCCAATTTACCGCATCATGTTGTGAATTTAATGCCGGAAAAGTATAATCAAATGCAACCGACCAACAATGTGAATCAAATGAAGGCGATTTCACATAATTTTGTTCTCGGTAAAGTTCTAGCAAAAATTGCCCCAACAACCCCTGATGCCATTCTCATTGACCAATTTGCGCAAGCCAGTACTTATTTCAAGTATTTAACCCAAGCCCAGCAATCCCCAATCATCAAAGACAACGTCCATTTCACCACGAAGGGCGAACAGTATCATTTAAGTGTGGCTGCAGCCTCAATTTTAGCCCGCGTTGTTGAACTTGACAGCATGGCTAAATTAAGTGAAGAAGCCGGCATACCATTACCCATTGGGGCAGGCCATCAGGCCGATGAAGCTGCTGCGCAATTACTTGATCGTGGTCTGGATTTAAACCATTTTGCCAAGGTGCATTTTGCTAACACCCAAAAGGCGCAAAAATTACGGCGCTAATTGAAACTGAATTTTTGGAGGAATAACAATGTTAAGCTTTCTGTTAATCCCATTCATCATTATCTTTCTCGGGATTTATTTTATCGCATTCTTATTTACAAACACATTCGGGATCATCCCCCGTTTACTTTTAGCCATTGTTTTGATTTTGGTAGTCAGTTTTGTAATCAAAAACTTCTTTGCGATTGTTGGCTTGTTGTTGCTGTTTGCGTTAGCCTTTTGGATCCGCATTCGCTTCATCAAACCACCCCGCGCGCCCGAAGACCCCAACACATTTGAAGGCGACTTTGAAGAAATCAATAAAAAGCCTTAAAAAAGCACAGCATACGCTGTGCTTTTTTAACGGCCAACACTTTTTTTGACTAATGTTTCAATCTGTGTTGCCACAGCTGGCGTTAATTCTGTGATGGCATAAGCTGTTGGCCACATCGCCGTCTCATCTAATTGCGCCGCATCGTTAAAGCCCAACGTTGAATAACGGGCTTTAAACTTCGTTGCCGGTTGGAAAAATAATACCGTTTTGCCTTGCGAATTGGCATAGGCTGGCATACCATACCATGTTTTGGGTTTCAGTTCCGGCGCAGTCGTTGTCACAATCTCATGTATTTTTAGTGCCAAACGTGCTTCCTCGTCGGTCATTTCCGCAATTTTTTCCAATAAATCAGCTTCAGTATTCTTCGTCCGACGCAATTCTGCTGCGCGTTCGCGCATGGCTTCACGTTCAAAGTCCGAAAAAGTTGTTTTTTCATTCATGCTGTAAGCCTCCCTTACTTTGGTTTTTATGTGTTACCCCTAGCATATCGAAAAAAGCGCGAAACAACAATAGTGATGCACAAACAGCTTTATCTTGGTTGGTCTTTTTGATATGATAGATAGGTCTGAATTATCAGTGAAATAACCAATGTTGCACGTGCATAATCAATTAGGGTCGCACCAAATGCTTATCAACGTATCCTGGCCAAACACCGTATCAAGACCACAATATCTCAAATAAAGGAAACGTTTTATGCCAGTCCCCCTACTTCAAAAATTCTTGTTTAGAATTTTGCATCACCCTAATACAGTGGCCATCGTACTGCTGAGTACGATGGTGATGATCATGTTGAGCTACAATACGATTATTCGCTTCGGTTTGTCATGGCCCATCGTGATGACGATTTTAAAAGTTTACCCACTCGCTGTGTTATTCATCTACTGCTTACGCACTTATGTGACATTGCCACTCGTGTTAAAGCTACATAATTATTTTCCGAAGCACTTCACGACAGTTGTGCCAAGACACGTTTCAATTCCAGTTCTCGTAATTGCCGGTAATGTTTCGGTCATGATGGTCATTTTAACTGAAACCCATCGTCAACTTTACCCTTACTTTATTCCTGGCTACTTTGGTAACTGGGCCAAAACATTTTTCGTTGCTGTCCCCGTCTTCTTTTTTATCGTTCGGCCAGCCATTGACTACTTATTCAATAATTTAAAAGTGAAGTACCCGTCAATTGATTAACCGTGATCATCTGCTATGTCTTATGTAGCAGATGATCACTTTTTTATTGCCAACAAAAAAAAAGCATCTCAATCGATGCGTTCCAAAAAATAGGTTTGATTTATCGCCCATCAACGACTGCTTACGTGAGTTTTTCAACGGTGATGACTTGATTGAAGACGATTTTTGCTGGGTGATTGGATGCAACCTGCGGCCAATCGAGCTGGTCTTCTTGATTTGGGTTTCCTGTTTTCACAAACTGCGTGAAATAAGCTTGCATGTGCGCCGCGAGCGGATAAGCCTTGCTTGTGTCCAAATCGGCCAGCATCGGTGCATTATCCCATTCGGCAAAATTGTTAAAAATAAACGGTAAATCAATACAATGACAAGCCAACATCAGGGGGTCTTTGGCGGCAAACGCCATCTCATAAAGATAGCTTGGCGCTTGTTGAGACGCAAATCCAGTAACTAACGCTTGCGTTGGGATTTGGAAAATATCAGTCGTTGTTTTTTGCACCATATCGAAGTAATTGGCTTGTTTTTTCACCTCTGGCTGTTGGAAAAAAGCAGTCGTTTCATTGGTTGTGGTACCAACAAAGAGTTGTGTCTTAGCATTGGCGCGGTCCAACGCACCTTGCATGATAGAACCAGTGATAATGTGCCCATCGACATACGGATAAAAGCCCGTTGGTACCGGATCGCCGGTCCGTCTTTGCATTTCTAATGCCACGGCACCCTGCGCTGTCACAATCTTTTCAACTGGCACTTGTGTCAATTCAGCCGGATCATCTAAGCCCAGTTGCGCAAGTAAAATAGCCGTTAACATCGCCGCTTTTTCTTTGGTTAACGGCTCAGCTGCCCCTGGAAAACTCAATAAACCAATCCGATTGATCAATTGACTGGCCATTGGGGATGCAAATAGGGCTAACGTATACCAAGCACCCACCGATTGCCCCGCCACCGTAATCTGTTCTGGATCGCCACCAAAAACCGCGATGTTGTCCTTGACCCAGGTTAAGGCCGTGATTAAATCATGGAGTGCCAAATTGTCATCCGCAACCCCTGGTTGATAGAGATGGCCCAAGGCGCCTAATCGATAATTAACGGTGACCACCACAATATCGCCATTTTCAGCCAAATTTTGCCCGTTATACCAAGGAAGTGCGCCACCACCGGTCAAAAAGCCCCCACCATGAATCCAAAAAAGCACTGGTTTTTTCGTGTGTGAACCAGTCGTCCACACATTTAAACGAAAAGCATCTTCGGACTGATTTTTTTCTTCAGGTTTGCTCCCCATCACCGGCCCCAAGCGGTTAATATCTTGGTTGAATATTGGGCCGGGCTTGGTCGCCAGTCGTGTCCCTTCCCAAGTATTTGGTGCTGCAACATACTTAAAGCGTCCTGCGAATTGTCCATAAGGGATATCGTAAAATGCGTGCGTTTGGCCTTCTTTTGTCCCAAGTAACTGCCCTTGGGTAACCTGTACAACCAATTCATCTGTCATGTGACACGACCTTTCTCGTCTTAATCCTGTCGAATGCCTTGCATAAATGCGGCAATCACTGCATCAATATAGTCCGTATCTACAACCTCTGTATACAAAAATACTCTCAGATAAACTGCGCCAAATAACATATCCAATGCCTTATCCAGATCAATATCAGGCTTAATCACGTGCTGCGCTTGACCAGCTGTTAAGAGTTGCTTTGCTGCGCAGCGTTTGACTTCAAAAAATGTCGTTTGAAAAGCAGTCACGCGGTCAGGTTGATCAATTAAAACGGTAATTAAGGCGCGACCAAGTGGCTGATTTAAGATGACCACAAGGTCCCCAATCACTTGGCGGAAGTTATCCGCAATTGATAATGCTGGATCAAAATTAACGTCAACTGTGGTGACGTGTAAAAAGGCCGCAAAGAGTAAGGCTTCCTTATTTGGCCACCAACGATAAATTGTTGCTTTACTCACACCTGATTGTTTCGCAATGGCTTCAATCGTCAAGTTCGAAAACGGCACCGTCTCTAATAATGATATGGTCGCTTGGATAATGGCTGTTTTGGCCGCTTCGCTACGTGGGCGGCCGACTGATTTATCTTGTGTACTGGGATTATGCATTGTACCCTCCTGTTAGGGTTAATTATAAAACGATACGTTTCGTTTTATAATAGAAAAAATACTTAAAATACCATAATGGAAATTTTCAGGGTGTTTGCCTACCACTTTTCTGAGTGTTTTGTTATGCTAGAAGCAATGATTGACGTGGGTTATCCCACAGAACAAGCTATATATAGGGGGAATTTGATCATGAATGAAAATGGTAAAACAGTGCCTGAAGAAATACGCGGTTGGAACTGGGGGGCATTTATTTACAATATCTTTTGGGGCATTGGCAATAAAACCTACCTACCACTACTTTGTCTCATCCCTGTCTTCAATCTCGTTTGGGTATTTGTCTGTGGGTTCAAAGGCAACGAATGGGCTTGGCAAAAGGGTGATTACCAAGATGTTGACACTTTTAAAGCCGTTCAAGCGACTTGGAATCGGGCCGGACTTGTCCAATTCATTATCGCAGTGATTCTTGGCATACTTTATGTCTTCTTTTTTGTGACAATGCTCTCAACACTCATTAATAACAGCTATTAAAGTCGCATCAAAGATTAACGTGCTGTCGTACTGACCAACGTCAACGCACGTTGGTCGGGTTGCAATGTGAAACCATTGTGATAATAAAATTGTTCAGCTGGTGTCCCCTCTTCAGTTTCTAATATGATATGCGGGATATCGGCCGCTGATAAATCGGCTTTAATCATTTCAAGCAAAAGGGTGCCGACACCCTTTTTTTGTTGATCAGCAGCTACAAATAAGTCTAATAACTGGTATTCTACCCCACGATGCCACGGCTTAGAAAAGCCTAAGGCCACCCCGATAAGTTGTTTTGCTTCCCAAATTGCATAGCAACGATTAGTGTTCATTGCCAGTAAGCGTGAGATATATTGGCTCACGTCAGATAAAGCATGCGTTTCAAACCATGGTGCTTGGGAAAATACCGTTTGATATAATTGCGCAGCAGCTGTGATATCTACCGCAGTTAAGCGTCCAACTCGTTTTGTCATCTGTCATACCCTCTTCTCATTTTATAACTATGATATAACATTTCTAACACTTTTAACATTTTTAAATCACCTACTGCTCCCCCTCTTATACGTTTTCAAGCATGAGATATTCTATAATGGTCAATGGGTCGACACCGACCGTTACGCCATTTTTCAAGCTGACTGGTATGCCAGACAAAAATAAACAACAAGCACTCCTTTGAGTGCGTACATAATCTTTTTGCGACATCAGTTAGTTTCGCTTCACGCAGGGCGCACGAGGCGTTAGCACGCACAATTCTCTGACAGGTTCTCTAAATATTTGTTATGATGGGTATATGTTATTTGACGTCATGTTACGTCTCATACTGCAACTACTTTAGAAATGTAAAATTGATTTTATGACCCTCCGTAAGCAAAAAAGACCCAAGTTAAAAAAAGGTGTCCGATTCACCATTCTCATGCTAGTCATCCTAAGTGGTATCCTGGTTTATCAGGCTGTTGGTAAAGGATTCCTTGAATCATTGATCAAACCCGTTGTCTCGTTGTCTGAACAATTAACGCACCAACCAGACTCTGAATTAAAGCAGCAATGGCAAGATATCCTCACAGATCAAGACGCTAACGTTAACATTGCAGTCTATAACCACAAAACTGACCAGACCACCGCTTTCAGCAATAACACGTCCGCAACCTATTACACCGCTAGTATCATTAAAGTGGCTGTTTTGGCTAACTTATTAAATAACCACGAAGACAACAACACCTCATTGTCCGCTAATGAGCAAACCCTTGCGCAAGACATGATCACCTTATCTGACAATGAGGCCACGACCACTTTATTAAATACTTATCAAGGTGGTTACACAGCGCCCAATCGCCTTTTTAATCAACTCGGCATGACCCATACCAAAATGAGCACGGCTGCTTGGGGACTATCAACGACAACTGCAGCCGATCAAATCAAATTATTAAATGCATTGGCTTATGGCACCAAATCCCCACTCGATCAAGCAGATCGCAATTATGTCTTGCAACTCATGGCAAATGTCGCCCCCGACCAAGCTTGGGGCATGAGTAGCGAACTCGCTGACAATGCACAAGTTGAACTTAAAAATGGCTGGTTGGCACTCGATAACGGTTGGGTGGTGAATACAATTGGACACGTCAAAACCAAGAATAGTAACTATACCATTGCTGTCTTAACAAACGGCAACGCTACCAAAGATCAAGGCATTGATTTAATTGAATCCCTAGCGGCGGTTACGGCAAAGCAATTAAATGCCGATTAACTCGCCTTGTCCCACAGCGCAATAACTCAGAAAGGATTAAGCTGTTGTGAAAAAAAAGACTATAGTCAGTATTTTAGTTGGTGCCATCACAATCATTTTGTTATTGTTATTAACTAAAAATCTATATCCTGACGTTCTCTCATTAATTAACCCCCATACGCCTGCGGCAGACATTCGTGCGCAAATTCGTTCACATGGTATTACTACGGCCTTTCTATTAACTGCTACCTTGGCACTTTTCTGTCTGATTCCTGGTGTGCCAACATCAATGGTCGGCGTTTTAATCGGTGTCTATTTTGGTCCCGCCATTGGTATTTTATTAAATATCATCGGTACCTTTACTGGTAATAGTTTATCTTTTATTCTCATCAGCCATTTTAAGATTCTATCTAAGCCACATACGAAAAACCGATGGGTACGATTCATCTCTTCCGCTAAACATCCCGCAATCATTTTAACGATTTCATATATGATCCCCATCATCCCGATGTTTATCGTGAATTACACCGCTAATAAGCTTAAATTGCCTGATAAAGTAACCTATTTATCAATGTTTATCGGCAGCATCCCCTCTGCGGTGTTACTCAGTGTTGGTGGCGATGCCATCTTCCGTGGTCACAGTACACCAGAACTAAAAGTCGTCTTAGCTGTGCTCGCTGTCGGCATTATTGCCGTTATCCTGTTACGTCTCAAGAAGCGTCAGCAGCAAACACTGTCGTAACCGTAAAACCTAAAATTTTTTCACAGCTTATGCATCATATTAATACGATAAAAAAACGTACTGGTTTCCGCTCAGGTACGTTTTTTGTTTGCTCTTAACATCGTGTCAATTTTCGAGATAACATCTGACTGTCTATATGATGAGTGGGTTGTTTCTAACCATATAAAGGCGTCCTCAACAATGGGTAAAAAATTATTTTGACGTATTGGAATTGGTATACTAATTGGCCTAGTAGTTGGTTACTTAATACATGCTATTGTGCTATAACATAAACCAACATAACGCAATACTTCTACCGTTTATCAATAAATAATAAACATTAATGAAGTGCTTACAAATATGCCAGATATCACGCTAAAAGACTTTGAAGATAATAAAACAGCTCGACCAGAAATTAATCTAGTCGAGCTGTTTATATATTGATTAAATTAAAAAGCCCACATTAGTGAGCTTTATATTTATTAAGCTTTAACGATATTAGTGGCTTGCAAACCGCGATCGCCACTTTCAACATCGAAAGTCACTGATTGACCTTCATCAAGTGTTTTGAAGCCATTGCTTTGAATAGCTGAGAAGTGAGCAAAGACATCATCACCATTTTCACGTGTGATAAATCCAAAACCCTTGTCGCCATTAAACCACTTTACTGTGCCTGTTTCCATTATATGTTTCTCCTTTGGTGCATTCACCAATCTTTATTTGTAATTTAAATAATTGGTACTGAATGTCCTTCAAGAAAAGAGAAATCAAAATCAAAAACTTTATTACTCATTAACTGTAACACGTATCACAACTAATAGCAAATAAAAAAGCACCAGATAACCAATACTCAGTCTTCTAACGCTTTTAATAGGTCGGTAATGTCTAAATTTGTCCCGTAGTTTTACCATTTTTCAGCTGTTGTTATTTGTGTTATTTTGCTTGAAATACCATGCAATTTAATGAAATCGAAATTATAAGAAAAGGCGCTCATCCAAGAACGCCAAAGCATTATCAGAATTAAGTACCTTGTAGCAAATTTGTAGCAAATGGTGCTTATTTTTTTATTTTCTCTTATACTTTTTGATACGCTTGTATACACTGAAAATACTGTCATATCAATGTTTTACATGAAAAAAGCGATGATACCAGTATTCCTAGTATCACCGCTAATATGGAGCCGAGGGGAGTCGAACCCCTGTCCAAACTGCCCGGTACATGAACCTCTACGCTTATAGTGTTGTCACTTAAGTTTCATGATTAATTCCGCCACAACACGAGGCTAACATCAATCACTAACTCGATTCATTTAACGCCGCTGTTCCGAATCTAAGCAACGACGCGATCTGACTTTTTATGACCTAATCTCAGACGCCAGCTACCAAGATTAAGTTACGCATCACTGGTTTTTAGGCAGCGATTGCGAAAGAGTTTTCGTTTTTTGCAGTTAAAATGTCTGCCCGTTTTAACGCCCGGATGGCGAAGCGCAGTCCATGCCCTAAACAGCCTGTCGAATTCCAAAAACGACCCCAATTTAAGCTGCTCGCGCAACAAATAAAAATACTGACAGCCGTCAGTATTTTTATTATACCATATTAAAACGCTCTAAAACGTGCACGTCTTTGCTTAAGTAATTCTTCTGGCGTTAACCCATTTAACCGAGCAAATTCATCATCTAACCGCTGACGAATCAAATTAAAGACACGCGGATGATTGCGTGATTCGGGAATAATATATTCAATCACACCCTTTTCCAAAAGATCCTTAGCCGTGATGCCCATGACAGCAGCGGCCTCATCGGCACGCTTACTATCTTTCCATAAAATAGATGCAAAACCTTCCGGTGACAAAATGGAATACGTCGCGTTTTGGAACATCCAGACTTGATCACTCGTCGCCAATGCCAAAGCGCCACCAGAACCACCTTCACCATAAATAATGGCGATCATTGGCACCGTCAATTTCATAGATTCTAAAATGGACTTGGCAATCGCTTCGCCTTGGCCTTGCGCTTCCGCCGTTTTACCTGGAAATGCCCCTGGCGTGTTAATAAACGTCACAATTGGGCGATGAAACTTGTTGGCCTGTTGCATCAAGCGTTGTGCTTTGCGATAGCCCCATGGTTCAGGCGAGCCATTGCGTTTGCTCAACTTATCTTGAATATCAACACCCTTATCAATGGCAATAACAGTCACTGGCTTGCCATTTAAGGCCGCAATGCCGCCAATCACCGACATGTCATCCCCACTCAAACGATCGCCATGCAGTTCAACAAAATCCGTAAAAATACCATCAATAATTTCACGCGCCAAAAAGCGATCTTCGCGTGACTTTTTCACCACTTCGGCTGGCGTTAATTCATGCTTAAATAATTTTAATCCAATATTGACTGCCATGTTATACCTCCGACACCCGATGTAACCTCACCAACTTAGCAATGATTGGCCCAAGTTCAGGTCGGGGCACGATTTGATCAACAAAGCCATTTTCTAATAACGTTTCGACACGCTGAAAGTCCTTTGGTAGTTTCTCATGAATTGTTGATTCAATCACGCGCGCACCAGCAAAGCCAACTAAAGCATGCGGTTCAGCTAACGTAATATCTCCTTGCATGGCGAAACTAGCCGTTACCCCACCCGTTGTTGGATCTGTCAGTACGACCAAATAAAGTAGGCCTGCTTCTTGATGTGCCGCCACTGCCGCTGACACTTTGGCCATTTGCATCAAAGAATTAATGCCTTCTTGCATGCGCGCGCCACCAGAGGCCGTGAATAATACCACTGGTAACTTTTTATCCGTCGCGTATTCAAACAAACGGGTGATTTTTTCACCAGTCATTGATCCCAATGACCCCATCATGAAATAAGAATCCATGACCCCTAGTGCCACTTTTTCATTTTCAATCGTGGCCACCCCGGTCAATACAGATTCGCCTAAACCTGTTTGTGATTTCGCACGCGCTAGTTTATCCGCATAACCAGGAAATTCCGGTGTTGTCATTTCAATGTCGGCATCCATTTCTTCAAATGATTGCGTGAGCAAGTCGACGCGTTCTTGCGCTTGTAAACGGAAACCATAGCCACAGTGCGCACACACACGAAACGGCCCCAATTGTTTATTATACATTTGAACACCGCAATAAGGGCAAGCTAAGAAAAGCCCATCTGGGATGCGTTCATTGACTGATGCATCCCGCTTAATTTTAGCGGTTGATTTTTGATTATCGTATAAATCCATCTTTATCCCGTGCCCCAACACCTCAAACTCACAAGATGGGACACATGCCTCCTAATCACTTTACTTAGCAGTCCAGAACTGCATATGGCACTAATATGATAATACCGCATATGTCGGCCATACGCGGTATTATTGTTTATTCAGTCGCTGGCAAACTGTCAAGCCAGCGTGGTAAAAAGTCACTTTCTAGGTAACGTGTATCAAATTCGCCACGTTGTACTTGTGGATCAGCTAACAATGCCTGTTGGAAGGCACGGCTCGTGGCGACCCCACGTATTACCGTTTCATCCACAATTCGACGCATCTTGGCCATCGCTTGCGCACGATCAGCACCATGAACAATCAACTTGCCAATCATTGAATCATAGAATGGTTGGATTTTATCACCATTAAACAATGCCGAATCAATACGAATACCAGGCCCACCAGTTGGTAAAAAGACAAAGTCAACTGTCCCAGCACTAGGTGCAAAATGATTTTCTGGCTGTTCAGCCGTCAAACGTACTTCAATCGAATGTCCTTGTACTTGTACATCATCTTGCGTCACTGGCAAATCTTCCCCAGCGGCCACAGCAATCTGTAATTTAATCAAATCTAGACCGGTGACCATTTCAGAAACGGGATGCTCCACTTGAATTCGCGTGTTCATTTCCATGAAATAAAAGGCGCCTTCATGATCTTGTAAAAATTCAATCGTACCAGTATTGACATAACCCAAAGCTTGGGCAGCGCGGGTCACAATGTCACCCAATTCAGCACGCATCGCTGGCGTCACACCAGTTGCTGGTGATTCTTCTAACACTTTTTGGTTATTACGTTGCAAAGAACAATTACGTTCAGGCAAATAAATCACATGGCCATTCTCATCGCGCAACAATTGCATTTCAATATGTCGCACGCGTTCCATGACCTTTTCGATATACATATGGTCATCGCCAAAAGCAGCACGGGCTTCATTTTGCGCATCATCAAATTTATCTGAGAGCTCATCTTCGCCGTAAACAAAGCGCATCCCTTTACCACCACCACCAGCAGCAGCCTTGAGCAACAAAGGATAGCCAATGCGATCAGCCACAGTCTTAGCTTCGTCAAAATCTCGAATAAACCCTTCAGACCCTGGAATGACAGGCACCCCAGCGCGGCGCATTTCTTCACGGGCATTCGCTTTATTACCCATTAATTCGATGGTTTCTGGTCGTGGACCGATCCATTTAATCCCGACCTCACCGACCATTTCGGCAAACAGCGCATTTTCAGCTAAGAAGCCGTAACCTGGATGGATGGCTTCTGCCCCAGAAAGAAGTGCGGCGCTCAAAATATTTTTCATGTTCAAATAAGAATCTTTTGGCTTTGGCCCACCGACAGCGATAGCTTCATCAGCGATTTGAACATGTAGGCTATCCTTATCAGCAGTCGAATAAATCGCCACTGATCCAATACCCATTTCTTTTAATGTTCGGATGATACGAACCGCAATTTCACCACGGTTGGCAACCAATACTTTTTTAAACACAATTAATCTCCAATGATGAATGTCAATTCAGCAGTTGTTGCTTTCTTGTCACCAATCCACACAATGCCTTTACCTGTCCCAATTGGCCCACGCAAACGATCAATTGTGACTTCCAGACGCAAACGATCACCAGGGCGTACCATTTGACGATAACGCGCCTTCTTGATACCACCAAAGTAAGCTGTTTTCCCTTTATACTCCGGCATCGACAAGAGCGCAACGGCACCCGTTTGGGCCAAGGCTTCAACGGTTAACGCACCTGGAAATGTTGGATTCCCTGGAAAATGACCTTGGAAAATTTCTTCATTGATTGAAATATTCTTGTAAGCCACGGCACGTTCACCCGGCACCAATTCTTCAACCGTATCCAACATCAACATCGGATAACGATGCGGGATGATGTCCATAATTTGTTGGGTATTTAGTACGCTCATGTGTCTATTAAACATACAGCACCAATTACTGTATGCCTTTCCTCCTATTCAGGTATGTACGCGGAAAAATCCGCTTAAATTATGCTGGTGTCACGATATAAAGTGGCTTGTTATAGTCCACCACTTCTTCGTTCTCCACCAAAACTTCGGCAATTGTGCCAGCAACTTCACTATGAATTTCTGTCATCAGTTTCATCGCTTCAATCACTGCCACTGTTTCGCCAACCGCTACCTTGTCACCAACTTGTTTAAACATTGGCGCTTCTGGCTTTGGTTGCAAATACACTGTCCCAACCATTGGGGCAACAATTTCGACCCCCGCTGCCACTGGTTTGGCCAATGGATGTTCGTTAGGGGTATCGTTAACTGTCACTGATTCTGCTGCAGCAGCGAGTGCTGGTGCGACAATCGCTGCATTGTCATTTTTTGACAAATGCAAACTAAAATCACCGTCAGTAATTTGAAATTCACGTAATGAACTATTTTCTAGATCCGCCATCAAACTGCGGATTTCATCGATATTTAAACTCATGAATTAAGCCTCTTCGTGCCAGTTTTTGAAAATGACTGCAGCGTTGTGCCCACCAAAACCATAATTTGCACTCAATACATATTCAGGTGCAGTGTGTTTTGTCGCAGTTGAGACCAAGTTGACCAACTTTGTGTCATCATCTTGTTCGTCCACACCAACGTTGACTGGCATTTCGCCGCGAACAAGGGCGCCAACTGAAACCAACGCTTCAATCGCACCAGCCGCACCAAGCAAATGACCCGTCATCCCCTTAGTTGATGAGACAGGAACATTGTTAGCACCAAACACTGTGGCAATCGCATGCGCTTCGCCAGAATCGTTAGCGCCGGTAGCTGTGCCATGCGCGTTGATATATGAAATCTTTTCAGGTTGCAAATCGGCATCGCGAAGTGCATCGCGCATGGCACGTGCTGCACCTTCACCATCAGGTGATGGTGATGTCATGTGATAAGCATCAGATGATGCCCCATAACCGACAACTTCTGCCAAGATGTTGGCCCCGCGTGCTTGCGCGTGTTCAAGGCTTTCAATCACCAAAATACCTGACCCTTCACCAAGGACGAAACCATGGCGATTCTTATCAAATGGCTTTGACGCTTCAGTCGGATCTGTTTCCGTTGACAACGCTGTCAAAGCTGCGAAACCAGCAATCCCAATTTCATTAACTGTCGCTTCTGAACCACCCGTCAACATCACATCCGCTTTACCTGATTGGATACGCCAAAAGGCTTCCCCAATGGCATTGGTTGCAGAGGCACAAGCAGTCACCACCGTATAGTTTACCCCTTTGGCGCCAAAACGCAATGACACGTTACCAGACACCATGTTTGGAATTGATTCAGGCACGAACAATGGGCTCACGCGTTGTGGTCCCTTGTCATGCATTTTAATCACTTGTTCCTGAATCGTGGTCAAACCACCGATACCATTACCAAGAATAACCCCAAAACGATTTGGGTCTTGGACAGTCGTTGGATTTTCTGACCCTTCAGGTGCTTTCAAACCAGCATTTTCCAATGCTTGGTCAGCAGCATCAATGGCGTATTGCGAGAACAAATCCAACTTACGTGCATCACGCTTGCCCACACGTTTTGCTGGGTCAAATCCATCAACTTGGCCAGCGACCGTAATCCCTGTTTCTGTGGCATCGAACTTTGTAATTGGCTTAATCCCGATTTCTTCATTGAAGATACCATTCAAAAATGTTTCTGTATCATTTCCAAGTGGGGTTACGGCACCAAGACCAGTAATGACTACTCGTGTCATGTTGTTCTCCTTTAATTAAATATACAATCCGCCATCAACAGTCAATGTTTGCCCTGTAATGTAGGAACTATGTGCTAAGAAAAGCGCTGCTTCAGCGACTTCACTGGCTTCACCGAACCGTGACAAGGGAATATTCTTCAAAATTTCCGCTTGCGTTTCTTCTGGCAAAACCGCCGTCATATCAGACATAATCATGCCTGGCGCAATCGCATTTACACGAATCCCACGACGGGCACCTTCTTTGGCAAGTGACTTGGTGAAACCAATGATACCTGCTTTTGAAGCAGCATAATTCGTTTGCCCCATGTTACCCATTAATCCAATAACGGAACTCATGTTCACAATGGCCCCGTGTCTTTGACGAATCATCTTCTTAAAGATTGGTTGCGTCACATTAAATGTCCCATTCAAGTTCACATTAATGACCTGAGCAAAATCAGCTGGCGTCATAGCCATAGCCAATTGGTCTTTGGTAATACCCGCATTGTTAATCAAAACATCAATGCCAGGGAAATCTGCTTGCTTGTATAAGGCCTTGATACTAGCCTCAGCTGCTTCAGCATCCGCAATATCGAATTGCAAAGTTTGCGGTGTCTGCTTAAATTCAGCCAAAATTTCTGGCGCGATAGCTGAACGCGCATGTAAAATCACTTGGGCGCCCGCAGCATCAAAGGCTTTGGCAATTGCCAAACCAATACCGCGCGATGAGCCAGTAACGAGCACTGTTTGATCTGTGAAATCCATCATACTAGGCTTCCTTTCCTGCTGCAACTAATAAATCACGCACCGCATTGAAACTGTCAATATCGGTAATCGCGTAACGCTTGACGTCCTTTGGTGCAATTTTCTTGGCGAATTTAATTAACGTGTCTGATGGCCCAACTTCAATAAATGTATCGACGCCATCAGCCAACATTTTCTCCATTGCTTGCGCAAAGTAAGTGGGTGAAATAATTTGTTTTGTCAGTGTTTCAAATAACGTGTCAGCCGTAAATAATGCCCCCGTCGTATTTGAATAAACTGGATATTGGGTCTCGTTGAAAGTTTCGCCCGCCAGACGTGTTGTCAACTGCACAGCTGCATCTTTTAACAATGGTGTATGGAAGGCCCCTGACACGGGTAATTCAACGAGTCGTTGAATAC
The DNA here is from genome assembly GCF_007954625.1 of Leuconostoc lactis. Lineage (NCBI taxonomy): Bacteria > Bacillati > Bacillota > Bacilli > Lactobacillales > Lactobacillaceae > Leuconostoc > Leuconostoc lactis. The sequence continues at coordinate 828,359 of NZ_CP042420.1, read as the reverse complement.
CTGCTTCAGTTAAGGCTGCCATGGCCTCATCAACATCTTCAGCCACACCACCAATGACCAGTTGCGCAAACGTATTATAGTTGGCTGGGTAAACTTGCTTGCCTGCTGCCTGCAATGATGTCAACACATCTTCTACCAACGCTTGATCATCACCCATCACGGCAACCATCTTACCTGGATTCGCCGCACCGACTGTCTGCATGTAGATGCCACGGTCTTTGATAATCGCCACGGCTTGTTCAAATCCCATAGCCCCACTGGCAGTCAACGCCGAATATTCACCCAAGCTCAAGCCCAACCCGGCTACTGGCATTGGTAAATTCTCACCTAATGCGTTAATAATCGCGTTGCTCATCGCCAAAATAGCAGGTTGTGCGTAAGCTGTTTGCGTGATTTTTGTTTCGTCATTGGCCACAGCTTGTAAATCATAGCCTAAGATGGCTGACGCTTGGTCAATTGTGTCACGGTAAGCGGGCAATGCTGCGTATAAGTCGGCACCCATGCCAGCTTTTTGCGCGCCTTGACCGCTAAATAAGATACCTAATTTCATATTAGTCCCCATGTAAAATTTGCTGACGTGTCAGCGCTGTGGTTACAATGTTGTATTTTCAATACCCATCAAGTCAGTTGCTTCTGCCCAAATGTCAGACAGAATTTGGGCGGCTGGCTTTTCATCTTTGATCAAACCAGAGATTTGACCAGCCATGAAAGCGCCGCCCTCTTTGTCACCTTCTTGAACAGCGCGACGTAAAGTACCGGATTCCAACTTTTCAATTGCGGCCGCATCTGGCTTTTCTTTTTGGATTTCAAAGACTTCGTTTTTAACGAAATTCTTGGCCATCTTATTCTTCAAAACACGTGCACGATTACCCATGAGTTGGCCGGTAACAATCGTGTCAATATCCTTGGCTTTAATGATTTTTTCTTTAAAGTTCGGGTGAATTTCAGATTCTGTTGCCGTCAAGAAACGCGTCCCCATTTGGGCACCAGCAGCACCTAACATGAAGGCTGCGGCAACACCACGACCATCGCCAATACCACCAGCAGCAATCACTGGAATATCAACGGCATCGACTACTTGTGGTACCAACGTCATCGTTGTCAACATACCGATATGCCCACCAGATTCCATCCCTTCAGCAATCACGGCATCGACACCCTTCTTTTCCATCATCTTAGCCAATGACACAGAAGGCACAACCGGCATCACAATAATACCTGCCGCGTGTAGTTCATCCAAGAATGGTGACGGATCACCCGCTCCTGTAGCAACCACTTTCACGCCTTCTTCAATGATAACGTCAAAGACTTCCCGAATATGGCGACTCAAAAGCATCACGTTGACACCAAATGGCTTATCCGTCAATGCCTTGACGCGTTTGATTTCTTTACGGACATCTTCACCGTGCCAATAACCGGTACCGATAAAGCCTAAACCACCCGCTTCAGAAATTGCTGCAGCCAATGCACCGGTACCAGCCCAAGTCATCCCACCTTCAACGATGGGATACTTCATGCCAAGTTTTTTAAAAAGCGGGTTCTCTACGTTTACTACCATTTTATTTTCCTTTTTAACTCGTATACTATGTACGTGACCATTCAATCATGATCACCTGTCACATTAAGCTGCCAATTGTTCTTTAACCTTGTCAACCAAGTCTTGGGTTGTCTTGATGTCTTCAGCAACGGCCAACTTGATGTCAAAGTCGTCTTCGACACGGTTCAAAACTTCAAACAAGTCCAAAGAATCGGCATCGATGTCATTTGTCAAGTCAGTTGTTAATGACACTTCGTCTTCTTCCAAATCAAATTGGTCAACCAAAATTTCCTTAACCTTGTCAAAAATTTCTGCATCTGTCATAGTGTTCGTCTCCTAGTATTTTTTCAGTATTTTCGTTAGATTTTTGCGGTGCAGCCGACTACACCGATGTTGTTTAAATTTTCCAAATTTGCGCACCCACCGTCAAGCCACCACCAAAACCTACTAAAGCAATGGTTTGACCGGCATGCACTTGGCCTGATTCAACCAATTCATCCAAGAGAATCCCAATGCTAGCCGCGCTCGTGTTACCGTTGCTGGCCATATTGGTTGGGAACTTGGTTTCTGGTTGCCCAAAACGTTTGGCAATTGTTGACACAATACGCGCATTGGCCTGATGTAACAAATAATAATCCACATCATCTGCTGAGAGTTGCGCTTTGGCCAACGCTGCTGCTAGCGCATCCGGCACTTCGCGCGTTGCAAAGTTATACACCTCACGGCCGTTTTGGTGGAAGTAAGGATCTGCTGGTGTAATGTCACCCGAAAACGGGTTGGCATTACCAAAGCGGCCAGCCACTAAGTTATCGCCCTTATCACCAAATGTCCGCAACTCTTCACTCAGTAGCCCAATCGCTTCATCTGTTGTCTCAACAAGTACACCAGCGGCGCCATCGCCAAACAACACGGCCGTCGTGCGGTCTTGCCAATCCACGAGCTTTGATAAGACTTCGGCGCCAATCACCAAACCACGACGGTATCGGGTTGACAATAGACTTGAGGCCACGCTCATGCCATAAACCAGCCCCGAGCAAGCGGCACTCAAATCAAACGCAAAGGCTTGATTGGCCCCAATCGCGCCTTGGACAATGGCAGCCGTACTTGGTGACAAACTGTCTGGTGACATCGTACTGACAACAATAAAGTCCAAACTTTCAGCAGATACTTGGGCCTTTGCCAGTAACTGCTCAGCCACTTGAATGGCTAAATCGCTCGTATTTTCCGTGGTCACCACTTGACGTTGACGAATCCCTGTCCTCGTATAGATCCAATCATCGTTGGTCTCCATCATGGTACTCAATTCGTCATTCGTCACCAGGCGGCTAGGCACTTGACGCGCCGAGGCCACGATTTTTAAGTGTTCCATAACTCCCCTTTTTACTGCTTAATAACGTTTGCAAGATAACTCACCAAATTATGAATGGCACGCTTTACCGTATCCATTTCACTGGGTTGCATATCTTTTAGCAAATTGTGTGCCAAATCACGATGGAATCCTTGGTGGGCACGATACACAACCCGCCCTTTATGGGTCAGCCCAAGGCGAACCACCCGACGATCCTTATTAGACCGACGCCGCTCAACATATCCTTTTTCAACGAGCTTATCAATGGCAGTTGTCATTGCGCTGGGCGTTAAGTGGATCATCTTCGCGACTTGTGAGGCACTTTTTTCAGAATACATAGATATGGCATCGATTGTATGCATATCTTTTAACGTAATATCTGAAAAATCACTTTGCTTTAACGCGGCTTCTTCAATCCACATCACATTATTAAACACATCGACGAGTTCACTATTTAATTCTTCAAATTCTAATGTAACGGCTTCATTCATCTTTTTCATCTGGCGAAACAACAAACATCAATTCGGCAGAGGTTGCTGTCTTCCCATCAACTTTAGCTTCAACCAATACGCTACCCATGTTGGCGCGTAACTTACCAAATGTCACATGTAACTTCAACACATCGCCCGGCACAACCATCTTTTTAAACTTGGCATCATCGATACCCGTCATGTAGGCTGTCTTCCCTTTAAATTGTGGGGATGACAAAATTAAGATCGAGGCTGCTTGAGCGAGTGATTCAATAATCAAGACGCCTGGCATCACTGGATTACCAGGGAAATGTCCTTGGAAAAACTGTTCATTAATTGTCACATTTTTAACAGCGACAATCGATTCATCTGGCACCATTTCTTCAACGTAATCCATATACAAGATTGGATAACGATTCGGAATCAGTGCCATAATTTCGGTTGTTGTGAGAACTGGCATAAGTCTTCAGTGCGCTTCCGATCCGTTGCCAATATTACCTGATTGCAATAACGGCCTCACTTGAGCGCTTTTCCTTTCGTCTAATACTTCGACTATCGAAATATCTAATATTGAAATTATCGCACGATTTATTTCGATAGTCAAACTAATTCTTGAAAATAAAAAAAACACGCCACTGCGTGCCTTAAAATTCAAGGATAACCAAGCGATTTTGCCACTCTGTAATGAAATCATCACTTGCCCACTCATGAACACGTGCCGTGTTGTACCCAACAGCAGCATTATAATACGTATTATTCCCAACCTTCAACGGTGCTGGATGCACGTGAAGATGCCCAGTAATCGTATTAATCGTATATGATTGGTCCAGTTTATCCCCGAGCGCTTGACTCCCTAATAACGCATTTGCCATATCCAGCCGTGTATTGCCATATGGAAAGCGTTTAATATAATCTGTTCGTGGCACAAAGTGTGACACCACCACGGTTTGCTTCCGATCTGCGGCATCAAATTGTGCTTGTAATTGCGCCATATTACGGTCAAAACGTTCCTGATCTGAGACTGGTTGTTGAATCCGACGGTCGAACCAGAAATTGTTTTTAAACTGCAAAATTTGTTCTGTTGTATAATCTTGACCCACAAAATCGTAATTATACCAACCGTTATTACCAATTAAGCGCACATCCGGTGTCAAATCAATAAATTTATTATGGAAGTATAGCGGATCTAAATCACTTTCCAATTCGTCATAAGTGACGCCGCGCCCCATGTCATGGTTACCTGCTAAAAATCGAATTTGGATTTTATCAGCCAAAGCGGTCTGCATGTCACGTGCAAAAGCCAATGATTGTTCAAAATCATTAAACAAGTCTCCGGCAATCACATACAATGTGACATTTTGGTTCAATAAATAAAGTGCCTGCACATGCATGGCCCGTTGAACATCTATTTTATTTAAATCAAAATGATTGTCAGACGAAAATGCAACCTTCACACGCGAATCCTCTTTCAAATTACTGAATAAAGTATAGCATAAATCCGTTGAAAAGACTGTTAGAACGCAAAAAACCTGCCGAAGCAGGTTTGAAAATTGCGATTTATCTTACAAAGTTGCGAAGTACAACAATGTACGGATCATGTTTGAAGTGAAACCGTATTCGTTATCGTACCATGCAGCAACCTTAACAAGTTGTGCACCGTCACCTGAAACGATTTCAGTTTGTGTTGGATCAAAGACTGTACCGTGTGTGTCACCAATGATATCAGTTGAAACCAAACCATCACCGTTGTAACCAAATGAGTCTGATTCGTACTTCTTCATTGCTGCGTTCACTTCGTCAACAGTTACTTCCTTGTCCAAGATTACTGACAATTCAGTAATTGAACCAGCAGGTACTGGGACACGGATAGCTGAACCAGTCAACTTACCATCCAATTCAGGCACAACAAGACCGATAGCCTTGGCAGCACCTGATGAGTGTGGCAATGAGTTTGATGCAGCATCGCGGTTAGCTTGACGCTTTGCGAAGTTTGAAGTCTTAGGACCATCTTGCAAGCTTTGTGAAGCTGTGTAAGCGTGGACTGTCAACATCAAACCAGTCTTAACACCGAATTCCTTTGACAAAGCATTTGCCATAGGTGCCAATGATTGCGTTGTGCATGAACCAGCAGAAACGATTGTGTCTTCTGGCTTCAAGATGTCTTGGTTAACACCGTAAACAACTGTAGGAACCTTACCAGCTGGTGCTGAAATCAAAACCTTCTTGGCACCGGCATCCAAGTGAGCTTGTGACTTTTCGGCTGAAGTATAGAAACCAGTAGCTTCCAATACATATTCAACACCATCGTTTTCAACCCACTTCAAGTCAGCTGCGTTGCGTTCTGCGTAAACTGTGTAGTGCTTACCGTTAACGATAATACCAGTTTCATCAGATGAAACATCAGCCTTCAATACACCGTGAATTGAGTCATACTTCAACAAGTATGCCAACATTTCTGGTGAAGTCAAATCGTTAATTGCAACAACTTCGATGTCTGAAGCTGTGTCTGACAATTCAAGAATACGACGGAAAGCCAAACGGCCAATACGTCCAAATCCGTTAATACCAATCTTAACAGTCATGTGTTTAGATCCTCCAAAAATTTTTGACTTATGTCAACACCAATATTATAGCACAAAGTTGGTTTATGAGCGAATAGAAGCACTTGTATTCGTTCATAAAATCACAAAATTTATGCCTAAAATACGGTTACCGATAGCTAACATCCTTTATCAAAAAACAACCACTCACCTGCTAATCACGTGAGTGGTTGTGAATAAATGTACATTAATGTGAGCGCTTCACTTCAAAATGGCTGCCATGACACAAAATTGCACGCGGCCAGCGATCGTACAGACCAATTATTCGATTCCTGAACCAGGTTCAATCGTGTCTGGCAAGATTGTTACCGTGACAATGTCGTTTTTCTCCGCTGACAAAATCATACCTTCCGAAACTTCACCCGCCATCTTACGTGGTTTCATGTTCGCCACAATCGCAACTGTTTTCCCAACCAATACAGCTGGATCAGCATACCACTTGCGAATACCTGACAAAATTTGACGTGGCTTACCTGAGCCATCATCGAGCGTGAACTTCAACAACTTGTCAGATTTTTCAACAAGTTCACCAGCCGTAATTTTAGCTGCCAAAATTTCGACTTTCGCAAAATCATCATAAGTAATCAATTCACGGGCTGGTTCTGCGGCTGCTTCGGCTTCAGCGGCTGCCTTCTTAGCTGCTTCCTTGGCAGCACGGCCCTTACCCTTGGTGTCTTTTGACACCAGACCTGAAATAAAGGCCACTTCAGCGTCGACATCTTGACGTGGGAAAATTGGTTCACCCTTCTTCACCACTTGACCACCCGTTGGCAACTTACCAAAAGTCAAACCAGCAATTTTCACACCGTTTTCAGGGTAGTCAAAGCCTAACTGTTCGTAAATTTTCTTTGGTGCTTGCGTCAAAACCGGTTGTAACAAGACAGCTGCCACACGCAAAGCCCCAGCCAAATGGGCCATGACATTTGATAACACAGCCTTTTGCGTCTCATCCTTAGCCAAAACCCATGGTTGTGTTTCATCGATGTACTTATTAGCACGGCGAATAATTGTCCAAACACTTTCTAAGGCATCAGCTGTTCGCATCGCTTGGAAATGCTTGTTGTAATCAACAATCGCCGCTTCAATTGTTTGAACCAACCCTTCGTCAAAGTCGGTCTTACCAGTATGCAATTCTGGCACAATCCCGTTTTCATACTTGTTAATCATGGCCACTGTGCGATTGAGCAAGTTACCCAAATCATTGGCCAAATCAAAGTTCACACGGGCAACGAAGTCTTCTGGTGTAAAGACCCCATCATTACCAAATGGCATCGCGCGTAGCAAATAGTAACGTACGGCATCCAAGCCATAACGTTCTTCAAGCACTTCAGGGTAAATCACATTTCCCTTTGACTTTGACATCTTGCCGTCTTTCATGACTAACCAACCATGACCGATGATCGTCTTTGGCAAATCAATGCCCAAGGCGTGTAACATAATTGGCCAGTAAATCGTGTGGAAGCGAACAATTTCCTTCCCCACCAATTGCACATTGGCTGGCCATAACTTATCAAACAGCGCCGTATCGTCAGTATCGTAGCCCAAAGCCGTAATATAGTTTGACAAGGCATCAATCCACACATAGATGACGTGCTTTTCATCCCCTGGTACAGGAATACCCCAATCAACAGCCGTTCGCGTCACAGCCAAATCTTCCAAACCAGGCGCAATGAAATTGTTAATCATTTCATTCATGCGTGCTTCTGGTTGAATAAATTCTGGGTGCGTCTTGTAATAATCAAGTAGCCAATCAGCGTACTTGCTCATCTTAAAGAAGTACGCTTCTTCTTTGACTAATTCAACTTCGTGACCAGAAGGGGCTTTCCCGCCTGTTACCTGACCATTTTCATCACGATAAACTTCTGCTAATTGTGATTCAGTAAAGTATTCTTCATCGGAAACAGAATACCATCCTTCATATTCACCCTTGTAAATATCACCCTTTTCAAGCAATGTCGTAAAGATTTTTTGCACGGCTTTTTCATGGCGTGGTTCTGTTGTCCGAATAAAGTCATCATAGGAAATATCCATCAATTGCCAGAGTGCTTTAATCTGTTCGGCCATCCCATCCAAATAGGCAATTTCGGATACACCGGCTGCTTTCGCTTTTTGTTGGATCTTAAGACCATGTTCGTCGGTCCCAGTCAAAAAGAACACATCTTCACCAAGCAAACGGTGGTAACGTGCTGCGGCATCAGCTAACACAGTCGTATAAGTATTACCCAATTGTAACTTCCCAGATGGGTAGTAAATCGGCGTTGTGATATAAAAAGTTTGATCTTTCTTCACAGAAAATTGTTGTTCCGCTTTGGAAAACTTGTCGTAAATGACAGCTGAATCGGTGAGATTAGCTGTATTAAACAAGACGTTATTTGGTTCTGACATATGAGTCTCTCTTTCTAATTCGCGTGTTTTGTCACGTGACTTTGGCCGTATGAGGCAGTCTTTACTATGCTAATTATAACGAATTTCAACCGCATTTCATAGTTTTTTAAGGTTGTTTTCCAACGGGTTGTGCCGCTGGTCTAGCTATGCAAATCTTAGCCAAAATGCTAAAGTAAAAAGAATTACCGTTCGGTTAAACAGGAGGCCATTTTATGTCGATGTCGCAACTCACCCAAATTACCCATTATATGCAGCAAGCCTTAGCTGCTGATCAATCCGGCCATAGTGTTGACCACATTGACCGCGTAGTTGGCTTAGCCAACAAAATTTTAGCTCAAGAACCAACTGCAGATCCGTTTATCGTACAAGCCGCTGCTTTATTGCATGATGTCTACGATGATAAATTATTTGACACGCCAGCCGAAGTGGTCGCAGCCAAAAACGCACTGGCTGATTTTTTGACCACCATTGCAGTATCACCTCGCGTTCAGACACAAATTTTTCATATTATTGACAATATGTCATGGTCAAAGACACTAGCTGGTCAAGCAGCGCCACTAGACATCAACGGCCAAATCGTTCAAGATGCCGACCGCCTTGAGGCCATCGGCGCCATTGCGATTGCCCGCACCATCACCTATGGTGCTGTGAAAAACCGTGTGCTCTACGATCCGACAATTCCCCCACGCACGATTCATAACAAGACGCAGTATCGACAAACTGACGGTACAACAATTAATCATTTTTACGAAAAATTGTTACACATTAAAGCGCACCTCAACACCGATACATCCCGTCAAATAGCCGAAACCCGGCATCAATTCATGTTAGACTTCCTAGACCAGTTTAAGGCCGAATGGGAACTAACAAAGTAAAAAAACATTGACAAGTGTTTGAATCATCGCTAGAATGAGGTTGTTTTGGAGGATGTTATGTTAAAGTTAATCGTAGCAACTGAATATTGCTCACACTGGCGCTTTGTTTAGCACCGGTATTTTGACATACATTTGATCAAACTATCATACGGACTAACGCAGCGCCAACTAGGTATTTCACTAGTTGGCGCTTTTTATTTGCCCACAGGAGAAGCAAAATGAAAAAAATCATCATCATCGTCGCCAGCCTCGTTGTTGTAGCCGGCTTAGCTATCGGCCTCACCCAACATCAAGCCCGGCCAAAGGAAGCCTCACAAACGATCACCCCTGGCACGCTAACTATCGGATTAGAAGGGACTTTTGCGCCATTTTCTTACCGTCAAAACGGCCAATTAACCGGCTTTGAAGTGGACTTATCAACTGCCATTGCTAAAAAGCTCGGTTTGAAACCCAAATACGTCCAAACAAAGTGGGATTCGCTCATTGCAGGCCTTGGTGCTAAACGTTATGATGTCGTTTTCAACGATGTCGGTATCACCCCAGAGCGTCAAAAAGCTTACTTATTTGCCACACCATATCTATATGCTAAAACGGTCCTCATCAAGCGTACCGATGAACCCCATCTCAACACGTTAGCTGATCTTAAAGGTAAAAAGATGGCACAATCAACGACTTCGAACTTTGGTGCCCTTGCTAAAAAAAGCGGTGCTGACATTGTTGCTGTCCCTGGTATGACCGAAGCCATGAATTTAGTGACAACCAAGCGCGCTGACGGCGCACTCAATGACTTAGGCGCTTATGCCACATGGAAAAAAGCCAATCCTGACGCTGCCACAACAGCCGTTGATTTAAGCCAAGAAAGTCCTGCAACACCAGCCGCACCACTGCTTAACAAACAAAATACAGCCCTTCAAAAGGCCATTAATAATGCCCTGAAAGACTTACAAGCTGATGGCACGCTCAAAAAATTGTCACGCAAATACTTCAATACTGATCTCACCCAGCCATAAACCAACCGGTTCACGGCTCAAACGTTAATTGAACCAAATCGTCGCTAAAAGGAACCCTACCCATGTCTGATTTTATCCCCCTCGCCGGCCAATATCTGCCCCAACTTTTTCGGGCCGCATTAATTTATACGTTACCACTAACCGTCATATCATTTGCTTTAGCACTTGTATTTGCCGTCATCACGGCGCTCATTCGTTTAGCCAAGTTGCCAGCAGCGCCGATTCCGCGCTTGCTACTGCGGGGACTTAAAGTCATTGCCGGCTTTTACGTGTGGCTTTTTCGATCAACACCCATGATTGTGCAATTATTTATTGTGTTTTACGGCCTCCCCAGCGCACATGTGACACTCTTTGCCAACGCTTGGCTATCAGCGATTACCGTTTTCTCCCTTAATACGGGGGCCTATGCCTCGGAAAGTGTCCGTGCTGCGATTTCGTCGGTCCCTCGTGTCCAAATTGAAGCTGCTGAATCATTGGGGATGAATCGCTGGCAAGTCTTTGCGGATGTCATTTTGCCACAAGCAGCGCGGATTTCAATCCCACCGTTAAGCAATGCTTTAATCGGTTTGTTGAAGGATACCTCACTCGCCAGCGTGATTACCATTGTGGAAATGTTTTACCTCAGTCAACAAATTGCTGCTGAAAATTATCAGATTCTGACCATGTACATCTTGGCTGCATTTGTTTATGCCGTCTTCACCACCATTTTATCGATTGCCCAACATCAGTTAGAACGCTATACATCGAGGTTTGCCCAATGATTACTGTCAAAAATTTAGTCCAACAATATGGCGACCGCCGCGCCTTAGATCAAGTATCCACAACTTTTCCCGCTGAACAAACAACCGTCATTCTTGGACCATCTGGCTCGGGTAAATCAACGCTGCTGCGCACTTTAAATCTATTAGCGCAACCAACGTCTGGTACTTTAACCATTGGCGAACAGACGCTTGATTTGAGTCAGCCACTAACCGCACCAAAATTATTAGCCGTTCGGCAGCATTTTGGCATGGTTTTCCAAGAAAAAGCTTTATTTACCCACTTAACGGTACTTAAAAACCTCACCCAAGGGCCGATTAAAGTCAAGGGCATCCCAGCCGATCAAGCGACTGCACAAGCCAACAGCCTGTTGACCCAATTTGATATGGCCGCCCTCGCTCCCCGCTATCCGTATCAACTATCCGGTGGGCAACAACAACGCGTCGCCATTCTCCGCGCCTTGGCTATGCAGCCCGATTACCTGCTACTTGACGAACCTACCAGTGCGTTGGATCCTGAGTTAGAAGCCCAAGTCTTACGTGTCTTACGCGATCTCGCTGATCAAAAGAAATCCATGGTGATTGTCACCCATAATTTAGCATTTGCGCAAGCCGTTGCCGATAAAATCATTTTCATGGAAGATGGTAAAATAGGTTATGATGGCCCGTCAGCCGGTTTTTTCCAAGCACATGATCCGCGGATTCAACGCTTCTTAAACGCCATGACTTTTTAGTTCAGCTGATGTTTGCCGCACTGTTTTTCATTTTTGTAGAAAAATGATATGCTGTTATGAGCTTCAAAATGGAGAATAATCATGGCTAGAAAACGCACAACGCGACGACAAAACCCATCCCCTAAACAACAGTTGATTGGATCAGTTATCTTATTACTACTGATCGGCTTTTATCTTTGGCAAAATAATCAAACCCAACACCCAGTTCCAACAACCCAACAATCCAAATATGCGACGGTTTCAGCACCCGACAACCAAGCCTTGCTGAACTTGCAATGGGATGGCACGCTAGACGGTGACCTTGTGCATATTAATCAAAATAAGGCCACTTTTACACCCGCCGAGATGCAGGAAACCTTTCCTTCACATGGCTCTAAGCTACGCCCAGTGGATGGTTTGAGTCTATCACCATTAGACGCACTTGGCCGTACCCAACAAGCCAACTTTGTGGCCAGTCGTGACGCTATTAATAAGGTAACGCCACGACCGGACACAATTGACTATCAAGTCAGACCCTCTGGCTGGTTCATCAATGATCGGTTTGATGGCACGAAATGGGTCGGTGGCTACCACCGCAATCCCAACGTCAAACTTGGCAAAGGCAAACAAGCGTTATGGAACAAGTCTCATCTTGTCGGCTACCAGTTTTTTGGAATGCCAACCATGGTGACGGAAAATATGATTGCCGGGACACGTGTTCAAAACGCTTATCCTGGTCAACTCGTACCTGAGGATGATATCCGTCAAGCCATCAATCAACACCCTAACATCAAAATTCGTGGGCAAGTTACCCCCTTGTATGTTGGCACTGAACGCATTGCGCGTGGTGTCCATTATATGGCCAAATCTGTGCAAGACAACGGAAAAACGTTAAACTTAAATTACTGGATTTTCAACGTCCAGCCTGGGATCACGATTGATTATCAAACTGGTAAAGTCACGATCCAAAATCATGTGAAATAAAAAGTAGCCAAGTTTGGCTGCTTTTTATTTTGGCTCAGGGCCTAAATCATCCGTTTTTAACGTCAATGAACTGGAATGTACAGGGCCGCCACGATGGGGATCAAAGTAACGAATAGCCGCATTGACAGCGGTTGGTGCCTCACCAAACCCGACCGCAATTAAATCAGCTTTCCCAGCATAGTGGTTGGCATCCCCAATTGCAAAAACACCAGGAATATTAGTCCGCATTTCCTGATCAACCGCAAAACCGTTCCCAGACAATGCGGGTTGAATCGCCCAACTTTCGATCGTTTGACGTTCCGAAATAAAACCATAGTTAATCATCAAATCATCAACCAGGATAACATGGTTTTTTTGGTCGTCTTTCACATGCGCTAATGTCAACTGTAATTGCCCATCTGCCAACTTCTCAATTGCCACGATTTTTTGGGGTGTTTCTTGGATAACGTCCGAGGCGTTCAACGCGTTAACACTTTGTTCCATCGCACGAAAAGTTTCTCGACGATGAATCAAACGCGTTGAGGCAGCGATATCATTGAACATAACCGCCATATCAACTGCTGAATCCCCACCGCCAGCAATCGCAATGTGGCGATTTTTAAAAACTTGTGGTTGCGTCACAAAATAATGCACGCCTTGACCCACCAGATCCTCTACCCCATCAACTTGCATTTTCCGTGGTTCAAAGGCACCCTTTCCAGTCGTGATAATCACCGTTTTAGCTTGAATGGTTTCCCCTTGACTCGTCGCCAAATGAAATAAGTCGGTTGCTTGTTCAACATTGGTCACCGTCGTATTTAACTTCACATCGACGGGAAACATGCCTAACTGCTGGTCTAAGGCTGCAATAAAGTCTGCCCCTTTCACACCTGGAAAGCCCGCCACATCAAGAATACGTTTTTCAGGATATAAGGACATCACTTGACCGCCTAGTATGGCCAAGCTCTCAATCAAAACGACCTTAATGTCACGTAAGCTCGCATAAAAAGCTGCAAACATGCCCACTGGGCCACCGCCAATAATGGCAATATCGTATGGTTCTTGTGTCATTTGTTTAAACTGTGCGCTTGACCCGCACATCCTTTCAACGCTAATGTATTTAAAGTTTATTATACGCAAAATACGTCATAGCACGCAAAATTTCTTCAGAGTGCGTATAATAAAGGTATCAATTTTATTGGAGGAAATGTGCTCACAGGTCACCAGCTGCCTGCGCACAACACGATTATGGCTCAAAAGAAAATGATCCTCGATTTGGATACAGGTATCGATGATGCTTTAGCGCTCGCTTATGCCGTGGGCGATCCTAACGTTGACTTGATTGGTATTATTTCAAGTTACGGTAATACGTTGGTGACAACGGCCGCCCAAAATTCATTAAACTTACTGCATCTCCTCGGTGCAGATGATGTCCCCGTTTTCCTCGGCGAAAGCCACTCATCAACGACTGATCATTTTGACGTCATGGAAATTTCACAACTGATTCATGGTAAAAATGGTGTCGGTGAAGTGGATTTAGCTACGGCGCCACGCGCCGTTGAGGCTCAATCTGGCGTCGAATTTTTGATTGAAGCAGCACACCAATACGGTGATGACTTGATCTTTATCCCGACCGGCCCATTGACCAACTTAGCCACAGCCATCAAAAAAGACCCTGAAGTGGCCCAACTCATTGGCAATACGACCTTAATGGGTGGTGCCTTGACCGTACCGGGCAATGTGACACCATTTACCGAAGCCAACATTCATCAAGACCCAGAAGACGCTGATTATGCCTTCACGCACCAAAAGAATTTGACGATGGTCGGCCTTGATGTGACATTGCGGACGTTACTCACCAAAAAAGAAACAGCCGCTTGGCGCGCTTTGGGCACGGTCGCTGCCACAAAATATGCTGATTTAATGGATTTCTATATTGATGCCTATTACAATCTTGACATCGACAAGAAAGGCGCCGCCTTACACGACCCATTGGCAGTCGCTGTTGGGATTGACCCATCTTATGTGACGACGATGCCTTTAGCCATGCACGTGACGTATGATCGTGAAAGCGGTGATTATGGTCGTACAATTGGTGATAAAGCAAAACTCTTAGAACCAACCACAACCAAAGCTGCCATTCTGGTGGATACCGATCGTTTTGTCACGGATTTCCAACAACTTATGCTCAAAGTATTAGCTTAAACAAAAAAGTGTTGCAGGATGACTGCAACACTTTTTTTATGCCCGAATTTGGCCATCGCCAAAGACTTCGTATTTGATTGTCGTCAAGGCCGGCAAACCCATTGGTCCCCGTGCGTGTAACTTCTGCGTTGAAATCCCAATCTCTGCCCCAAAACCAAATTCAAACCCATCAGTGAAGCGACTAGAAGCGTTTTGATAAACCACTGCCGCATCGACTTGGTTCATAAATGCCGCAATGTTATCAGAGTCTTGGCTAATGATGGTCTCTGAATGATGTGTCGTATGCGCGTTCACCCAATTAATCGCCGCCGTGACGTCCGGCACAATCTTAATGCCCATCACCAAATCATTATATTCCGTATCCCAGTCAGCGTCACTGGCTGGGGTAAGGCGGCCATCAATCCCCAAACTGGCTTGATCACCGCGCAACGCCACCCGTGCGGCAATTAAATCATCCGCAATTTTTGGTAAAAATTCTTGAGCAATCGCTTCATGGATTAATAGTTTTTCAGCCGCGTTACAAACAGCTGGTTTTTGCGTTTTCGCATTATGAATAATCCGTAAAGCAGCGGCTTGATCAGCAGAGGCATCCACAAAAATATGCGTGTTACCCGCACCGGTTTCAATCACAGGGACGGTCGCATTGGCCACCACATAATCAATGAAAGCAGCTGAGCCCCGTGGAATCAAAACGTCAATGGCCTCACGCATATGTAGTAGCGTGTTAACTGATTCGTGGGTGGTATCTGTGATAAGTTGGATAATATCTGGGTTTAAGTTTTGATCAATCAGCACATCCCGTAAAATCGTGGCTAGCACTGTATTACTGTGAATCGCCTCTTTACCGCCACGCAAAATGACAGCATTGCCCGACTTCAAAGCTAAGGCAGCCGCATCCACGGTGACATTGGGCCGTGCTTCATAAATCATCGCCACCACGCCCAACGGCACAATTTTTTTCACAATCTTCAAACCCGCATGATTTTCCCACGTGTCATAAGGACCAGCGAGCGGATCTGGCAAGGTAGCAACGGCAACCAACGACTCAGCAATCGCCGTTAAGGCGTCTGAATCCAGTGTCAATCGCTTTTGCATCGGCCGACTCAAACTCGCCCCGTACTCGGCCAAATCTTGTTGATTGGCTGCGATAATTTCGTCTTGGCGCATCAACAAGGCGGCACCCATATTTTTAAGTAAGGCGTTTCGGGTCGCCAAAGACAACCCCGCAACTTGTGCTGTGGCCTTTTTGGCACGTTGCCCCATTTCTTGTACACTTAATGCCATCTGATTTATTCCCCCTTAAACAATGTGCCAACTGGCTCGCCCGCTAAGACTTCTAAAATCGTAGCCGGATTTTCGCCATTAATCAATACCATTTGTCGCCCATGCTGCAACAAATAATCGGCTGCCACTAACTTGGTGGCCATCCCACCTGTCCCAAGCGTTGACGATCCCCGTGCACCGGCGCGTAGACTATCCGTCACCGCGGTTACCAACGGAATGGGTTGTGCTGTTGGGTCAACGTGCGGATTGGCCGTATACAGTGCATCGATATCGCTTAAGACAATCAACGCATCAGCATTCGTCTCATGCGTTACCATGGCGGCAAGGCGGTCATTATCGCCAAATGAATGTTGGTGATCCAACTCATCGACAGCAATCACATCATTTTCGTTGATGATTGGAATCACACGCTGCTGCAACATGGCCGCAATGGCATCGATGGTATGGCGTAACATTTGCTTGTTATGAAACACATCATAAGTCAACAGGACTTGACCCACGTGTTGCTGATAAAACGCAAAACTTTGATTATAAATCGCCATCAAATAACTTTGACCAATCGCGGCTAAGGCCTGCTGGGCTGGAATTTCTGTTGGGCGTTTTGTTTGATGCATTTGTTTGAGGGCCACACCAATGGCACCAGATGTCACTAAAATCACCTCATACCCAGTTTGTTCGAGCTGGGTTAAGGTTTGGGCTAACCGGTTGATGACAGGATATTTAATTTCACCGGCCGCATCGACAATACTACTCGTGCCCACTTTAACAACGACACGCCGCCACTGCTTGGCTATTGGCGCTTGATCAACCACTTCTGACATGCTGATTTTATCCTTTGTGAACTTATTTGTTGCATTTGATGATGATATCATATCATCATCATTTCCTCATTTTATCTCCATTATTATATCATGTCCATAAAGCCATTTGATAAAAAACACCAGTCTATCGGCGATAGACTGGTGTTTTTTAAATTATTGATCATACTGCGCTAAGAAAGCTTGAATCTTATCACGATAGGCCTGTGGGTGATCGTGGAAACTTTGCACATGCTTTGAACCAGAAGTGACCCAAAGTGCTTTTGGTACCTTGAGGGCCTCGTACAATGGATAGACCATTTTGGTTGGGACAAACGTATCCGCGTCGCCATGAATCAAGAACGTCGGCGTCTTGCTTTTAGCCACTTGCTTAAGCGGACTAGCCTCCGCATAAAAGTAACCGGCGCGTAACTTAGAAATACCGGAAACAACATTTACCAGTGGGAACCACGGTAAATGATACATTTCACCGGCTTCGTGTTTGATTTCCTCCAGTAAACTTGTATACGACGAATCAGCAATCACGGCCTTGACTTGCTTAGGCAAGTCAGCCTCACCAGAAGTGGATAAGACCGTGGCCGCACCCATGCTCATCCCATACATGACAATATCTGAATCTTGGCCATTGCGGGCAATGATTTGGTTCAACCATTGGATATAGTCACGCCGATCACGCCAACCATAGCCAATGATTTTACCTTGTGATTGCCCGTGCGCGCGGTTATCTGGAATTAACACGTTGTAGCCTAACTCATGGAATAATTCACCATAAATCGCCATGGTCGTTTTATTATTATGCCAACCATGTGCCAAAATGGCCGTTTTATTGGTTTTTTGTGCCGCTGGGACATACCAAGCATCAAGCTTAAGCCCGTCAGCAGTGGTTTCATACCAGACTTGCTTGTCACGTGCTAAAAAAGCATGTTCATAGCGATACAGTGGATCATCTTTTTGACGTAATGCATCCGGCTGATGCGATTTTGGATCCCGCACTTGGGCGACGTGGAAAAAATATTGTCCGGCGACTACCAAAATCACAATCATCACCAATACAAAGCCGAGTAGCCATTTGACTAAGTTTTGCATAGTTGTTTACCCCTTAAAACAACAATTTTACACTACCGCCGACATCCCCGCAAACAATTTTTCTATTATTTTCACGTCACTTCATGATAATTTTTTCATCATGTTGCAATGTTTAAATGATAAAATGGTATACTTGAAAGAAAATCATAAAAGAGGTATTCACATGGTGTATTCACAGACATGGGATTTAGACAGTATTTATCCCGGCGGCATTACGTCTCCAGAACTGGCAAACAAGTACCAGGCTGTTGCGCAAGATATTCAAATCTTTGCACAACAGGTCGCTCAAGCCCAGCCATCTGCCGAGACGATTGCTGATTTGTCTGATTTAGCACAAAAAATCGGTTCTGGCTTAGGGACGATTAGTATTTTCATTAATGGTTGGGCATCAGTTGATTACGGTAACAGTGCTTACGGCCCTCATTTTGACAAACTTGGGCAACTCTTTGTCGCTTTTGCGGCACCTATGAATCAATTTAAAAAACTGTTATTGCAACTTGATGACACTGAATTTGCAGATGCTCTGGCAACAGAACGTTTGCGTCCCATTCAATTCTATCTCACCGAGCTACGCACTGATGCCAAGCGCTTACTAGATGATCACACCGAAGCCTTAATTAATCAATTTGATTTAGATGGGCAACAAGCTTGGTCCCAACATTATGATACGATTTCGGCTGGTCTATCCCTAACTTATACGGATGCCGAAGATGGCCAAAAGCGACAAATTTCTGCTGGTCAAGCCTTGAACATGTTAGATGGTGAACCTAACAACGAAACACGTGCCAACATTATGGCGAGCTACGAAAAAATGTGGGCCAGTGCCGAAAATCTCACCGCCGATACGCTCAATCATTTAGCCGGTTTCCGTTTAACGAACCAAAAGGCTCATGGCTACCAGTCACATCTTGAACAACCACTCGAAATGAACCGTATGTCACAGGCCACTTTGGATGCGATGTGGGCCGTCGTGGATGCCAACAAGGCGATGTTTAAACCCTACTTTGAACGAAAGAAGCAACTTTTGGGTCTTGAAAAGCTCGGCTGGCAAGACCAAGTTGCGCCTTTAACGCATGTTGGCGATTACCAACCAACCGACGTGTCTTATGATGATGCCGCAGCTTTCATTATTGAACAATTCGGAAAATTTTCACCTAAAATGGCTGATTTTGCTAAAATGGCTTTTGATAAACGCTGGATTGAAGCGGAGAACCGACCAGGTAAACAACCCGGCGGTTACATGGAATCTGTTCCTGACTTACATGAATCACGTATTTTCTTAACGTATACGGGCTCTGTTAATGATGCGGCGACAATTGCCCATGAGTTGGGACACGCCTTCCACTCGGCACAACTTGTTGACCTACCACTTTGGCGCGATGCCTATGCCATGAACGTAGCCGAAACGGCATCCACGTTCGCTGAACTCATTGTCAATGATGCCAATGTTCGCGGTGCAAAGTCTGACGCTGAAAAGCTGGTACTGTTAGATGCTAAAATGACCAATCCGATTGCGATGTTTTTAAATATCCATGCGCGCTTCCTATTTGAAGACGCTTTTTATACCGAACGTCAAAACGGGGTTGTGACGCCACAACGTTTGAACGAATTAATGGATGCTGCGCAAGAAGCTGCTTTTGATGGCATGTTAGAGGTGCGCCATCCTCACTTCTGGTCATCAAAACTCCACTTCTTCATTGATTCTGTCCCATTCTATAACTTCCCTTATACCTTCGGTTATCTCTTCTCAGCGGGTATTTACGCGCGTGCCCAACAAGATGGAGCTAATTTTGAAGATAAATATATCGCATTGCTACGAGATACGGCTAATATGACCGCTGAAGAACTTGCCAAAAAGCATCTCGATGTTGATTTGACGCAACCTGACTTCTGGCAAGCTGGGGCTGACTTAATTAAGCAAGATATCGATGAATTCCTTCAACTATCAGAACAATTCGTTTAAAAAAAGAGCCTTATGTCTCTTTTTTTGTGGTGAGTTGTTGCCAAAATGCCAGCGTTGCTGCAATATCTTGACTCTGACTAATCATACTAATTACCGCCGCACCGGCAACACCAGTTGCTAAGACATCAGCTAGGTTATCTGCTTGAATCCCACCAATGGCCACACTTGGCCACTGGCTTGTCGCCACTAATGTCTGTAATCCCGTAACGCCAATAGCCGGTTTGGCATCAGCCTTACTAGTTGTTGGATAAACAGGACCAATGCCGATATGATCAATACCGGCTAGGTGCGCAATTCGCGCATATTCTTGCTGATTAGATACCGAAATACCAACCACAAGGTCACCGGCAGCTTGGATATTTTCAACTGGCTCACCATCTCCCTGCCCAAAATGCACCCCATCCGCATGAACGACATACGCCAAAGCCACATCATCATCGATGATTAACGGTACATCGTATTGCCGGGTTAACTCACGCACCTGCTGTGCCACCCGTAATTTATCATTCCCCGTCAAAGCACCAGGCCCTTTTTCCCGATATTGGAACAGCGTAATGCCTGACTGTAGTGCTTGGGTCAACACATCCCAAAAAACTATCTCATTGGCCACGTCTTGTGTGCCACAGACAAAATAGCGTGCTAATACTGTTGGGTCAAATGTCATCATACACCTCCGGCTGATTCTCAGCCGTCACTTTTGGAAAATGGTTCAATGGCCCATGCCCATGACCGACTGCAATACCATCACGAATTGTGGCATCGACATACGCTTTGGCATGAATAATCGCTGTTTTCAGCGTCACGCCCAACCCTAGTTGGGCAGTAATTGCTGCTGAAATTGTATCGCCAGTGCCATGGGTTCTGGGCGTATCAAACCGTGTTGTTTGCAACCAAAAATGTTCGCCATTTTCTAAGCGCACATAGTCTGTCACCTTACGCGCATTGCCATGGCCACCTTTAATTAAAATATTTTTCGTTCCAAAACTATGCAACCTGTCAGCTGCTGCCATGATGTCACTTGGCGATTGAATTGTGAGACCAGTTAAAACCTCAGCTTCAGGAATATTTGGGGTAATTAAAGTGGCTAACGGCATCAATGTTGTCCGCACAGTTGCCACGGCTTCATCCGAAAGTAACTGGGCACCACCTTTAGCCACCATCACTGGGTCTAAAATTAACGGCCCAAAATCAAATTGCTGTAGTCCTTGTGCGACTGTTTCAACCGTGGCTGCATCACCGAGCATCCCTGTTTTTACCGCGCGAATTGCCAAATCGTCTGCTACCGATTGGAGTTGCGCCATCACCATGTCTTGGGGTAGCATATGCACGTGTTGGACACCCAATGTATTTTGCGCAGTCACGGATACGACAACATTCGCACCATAAATGCCATGTGCAGCAAAGGTATTTAAATCAGCGGTCATACCCGCGCCACCACTAGAATCAGTACCTGCAATTGTCATGACTTGTGGGGTTTCATTGACCATTTTTCACCTCTTGTGCCACAAATGTTTCTAATGCGTCTGCTGTCAATAAGTAGAGTTCATCTAAGACTTGATTGACAAAATAACCAGGGGTTGTGACTGTTTTTGCAGCCTGAACACCAGCTAACTTCATCATCGCCATGGCCCGTACCGTATTGGTAACTGATATCTCATCGCCGTTAAAAGCACCAATCAAAGCAGAAAGCGCATCGCCCGTTCCCACGTTTGTGGCCAATAAGGGGACATCAACGGCAATGGTTTGCGTTGTCATCCCATCGCTCACGACGTCCATGGCCCCACTCATCGCAATGATGGCGCCAGTTTTTTTGGCAGCCTGCTGTGCAATCGTGAGTAAATCGCCATCACCGGTGGCATCAATGCCCTGACTAGCAAAATCAATACCAGCAAACCAGGCAATTTCCGCTGCATTACCGCGAATAATATCAACTTTGGCATCTGTCATCACCGCTTTAACAGGCACACTACGCGATGGTATCCCAACTGCCACTGGGTCCAAGACCACAACTTTTTTGGCTTGGTTAGCCAATTGCGCTAATTTAATGGTTTCCAGTAATTCTGCCCGACGCCAAGTGCCTGTATTAATCACCACGGCATCACTGACGTTCACTAAATCTGGAAATTCAGCAATCTCGCGGGCCATAATTGGCGAACCACCAACCACGTTGATAACATTAGCCACAAATTGGGGCGTCACATAGTTGGCATAGTTAAACACCAAAGGCGATGTTGTTTTTAAAGTTTTTAAATCCATGATTAACCTCGTTCATTTTGTTTAGAAACGATCCATTAAACGGCCCAATAGGCCAGTTTTTTGGGTCACTTTTAAGAATAAGTAGCCTAACACAGCCCCGAAAGTTGCGGCGGGTACAAAGAAAGGGATATAAAAGAAAAGGCTTGGTATATGGGCATGATATAGTACATTCATCAGTGGCACGGCCACTATCGCTGAAATCACCCCAGTCCCAATCACTTCACCAATCACCGCCGCACTATACTTGCCGGTCCAGCGATATAAAAAACCGGCCAAGCCCGCACCAATCACAGCCCCAACAATCGCCAAAATTGGACGCCCTGCCAAAATCATCCGCAAACTACCGGTCAAAAACGCCACGGCAATCGCATACCAAGGCCCTAACAACACCGCTGTGATGACATTAAAAAAATGTTGAAACGGTGCCATATTGGGGAGCACCACGACACTAGATGTCGCAAATGATAAGGCTGTTAGCACACCTGCTAACGCCATTTTTCGTACGGTTCGCTTAGAACCAAGCCCTGCTGTTATCGTCGTTGCCACAATCGTCTCCTCTGCTGAGCTGGGGCTGATCACCAAGAAAAATAAAAAACCGTCACCTTTTTTCGCACAGGAAAAACAGGTGACGGTCATAAAAAGTATGGTTTAACCCACTTATTAGTCTTCATCAATGAATCTCCCTTCGCGCGCATTACCGCGATCAGGTTCAATGGGTATTTCTCAGCCAACTTGGCACCCCAGATCGTGTTATTTAATTATGACATCATTCTAGCGTATAAATTTAGAGATTGCAAGCAACGATGTTAAACGCCTTGTGTTTGATTGTTGTCATCATCTTTTTTATGCATCAATGAGAGATGATCTTCTGACATCACATGAGCGTAAGTTGTCGTATAAGCATTACGCATTAGTCGTTGCATTTGCTTATAAGTATCACTTTCCAAAAATTCAACAAGCGTTGCTTGATCTGGCCAAAAAGTCCATAACATATACTCAGACTTACCATCCGCACTTTGTGCCAAAATGGCATTGGCTGACACCAATTGACCAATCAATTCATCGTTATGTTCTTTACTTTGGAACGCAATTTGATGAATAAAATTACCCTGCAGTTGTCCATTAATGACGCGACTATTAAAAGGCATTGGTCGCTTAAATTGCTGAACTAATGCCGGTTCACCAACAATCAAAAGATTAGTACCGGATAGTTGCGACACTTTCCCCAAATAAAAGAAATTTTGCGGATGCGCAGCCTGCATCTCTAGTAATGTAGCTGGCGATTGTTCAGGTGCTAGAACTAAATTAATTTCCATGAGTATGGCTCCTTTAAATAACTTTTTGCGGTTCGTGGCGACATCATCAGTTAGTGCTATTTGACCCCCATCTTTTCAACAATGATCAGTTGCACCCACCCGTCTGCTGCCAGGAGACGGGTATCCAGTATTGTCGATCAGATAGCACACTGTCATGCTGCCATTACTAATAACCATTGTACCCCTTCTGACCGTTTCATGCTAAAATAAAATCATGACAAAACTACTAATTTTAGGGGCCAATGGCCAAATCGCAAAACTTGTGGTGCCTATGCTTGCCCATACTAATACAGAAACGGTCTTAACCTCACTTCACGCACGGCCAGACCATGGCATTCAAGCCTTAGATGCCGTTAACGAAGATGCCCTCGTCACAGCAATGAAGGATGTAGACATCGTTTATGCCAATATTGGTGCTGAAGGCCGCCAAAAATCAGCCGCAAATAGTGTGGTCAATGCTATGCACACTGCCGGTGTGAAGCGTTTGATTTGGGTTGCGACAATTGGTGTCCATAACGAATTATCCGATGACAAACGTGACCTTTGGGCCAATCTACTCGGCACAACCGATAACGAAAATACCTATATGGGCGATCAAGCCGCCGCAGTCGCACGGATTATGTCATCTGCACTCGATTATACGATTGTTCGACCAAATGAGCTACTTGATGATAACATCATGCAAACCATTCATGTGCAAACCGATCCCCATGAACAAATTGTTGGTGGGCCAATTACACGCACGAGTGTTGCCGAATTTATCACACAACTTATTTTACACCCTGATACTTATATCGCCCAATCAGTTGCGATTTCACAGCAATAAAAAACACCTGAAAGTTATTTTCAGGTGTTT
Organism: Leuconostoc lactis; assembly: GCF_007954625.1. Lineage (NCBI taxonomy): Bacteria > Bacillati > Bacillota > Bacilli > Lactobacillales > Lactobacillaceae > Leuconostoc > Leuconostoc lactis. The sequence continues at coordinate 803,916 of NZ_CP042420.1, read as the reverse complement.
TATTTTGCATCTGGTTTTGCTTCAACATACTGCCAGTAAGCATCAATAATTTTAGCTGATATTTTACCGTTCGTACCATCCAAGTAATTGTTCATCCCCGGAATGGCCATCGCGACAGCAAAAGGTTGTCCTGGCACATAAGCAACCATCGATTCGGTAAATGTATCATGGCCGTTGGTCTTGGTTTCCGCTGTTCCTGTTTTAGCATAAACTTTTGGTACCAATTTGTGCATGTCCGAACCACCCGTATTCCAAGAATCCGAGCCATTGGCAACACGGTTCATCCCTTCTTTAATGATTGCCCACTCACTTGGTGAGAGATTAACCTGACCTTGAACAATCGGCGATGCTGTCCAAACTGTCTTGGCACGATCACTATTGGGCTGGCTTTGCAAAATTGAACCGACCACATGTGGTTGTACTAAGTAACCGCCGTTGGCAATCGTTGCGACATAGCGGGCGAGTTGTAATGTCGTGTAAGTATCATATTGTCCAAATGACTCATACAAATATTTACCACGCGCTTCACCGGTAGTTGGGCCACGATAACCGGCCGTTTCCCCCGTGATGTCGATGCCAGTCTTAGTTCCCAGACCAAACTGGCCTAACCCATTACGCAAAGTCTGGAAAGCATCAGCATGTAACGCTAACGGTGATTCAGGACTATAAGTCTGACCACCAATTTTCATCCCCAACTGCACAAAGTACGTGTTGGATGAGCGTTCTAGTGCAGTTTGTGCATCAATTGGGATTGCTTTCCCGCCACGGTTCCAATAAGACGTAATTTCTGGTGTCCCAGCAATTTTAATCGCTTGGTCATTTAAGACCGTGTTGTTAGCTGAGATAACCCCTTTCTGGAAGGCCGTTGCTAACACCGCTGGCTTCACAACCGACCCCATGACAATCCCACGATTAATGTTACCGAGTGGATTAGCTGTCTTCTTCCCCGTCGCCGCGTCGCGATCAACCCCAGCCATGGCGTAAAGTCCACCAGTATAGGGGTTAATTACCGTGGCATAAGCGCCTTGAACATCACCACCTGGCAAATTATCTTCCAAAATTTTTTGGACTTCACTTTGGAAACGGGCGTTAATTGTCAACTTAATGTTATCCCCAGCTTGCCCATTATATTTAACTTGTGATGATTTGACTTGGCCATCACTATTTGTTGTGACCAACGTCTGAGACGCTGATCCCTTCAGGATCGACTCATAATCCATTTCAAGACTGGAGTTACCCACTGGCTCATTTTGTGAATAGCCTTGCGCTAGCAAAGTGTGCAAGCGGTTTTCTGGCAAACCAGTCGCTTCGTTCGTCACTGTACCAACAAGTGCTTTAAAGGCATCCCCTTCTGGATATTGACGCGTCCAACTCGTCCCTAATTTAACCCCTGGGAACTCACTTAAGCGCTCACCAATTTCGGCTAATTCCTGATTCGACACGTCAGATTCTTTAATGAAGGTTGTGGACAAAGTGTAGGCGCCACTCATGCGTTGAAAAATCATCGCGGCGTTATCATCCACATTATCCGTCAAATGATGTGTGAGGACATAATTAACCATCAGATTATTCACTTCAGCAGGTGTTAGGGTTGCCCCTTTTTTAGCATTTGCTTTTGTGACCTGCTTGGCGACCTTTTGACTTTGTTTGTCATCGGCCAAGTAAAATTCCGCTTTGGCACGCTCACTTAAGCGTTGCGTATCCACCGTTAAAAATCGGCTCAACTTAATAGCGGTTTGCCGCATACTCGCTGCTGTAACGGACGTCCCACGAGTAAAGGTAATTGCTGCCTGCGCTTTATTACCAACAATAACGCGGCCAGTTGAATCGTAAAACATCCCACGCGGCACGTTACCTTTTTCAATCGTTTCATCGCTACGATTGACTTCGCCTTGGTAGTAGGACCCTTGTTGAATCGTTAAAAACGCCAACTGGATGACTAAGGCAATCATCAACGTTAGCGCAATGCCTAATAATATATTTAAGCGTACTGGCAAGTTTGCACTGACGCTATTTTTTTTATTCCGATCTTCTAAATACGGATTTCGTTGCATATTTATCCCCAATTTAACAATAAACTACTTAAACTAGATTACCACAAATCCAGTTTTTGCGCTAAAAATATCCCGATAATTTGGTATATTAGTAATATGACTATCAAACGATTTTTTATTTCCCCAATCGCGTTAAGTTTTTGGTTCCCAGCCGTGATCATGCTAAGTTATTATGCTTATCGCGGAATGGCACCCTTTGGTACGAACTCCATATTAACGGTGGATCTGGGACAACAATATATTGACCAGTTTGCTGCCTTTAAAACGGCTTTTTTGTCCCATCCAAGCAGCTTCTTTTATTCGTTTAGTAACGGCCTTGGTGGCGATATGATTAGTGAATGGGCTTATTGTTTAATGAGCCCTTTTAATCTCATCTTTTTAGTCGTTCCCAATATCAACTTACCGGCAGCCATTTTAGGCGTCACTGTTCTAAAATTTGGTGCCGCTGGGCTCACTATGGCCTACTTGCTAACGCGCTTAAAGCTACAAAGAGGCTATTACGTGATGCTTTTTGCCGTCAACTATGCCCTGTCTGGTTGGTTTGTGGCCAATGATTTAAATCTCCTTTGGCTGGATGCGGCGATTTTGTTACCGCTTGTCATTCTCCAGCTTGAACGCCTATTTGTGCAAGCCACTTGGTGGCGTTATGCGTTGCTGTTAGGCGCCACCATTATTTGTAACTATTATATTGGTTACATGATTGCTATTTTCCTCGTCCTTTATTTTTTCTGGCGCCTCACTTGGCCACAACAAGTCCAACCGCGCTGGCAAATTTTTAAACGTTTTGTCTACGGGAGCTTAACGGCCGGCGCCTTAAGCGCCTGGTTACTCTTACCCACGATTTATCAATTACGCATCGGTAAATCACAGTATAACTCACCACTGACTTGGCGGTTTGATAACAATCCACTACAACTTGTTTTTAAACTCATTCCCGGTAGCTTTGATTTTGATCAAATGCAGACCGGTTTAGCAAACTTTTATGTATCAGCCTTCGTGTTGATTACTTTGATTACCTTTTTAACCACCAATTTATGGCACTGGCGCGTGAAAGTCGGCGGTTTTATCATTATCGCTTTCTTAATCGTGGCCACAACTTGGGCGCCGTTGACGTTACTCTTTCACGGGTTCCAATACCCTGTTTGGTACCCTTACCGGTTTAGCTTCATCATCAGTTTTTTCATTATTTATCTTGCAGCGCTCTCATGGCAACCAACTTGGCAACCACAGTTCGTCACGGTCGTTGGGTACCTCGCTGTCATGATGGCAATTGTCAGTTACGCACTGATGTCAAATCAGCACGTTTCTTATATCAACCACCGCACCATCGCCATCTTTGCAGGGCTCTTCTTAATCACGCTATCCTTATTGCTCTTCCAATCATCTGATCGTCTGCGCCTGCCCCTCTTATTTTTGGTAACCCTTGGCAGCCTGACTGTCAATGTCTATGCAACGCTCAATCATTTTTCTTATTTAACAAATACCGAATATCAACGTGCCATTCAATCCCTACAGGGCGCCGATAAAACCCTAAAGCAAGACAAGACTTGGTATCGTGTCGCCCAAACCTTTCAACGAACGCGCGGGGATGCCATGATGTTCAACTACAATAGTGGCGCCCATTTCAGTTCATCCATCTCAAAATCAACGCCAACATTCTTCGGCTATTTTGGTCAGCCAGATGGAGATAACTTCGTCAACTATAGTAACGGTAGTCTTTTATCGGATGCTTTGTTAGGCATGAAATACGTCATTACCCCGAGTGCGCAAACGCCAGGACAACCTGGTGATCCACAAAACTTGCGGATTGGCCACCGGCCAGATACCAGTTTTTACCATCTAAAAGCGCGCAATCAGACAACCGCTGTGTGGCAAAATTCCTACGCCCTGCCAGTTGCCTTTGCAGCAAACAACGCAGCGCTTTCAACAAAATTACTCACCAATAATCCACTGCAAAACCAAGCCAATTTATGGCAAAATTTGACTGGGGCAACAACGTCGCCTTTGCAAGTTGCTAATTTTAATCAGGTTATTGGCCATAACATCACGACGCCACCAACGATCATTACTGATGCCGTCATTACCAAAAAGGATCCTACGCAACCTGCCAGCTTAGATTTGCAATTCACGCCAACAACCAATGACAGTTACTATCTAACGATTGGTAGCGGTCTGCAAATCAAAGATTTCGATTTGTTGCTCAATGGTCAAGTCATTAAACAATTTAGCTCCTATCGTCATACGATTGTGATTAACCTCGCCGCTAACGCTAAGTCACAGCCACAAACTGTTACCATCCGGTTTAAACAAACGAAGTTTTTAGTGCTCAATAACGTGACCTTATACCATATTGATCAAAACCTGTTCCAGCAACAAGCTGCCACATTGGCTAAGCAACCATTACATCTCACGGCATTTAGTCCACGTCAACTAACCGGTACTATCACGACAACAGCTGACCAACCTCTCATCATGACCACCATTCCCAAAGCGCCAGGTTGGCACATCATCCTGGATGGCCATCCCATTAAACCCGCATTAGCGGCTGATTACTTTATGGCCATTAAAACAACCCCTGGTCGGCATACCGTCACGTGGCGCTATACGCCGCCACTTTGGTGGCTAGGCGTTGCCATTTCCAGTGTCGCACTACTTGGTCTTATTTTCTCATTTGCCCGACAAAAAAAGCTTGCAAGTTCATAGCCTGCATGATATGCTCATTTTGCTTATTATTTGCGATAATGTCGCAAAATTGAAAGGAATTATTTTTTATGTCAGAAGAAAAAGTATTTCCAATGACAGCTGAGGGTCGTGAAAAGCTACAAGCTGAATTGGAAGATCTCATCTCAAATCAACGTCCTGAAATTACCAATCGTATCCAAATCGCCCGTTCATACGGTGACTTGTCTGAAAACTCTGAATATCAATCTGCCAAAGATGAACAAGCCTTCGTTGAAGGTCGTATCTTGACTTTGAAGAAGATGATTGAAAATGCTCAAATCATCGATCCAAATGCTACGGCTTCTGATGAAGTGTCACTTGGTAAGACAGTAACCTTTAAGGAATTACCTGACGAAGAACCTGAAACATATGCAATTGTTGGGTCAACAGAATCAGATCCACTTGCTGGTAAGATTTCAAACGAATCAGCTATGGCTGTGGCCTTGCTTGGTAAAAAGGTTGGCGACAAAGTTGCTGTACCATTGCCAAGTGGTGACAGTATTGAAGTTGAAATTCTAAAAGTTGAAAAGTAATCACTTAAAAGACTAACGACAACATGTCGCTAGTCTTTTTTTGTAAACAAAAAAACCAGACGCATCTGGTTTTTAAGTATCTTATGCAAATTGGTTGATATTGCCGATGATGATTGCACCGATGACAACAAGAATTGTACCGACAATAATCATCTTCATTTGGTAGCTTGACTTCTTTTCACCAAGCAAGTAGATACCACCGAATGTTGCGACAATGATACCAAGTTGTGAGAACGTTGTGGCAATTGTTTGCCCAACGGCTGGGTTAGCGGCTGAGATGAACATAAAGATGTTACCTGTTGCCCAAACCAAACCAGTCAAAATATTCTTCCAAGTTGGCTTTTCAAACATTTGATCTGCTTCTTTCAAAACAAAGATCACAATCAAGAAAGCACCGATAACTTGACCGATGGCTTGTGGGCCAACGATTGCTGTCATATAATCAACACCGTTATTCTTTGCCTTGATCGCATCTGAAATGTAACCAATCTTGTTCAAGAAGTTTGGCAAAACGAAGTAGAACATATAACCAGCGGTTGAAATAACCAGATAAACCAACCCTTTGGTCATACTCTTTGTTGCGGCTTGTTGCGCTGCAACATCTGACTTTTGTGCCTTATCACGGGCAGAAATCAAAGTTGCCCCGATCACCACGGCAACGATTGAGATAATACCAATCGCCCACATCTTACCTGTCTTCCAGTCGCCAAGGACCACAGCGGCCATCAAAGCGTTAGTGACAATTTGACCCGCAGTTGACAACGGAATGGCAAGTGACACACCCAAATCCTTAATGGCTAAGAATTGGCCGGCAGTTCCAACTGCCCAAACCAAACCAGAAAGAATACCAACAATCCAAATTTGTGACCCAAGATAAGCATGATTTGGCATTACGTAGAAAAACATTGTGGCCAAGCCAAAGATCAACGCACCAAAAGTCATTCCAAGTGTTTGTTGACCGGCTGAACCACCCATTTTAGTATTAACAAGGCCAACTGAGCCCCATGCTAGTGCTGGCACAAGCGCCAACAAAAGTGCTGCATTCATTTTTATATCGCTCCTTATTTCTGATCATGCATTGATTGCATAACATATTTACTAGAACTATTTTACACGAATGAAAACGTTTACACAAGTCTTTTTGTTACTTTTTGTAAACGTTTTCATTTTTTTATTTATTTTTCAACGTTTTCACACGTAATTATCATAATGACAATCTGACGCTTATTGTTTTATCAAGCATTCATCAATGAATATGACGTTATTGCCATAAATCGTCATCATCTCAAAAAAAATAAAACTACCAAAATTTTGGTAGTTTTACTTATCAAAGCGTTGTAAGTTCCATGTTTCAATCAAATTAATCAACAATTTTGTATAGTTGATGTCTGTTGCATAATGATCTTCATACAAGGCTTTTGCTGCTTCTTTATAATTTTTTGCTGCTAAGACATCCTTAAACTGATCAGGATTCCAAGTATTACCGTTAACAATCGTTTCCGCATGTTCCTTCATACTGTCTTTCCAACTATCATACACTGCAAAACGTGCTTGTTCAGTTTGTGGCTTGCCGTCGACATATTCAGTTGTATCCAGGACCACTGACTTGCCAGGCGTCGTATCCTGTGTCTTAACGCCGTAAAAGTTGTTATACTTTGACGACAATTTTGAATTATCCCAGTTGGATTCATGGGCGGCTTGGGCAATTGAGATAGAAGCCAAAATACCATATTGCTTAGCCAATTGCTGTGCATAAGGGGCAATCTTGTTAATGAAAGCTAAGCGTCGTTCGAATTCAGCTTTCCCTGATGTCGCAATAAGTGCCATGACATTTGGTGTTGCCATACCATTAGCCCGTAAGGTCTTATAGTATGGCGTCATTGTCTTATTCGATGTTTCAAGCAAAACGCCAACAATATCATCAGCTGTCTTGGCTTGTCTTAAGTCAAAGGCTTGCGGATACACATAGTCTAATAACTTGGCATCTTTCGTACTTGATTGCTTCACACCGCGTAGTAAGTCTGGGTATTTTTGGTACATCTTGTTGATTAATTGCTTGTCATTAAACGCTGTCAAGATATCTTGGACTGAAACAGATTTCACCTGATCAGCTAAATTCACCGCCACTTCATCTGGTGTTTGCCCAACACTCACATAACCGTAACCCTTTGGCAATATTGGTGCTGATGCTGGACCAGCCGCCATTTGATTAAAAATGAGTTGCATTGGTTGTGCTGGTGACAATCGGTACGTCCCTGCTTGTAGCTTTTCTGCCCCTTGTGACATAGCGTACTTATAGAATACCTTGCCGTCAGTAATCACCTTTTTATCTTGCAACGTTTGTCCCATCTGTAACGCCGTCGCGCCTTCCGGAATTTTAACTGTAATAAACGTTGTATCTTTAGGATCTAAGGCCGCGTACTTATCCGTAAACAATGCTTTAAGGGCAAACGCAACGCCTAATAGAATCAAAAGCAACGCCAACATCGCTACGAATCGTTTCACTGGTCCGCGCTTTTTACGACGAGGCCCATTACCATATACGTCATTAAATGGATTTTTGGGATCATACGATGCCTTATTTTGCGCCGCATCAAGTGCTTCAGCAGCTTGGATTTCATGCTGATGCCGTTCTTTTCTCGATTCCATAATTCACCTTCTAAAAATGTCTTCAATATTAAAGCGACTAGCGTGCTGACACACTAGTCGACTTGTTTTATTCTATCATATTTCGTTTGACGAAAGATTAAAAGGAGATTACTTGAATAACTCCACATCGCGCGCAATCATTAATTCTTCGTTCGTCGGAATAACCAGCGTTTTAACTCGAGCATCTTTGGCAGAAATATCAATTTCTTCGCCCCGCTTTTGGTTGGCCGCTTCATCCAAAGCAACCCCGAAATAGGCTAACTTATCGGCAATCATTTGACGAATTGGAGCTGAATTTTCACCAATACCCGCAGTAAAGACTAAGGCATCAACACCACCCATTTCGGCAATATATTGACCAACATATTTGACAATGCGATTCACGAATACTTTAATCGCTAATCGTGCATGGTCATTAGTATCGTAAACTGCCAATAAGTCGCGCATATCAGACGAAATCGTTGATAACCCTAACAAGCCAGACTTTTTATTTAAGATGTTCAACATCTGGTCGTTTGTTAGACCCTCACGTTCTTGAATATAGTAAATCAACGACGTATCGACATCCCCAGACCGCGTAGCCATCGCCACACCAGCTAGTGGTGTGAAGCCCATTGACGTATCCAATGCTTTCCCATCTTTCACCGCCGTAATGGAATCACCAGCACCTAAGTGCATCGTGATGACTTTCAAATCTTTAAGTGGTTGTCGTAACATATCAGCCGCGCGATCGGCAACATAGCGATGCGATGTCCCGTGCGCACCGTATTTACGCGCACCATAACGTGTGTAATACTGATACGGTATCGCATACAAATAGTTTTCTTCAGGCATTGTTTGATAAAAAGAAGTATCAAACACAGCAACTGAGACAGCATCTGGTAATAACTTTTGAAAGGCTCGAATTCCCATGGCATTCGCTGGATTGTGCAAGGGCGCATAATCTGCCAGACGATCAATCTTTTCCAAGACCGCCTTTGTCACTTTAACAGAATGGTTAAACCACTCACCACCAGCCACAACACGGTGTCCAACGCCAGTAATTTCATTGAAATCAACGATAATGCCCAAATCAGTTAATTTTTGTAGCATAAAGTTGATAGCTTGTTGATGATCTTTGATTGGCAAAACAGTTTCATATTTTCGTGTTTGCCCATCTTTCGAAATTGTAATATTGCTGTCATCCACTGATTGATCGTCCAAACGTACGCCTTGATTCATTGCTTTGGCGTCGTACTTAATCGTCACAATGGCATCATCCATGCCAATCCGCTCGATCAATCCTTGTGCAAGTACCTGTTCAGCCGGCATTTCTAACAATTGAAATTTCAATGAAGAACTACCAGCATTTACAGCCATTGTTTTAGCCATGATTAAATTTCTACCTGTCTTTCTTAAACGTGTACTGATCCGCGACATGTTTAAAATATCAGATATGGTAGTGTTTCGTTATGTAAACACTCTAATATTTAGTGCATTGTCACAACATCAGGCTTTGTTCTGCTCTTTATCCAGTTTAACCCAAGCTTTGATATCTTGCAAAAATTTCTGTAGCGCTTCAATATCTTTCAATGGTGGGTATTGTCCCATTAACACTTCGCCATGACTACCCACTCCATGTTTACGAAGTACAAGAATCGCCTTGGCAGCGCGTGGGTCTTTGAAGAAAGCAGCTGGTAATTGCAAAAATGCTTTAAGTTGTGCTTTTTGTGTCAAAAATTTCAACAGATCTTTTGCTTGGTCGCCCATCATGACATTGGCCGGTACAATCAAGTAGACCCAGCCATCATCAGTTGCAAATTCCAAGCTTTTTTCAATCAACAAATGGTGAACAAATGATTTGTCATCGTGGTTACGTGTTTGATAACTTTCTGCTGGCTCTAATGGATAATAACCCACTGGTAAGTCAGCGATAACCGCCTTGGCCTTTGGCATTTCAGTCAATGCGACAACATCTGACTCATAAAAAGTCGTTGTCCCTTTGGTCAACAACTGATCAACCGCCGTTGCCAAGGCCAATTGTGTCTCATCGTTATCAATTCCAATACGCTTAACATCTAGGTCATTCATTTTCAAGACGTCATTGACAGTCTGCAATAAGTTCCCAGCACCGACTGTCATATCCAGAATTGTATCTCCTGATTTAAGGTCTGCCGTTTGCAACAAAAAATCAGCCAACAAATAACCAATACCGTCAGGTGTAATTTGGAAATTAGCCTGCGTATGGTCATCCCGAGTGACTTTTAAGATTGCTAATTGCAACGTCTTTCGGAGATCGGCTGGCGACATACTGCGCCAGTCAAACGCCGCAATAAACTTTTCAATCTGTTCAGCAACTGCTGGGGTTGGCTTATCATCTTCAATGGCTACTTGCCCGTTTGCGACATCTTCTAAAAGCTCAATCAATGCATCTGTGAGACTGATGTCGGCATCCTTGGCTAAGGCCTGTGAGTTTGTTGTTAAATCATCGAAATATTGTGCTATTTTATCTTGTGTCATAGCCTTATTTTAACGTGTTTTCATAAGGTTTTCAAGGCGCGTGCCTGAGCAACGCCCGTGTATAGGTTGTTTGCCCCAAACGAATACGCAGGTCATCATCCTGAACGGTCACGCTAGCACCTGCTAAATTAAACGTGGTTTGCTGTGTTTTGGCATACAGGGTACTCGCCTTAAATTGTATGGTGTCCAACTGTGCCATTACCGTTAATTGTTGACGCGTTTGTAATTGGGCATGCCAGGCAATGTTTTGTAACACCATTAGACTGCCAAGGAGCGCCAAAATAATCAACGCTGAGCCAAAAACCGCCCCGCGTTGACGCTTAATCACCCATCTGCGCACGCGGTAGGTAGAGAACTTCGGTTGCTTGCTGATGCTGTTGTCCTGATAATTCAAGTTGTACATATGCCGTATAATCTTTAACATGAAATGCTGTTACCTCGGAAATAAAAATAACTTGGCCGGCGCCCTCACCCGACAATTGCAGGCGATTTTTAACAATACTGAGTGTCATTTTTTTGCCATCATGACTCATCAGCTGTAATTCATGCGGCAAAATCCCCTTTAACGCGTATTTTTGTGTCGTGATTTGATAGATAGCTGCACGTAATGCCATATCTAAAGGCGGTTCATGCGACACACGAAAACAAGGTAACAGTAATTGAATCGTGACAAATAACAAACCAGTTACGCCCAACGCAATCACTGTTTCCAATATGGTAAACGCCGGTAATTTACGGTTGGTCATCGGTATGCCATGCTTTCATTGCCGCTAAGCGTTCTTGTTGGGCCATTTGATACCGTTTTTCTAAACGTTATACCTGTTGTTTATAATGGGTTACTTGTTCATATTCTAATAAAAGTAACCCATTTAATAAGCCAAAGGTAACTAAAGCTTCACCAAGAATAAAGGCTGACCTACGACTGTGTAATACGATACGCCCCACCTCCTAAACTAAAAATAATTTTGATCACATGTTGACCATTACTGAGTGTCACTGTCGTCGGGGCAACATAACCTGTTGGTAAAATTTGGATTGTCTGTGTCTTGTCGTGATGATACCCTTTGGGATAGGCCAGATGATTAAAAACAATGCCATTTTCTCGAAAGTGAACCGTCTGCCGACATTGCTGTGTTTGCGCCGATATCCGTTCTTGTTGCCAACTTGATTTGAACGTGGCAGACCATTGTGACATATTTGGTGTTGACACTGGCATCCGACTACCGATCAAAAATAAGCCAGCCACAATACCGAGTACAACCAGTGATTCAAGTAAGGTATAGCCTTTACTGATGTGCTTCATTATTATCAAGGCTGATGTGTAGTTCTTTCGCCTTTTGGACTTGCTTGGGCGATAAATAACCCGCAGCCACTAAGTCTGAATACGTCACAATTTGATCATCCGGATGCTCGTTAATATATAAATCAATTTGCGATTGCACGGTTGATACCATTGCGGTTGCATGGGTTGCAACCGCTTTTTTACGTTGCGCATTTAAATTGGGCAAAATCAGTAACATGAGTAAACTGATGATAAAAAGGACAATTGCTGTTTCAATTAATGTAAATCCTGGATGCTTACGTTTAAAAAATGTCATTGATATAAACCGCCAATCGTTTGGTACATGGGTAACAGCATCGACAAATAGACTGCAATGATAGCGATGCCAATCACACCAAAAAAGATAGGTTGCAACATATCAATCAACCGATTCGTCCGTTGCATCACTTGTTGATACTGTAACTTGGCATAATACGCGAGATAACCTGCGAGGCGTTTGGGTTCGTGCCCACGAACAAAATAGCCTGCTAATGCCTGATTCAAGTAAGGTTGTTTAAGAATATATTCGGATAACGTACAGCCTGATTGTAAGGCTATATGCGCATCTTCAGCTAATAGAATCGCCAACTGCTGATTTTTCTGGCCCTGAATAGCACACATTTCTGCTAAAATTTCTGGTACCGTCAAACCATTAGCCAGTAACACCGCTAGTTGTTGCGCGACTTGATAAGTCACAATTGTTTTCACAATTGGTCCTATCAACCATAATCGTGATAGCATTTTCAGTCGCTGACGTGCCGGCAAACGACGCCAATGCCAGATACCAAAACACAACGCCACGACAATCATGCCTATGACATACCACATTACCTGCTGTGTTTCACCCGAATCTAACACTGCTGTATCTTGCCACTGTTGTAGAATCGGATATAAAAAAAGCTTCATACCCATCAGCATCAGTCCAAGCAACCCAATTAAAACGATTGGATATTGTAATACTTGCTTAATTTTTTGTTGCTGTTGTTGCACTTGGGCTAAATGCTGACCAATTGTGACCAATGTTTCGGACAAATTACCATGCTGATCCGCCAGTTTAATTTGTAACAAAATGGCTTGTGAGACAGTTTGATCTAACACAACGTGCAACGGCACCCCTTGATTTAAGCGCGCATTGACAGTTGCTAACCAAGCCGTCCACGGTGTGTGCGCAGCAGCAAGAATATCTAAACTATGCGCAATACTATAACCTGATTGTAATAGTTCCCCAAGCTCTTGAAAAAATAACACTTGATGTTGCCGTTTAAAGTTGCGTGAAGTGGTGATAATGCGCTTTGGAAATTTTATTGGTCGCCAATGCATGTGCTAATACCTCCTGCCACTGATTTGAAAACTTTGGCACTGTTTGTCCTTGCAGTACACGCGCAATATCATCACTGCCTAAATGATCAATAATTGCCGCCTGTTGTTGCTGCGTGGTCGTGACCAGTCGCTGGTACACGACATCCGTTAAAGCAACCGCTAATTGTGCCGGTTCAACGCCTAAGTCGCGTAAGCGTAAAATAACGTCACGTGCCGATATGGCATGAATCGTACTCAATACCAAGTGCCCACTTAAGGCAGCTCTGACTACGGCCGCAGCTGTTAATTGATCTCTAATTTCACCAACCAATAAAATTTCTGGTCGATGCCGCAAGGCCACTTTGATAAGATCATCATAGTGGATACCCGCATCATCATTGACTTGTAGTTGCACAAATTTTGACTGCTGAATCTCAACTGGATCCTCAATGGTTAGGACTAACTTATTCTCTGCTAGCCGTTCAAGTAACCGATAGAGGGTTGTCGTTTTGCCGGACCCAGTTGGACCAGCAATTAAAAACAAGCCGGCACTTGGCATCTGTTGATAAAGTTGTTCAAATTGCGTTGTTGCTAACCAGTTCTGTCGGCGACCTTTTTGATAAATCAGTCGTAATACCAAGGTTTCGCGATTGAGAAAATCACCGACTGTCGAGACACGAATCCATATATCCTTGTGGCTAAACCGCCCAAGTTGCGGGCGCCGACGCTCAGAGATGTTCATCTTGGCACGATATTTCACCGCAGCAATCATCTGTTGGGCAGCAACCGTAGTCAATGTGACATGCTGTGTCGCACGGCCATCAATATGAAATTTAACGCTATAGTGTGTTTCGAAAAGTGGTAATAGATAAATATCATTGGCATGATTTGCAATTGCTGCTTCTAAAATAGTCTCCATATTACCCCCTCTGTCACATCAATATGATACGCGGGCACTAATATTTGCTCACAAAAAAAGCACTCAATCCTTGAGTGCTTAAATCATTATTCACCTAAACGCGCACGGAATGCTTGCGTTTCTGCTTCATAGCCTGGCTTACCCAGTAAGGCAAACATAGCTGTCTTATAGGCTTCAACGCCAGGTTGGTTAAATGGATTAATACCAAATAGATAACCTGATGCGCCCACTGCTAGTTCAAAGAAGTAAATCATGTAGCCCAATGTATAAGCGTCTTGTGCAGGTAAATGCACAGCCAAGTTAGGCACACCACCATCGACATGCGCCAAGATAACGCCTTGTGATGCCTTTGTGTTGACTTCATCAATTGTAATGCCTTCAAGATATTGCAAGCCATCATTGTTATCTGCTTCGCGTGGCAAATCCAAATTTGAAACCGGATTATCAAGCTTAACAACTGTTTCAAACAAGTCACGACGACCTTCTTGAATATATTGACCAAGTGAATGTAAGTCAGTTGAATAATTGGCTGATGAGGGATAAATCCCCTTTTGGTTCTTACCTTCTGATTCACCCATCAATTGCTTCCACCATTCAGATAGATATTGCATTGAAGGTTCCCAGTTAATTAAAAGTTCTGTTGTATACCCCTTATCGTACAAAATACGACGGGCAGCGGCATACTTATAAGCCGCGTTTTTATTCAAATCAGCATCTGAGTAAGCCTCTTGTGCATCTTTGGCACCTGCCATTAATGCGTCAATGTCAGCACCGCTGGCAGCAATTGGCAATAGGCCAACCGCTGTCAAGACTGAGAAACGCCCACCGACACCATCTGGAATCGTGAACGTTTCATACCCAGCTGCCACAGCTTCATCATGCAGTGCCCCACGATTGGCATCAGTTGTGGCATAAATACGTTGCTTAGCGGCCTCAGCACCATACTTCTTTTCAAGTAATTGCTTGAACACACGGAAGGCAATTGAAGGTTCTGTTGTTGTCCCAGACTTTGAAATCACATTCACGGAGAAATCTTGGTCACCAATGACACGTACCAAATCGTTAAGGTATGCGGCTGACGTTGAGTTACCGGCAAAGTAAATCTTGACACCTTGGCGTTGGTCATCTGGCAATTCATTGTTAAACATTGGATTCAAGAAATCCACTGCCATCTTAGCCCCAAGATATGAGCCACCAATACCAATGACAACAAGAATCTTTGACTCGCTTTGAATACGTTTTGCGGCTGCTTTAATCCGCGCAAATTCTGCCTTGTCATAATCTGTTGGCAATGTGAGCCAATCCGAATATTCAGCGCCTGCACCCGTCCGATTGCGTAGTTGTTGATCCGCCATCGTAATTAATGGTTGCATTTCAGAAAATTCGTGTTCGCCGACGAAATTTTCGATGTTTTTTGTATCAAGTGTGATGTGTGCCATAGCGTTAGCCAAGCGTCCCCATCAAAATAAGATGGCGGCGCATTTCCTCCTTAAAATTTGTTAAGCGCTTACAATTTTATTTTATCACAATTTTGATGCAGCTGCGTCATCAATAATAATGGTCACATCGGCATGTTCTTGTAGAATTGACGCCGGTAAAGCCTCAGTCACTGGGCCATTAACCATTGCTGCCAAGGCCGCTGCCTTAGCTTCTCCAAAGGCTAGCAGGAGAATCTTTTTAGCCGACATGACTGACGCAATGCCCATTGAAATGGCTTGCGTCGGTACTGATGCCGGATTGTCAAAGAATCGCGCATTAGCAGCGATTGTTGATTCGGTTAGATTCACCACGTGCGTCGTTGAATTAAACGGCGTCCCAGGTTCATTAAAGCCAATATGGCCATTTTGCCCTAAACCTAATAATTGTAAATCAATGGGATGTTGCGCAATGATGTCATCATAAGCCTTAGCGGCTTGTTCAATATCATCACTGGCACCATCTGGGATAAAAGTTTGCTTAAACGGCTTGTATTGAAACAAGTGTTGCTGCATAAAATAATGGTAACTTTGTGGGTCTTGTGGCGTCAAGCCAACGTACTCATCAAGATTAATTGCTGTCAAATCGGAAAAGTCCAGTGAACTATCCACAAACTTTTCGTATAATTTAATAGGCGTGGCGCCGGTTGCTAAGCCAAGTACCTGCGTGCCCTTGGCAAGTGCGTCTTCATAAATTTCAAACGCACGCTGTGCGCCAACATCTGGATTGCTTACTTTAATAATCCGCATCATACTCTCCTTATTGGTCTATACCACTTTGGTCTATACCAATATAATAACACACTTTTGCCATTTTGGAAATAGCCAATCACTATTTTTACCCAAATAAAAAACAGGTCAGCAGACCTGTTGCTATACTTCCGGTGACGCTGTGGTCATATCCGTTTGTCGTAAAGGCAATGTCACAATAAAAGTTGTGAGTTCATCATCTGATGTGGCCCGCACTTGTCCATGGTGTTGTGCAATAATGCCTTTTACAATGGCTAAGCCAAGTCCCGTTCCACCCGTTTGACTATTCCGTGAACTTTCAACACGGTAGAAACGATCAAAAATATCGGTTAGCGCCTCACTTGGAATTTTGATGCCGTCATTAATGACACGAATTTCCACATCAGTCCCTTTAACTTGTGCCGTCAATTTGATAAATGTCGCGCCATCCCCATACTTAAAGGCGTTACTGATTAAATTCATCAATGCGCGTGCCAATTTATCGGAGTCTGCTTCTAAAACGATTAACTCCGGTTTCACAATTTGTGTTAACGCCACGTTGTGTTCTTGTGCTTCAATTTCATAACTGGCAATTAACTGCGCAAATAAGTCACTCAAGCTCAAAGTCGTCAAGTTCAACACGGCATCATGCGCCTGTGTCTTGGAAAATTCAAACAAATCTTCCACTAACACTTTCATCTGATTGGATTTGCTATAGGCGGTGTGGATGTATTTGGCGCGATCGGCTTCACTTAATTGCTCACCATTCATTTCAACTAAACCGAGATACCCGATAATGGCTGTCAGTGGTGTTCTTAGATCATGCGAAATATTCGTAATCATTTCGTCTTTGGAACGTTCACTTTCTCGTTCCTCTTCACGAATTTTTTGTGTTTGTTTGGCGATGGTGTTGGTCACATCAATTAATGCTTGGGTTTTTGGCGCATACATGACTTGCCAATCAATCAAGCGATCTGAATTTTCACTCGCGATTTGCTGCATATCATGAATCAGGCGTGTGAGACTTTCGACTTGTCGCATTCGCACATATTGCCAAATGATAATCACGACATCACCAACACCAATCAATGACCACGTCCCCCATTGCCAGATCGTTGGGGCACTTTGTAAATCACCTTGCATCAGCATTGCTGCCGCAAAAATTGACCAACTAAAAAGCAGTAGTAACAAAGTTGTCACTACCGCATAATAGAGTTTTGTGCGATTGTGCTTTAAAAACAACGCCAATTTTTTCATTAATTTACTTCAATCTTATAGCCAACGCCCCAAACGGTTTGAATAACTTGATCTCCGTTCGTTGCTTCTTCAATCTTATCACGTAAATGGGACACGTGAACCATGACCGTTTTTGCCGACACAACTGATTCTTGTTGCCAAACGCGTTCAAAAATATCATCTGCTGAAAAGACACGATTTGGGTGTGACGCCAAAAGATACAAAATACCAAATTCCAACGCTGTCAAATTGACTAAATCGCCATCAGATGTCTTCACTTCGTGGCTATCTTTATTAATGATCAATGACCCAATATCTAAGACATCCGGTGTTTGATCTTGCACAGCATTTTCCGCACGACGCAAAAGTGACCGGACACGAGCCATCACTTCCAACGGATTAAATGGCTTCGTCACATAATCATCAGCCCCAGTAATCAAACCCTGAATCTTATCCATATCCCCTGACTTGGCAGACAACATCAAAATTGGAATCCGACTATCTTTACGTACTGTCTTGACCACTTCCAAACCATTCATATTTGGCATCATGACATCCAGAATCATCAACGCAATATCCGGATTGGTATTGAGCTTTGAAAGTGCTTCTTTACCATCAGTTGCCATGATAGGTTCATAGCCTTCATTTTTGAGATAAATTTCAAGTAATTCAGCAATTTCAATATCATCGTCGACAACTAAAATCTTCATCTTCGGCTCCTTCTACTTCTTAGTTTGGGCAGCCTCTAAACGGGCTTGCTGAGATAATAGGCTAATGGCTAAGAAACCACCACCCTTTAGGCCAGCTTGTTGTCGATTCCAACGGAAAACACCATAAGCCACAGCCGCAACAACGATGTAAGCCACTGGTGGCAAAGTTGGATTAATCACTGGTGGTAACAAACCAAGAACGATAAAGCCAACGACCCAAGCCACTAACGCTAGGCCAAGATACAACCAGCGTCGTGATTTTGGTTCCGCTGTTTGTGCTTTTGGATTAGGCGTTAACTTCAACACAACCGCCGTGTAAAGTGAACCACCCAAGAACGCAATCAACAAGAGTGAGACAATACCGGCACCTTGACCACCTGCTTGCTTTGAAAAGAATAATGACAATCCAAAAACACCAGCAAATAACATCAAAATTGCCATTGACGTATCAAGTGCTAATTCCCAGAACTTATACTCATGCAACTTGCGCGCTGTTTGCTTGGGATCAAGGAACTGTGCGACCGCTTGTGTAGGTGTCCCATACAATTGAGCAGCTGTTGTCCCAGTTCGTTGTGCTTCAAGTAATTTTTCAGTGACTTCATTTGTCACTGATTCAATTTTTTCGGGCGACAATTGGCCGTTTTGTGCCAATAATTTTTTAAAGTGAAACATAAAATCTTCATTTTTTTTCGTTAGTCGCTGTTTTTCTTCTGACATTTTTGCTTCCTCCGGCAATTATGTACGCGGCATCACGCCGCTTCATCACGTCGCGTCGTGATGCTTACACGTTAAATCTAAATTCGATAATGTCGCCATCATTGACAACATATTCTTTACCTTCTGAACGTAACTTACCCGCTTCTTTCACCGCTTTAACTGAACCCAAAGTATCTAGGTCATCAAAAGCGATTGTTTCGGCACGAATAAAACCACGTTCAAAGTCGGAATGAATCACACCAGCAGTTTGTGGTGCCTTCATCCCTGCTTTAAATGTCCAGGCGCGTGTTTCCTTACCACCAGCAGTAAAGAATGTCCGCAAGTCCAACAAATGATAAGCAGCCCGAATCAACTTGTTCAAGCCTGGCTCTGTGACCCCAGCCATTTCTAAGAATTCAGCCTTATCTTCATCAGCTAATTGGGCAATTTCTTCTTCTGCACTAGCTGATAAACCAATCACATCCGCGCCTTCACTTGCCGCAAAGGCTTTAATGTCATTAAAGTACTTTGAACTTTCTGGATCAGCCATGTCGTCTTCTGCTAAGTTGGCAACATACAAGACAGGCTTCGTCGTTAATAGGAATAATCCTTTGACGATTTTTTGTTCATCATCATTAAACGTGATTGAACGGACTGACTTGCCGGCTTCTAACACTGGCTTGATTTTTTCCAAAACGGCAAATTCCGCTTTGGCATCTTTATCTTGCCCTTTGGCTGCACGCGCAACTTTTGCGTAGCGCTTTTCCACTGTTTCCAAATCGGCCAAGATCAACTCGGTGTTAATGGTATCAATATCGTCTAATGGATTAACTACCCCATTAACGTGAATAATGTCATCGCCATCAAACGCACGCACTACGTGCACAATGGCGTTCACTTGACGAATATTTTCTAAGAACTTGTTCCCCAAGCCTTCACCTTGTGAAGCCCCTTTTACAATACCAGCAATATCAGTAAATTCAAACGTTGTTGGAATGATCTTATCAGCAGGTACGAGTTCTTGAATCCGTGCTAAACGATCATCTGGGACTTCAACCATCCCCACGTTAGGTTCAATCGTCGCAAAGGGATAGTTCGCCATTTCGGCGCCCGCTTTAGTGATTGCATTAAAAAGTGTTGATTTGCCGACGTTTGGTAAGCCGACGATTCCAGCAGTAAGTGCCATATCTTAAGTATGTGACAAAGATGCCCACGTCATCGTTAGCATCTTTGGAGCACGTTTCCTTTCTTAATCAAACCCATTACATCTCAGTATCTGCTGAGTGTAAAATTTTCTTTAAACGTTTATTGAAGTCAAAGCGTGACATCATAATGCCACGGCCACACTGCGTGCAGCTCAACTTAATATCCGCACCTACGCGGGTAATACGCCAAGCATTGGCACCGCAAGCGTGTGGCTTTTTCATTTCAACAACGTCATTTAACTTGTAGTCTAATGGTTGCACCATATTACTCGACCTCAATGTCTAATAAATCTAAAATGCGATTCAAATCATCGTTAGAAACATAGTTAATTTCAATTTTCCCGTTACCTTTAGCACCGGCATTGACTTTGACTTTTGTCCCAAATTTTTCTTCTAATTGTGAGGCAATAGCCACAACATAAGGCGACACAACCTTTTCTGGTTTGTCACTAGCACCCGCATTCATTTGCTTCACGAGCGCTTCGACTTGGCGAACACTTAATTGTCGTGCCACAACAAGCGCAGCGGTTTTTTCAATTTGCGACTTCGCCTTCAAGCCCAAAATGGCCCGTGCTTGTCCCATTGATAACTCACCGGCTTGCACCAAATCTTGGACTGACGTTGGTAAATTCAACAATCTGACAGCATTGGCCACAGTTGTCCGTTCTTTACCAACCTTTTCAGCAACTTGTGCTTGCGTCAATTGCAGCTGCGTCATTAATGCTTGGTAAGCTTGCGCTTCTTCAATCGCATCCAAATCATCGCGCTGCAAGTTTTCAATCAAAGCCACTGCCGCCATCGTCTCGTCATCAACTGTCCGAACAATGGCGCTAATTGTCGTTAGGCCGGCCAACTTTGAGGCCCGCACCCGTCGTTCACCCGCAATAATTTGGTATTCGCGTCCCAAACGGCGCACAATGATTGGTGTCAGCACCCCAGAAGCCTTAATCGACTTGGCGAGTTCGTTTAACTTAGCCGCATCAAAATGATGCCGTGGCTGAAAGGGATTAGGCATAATTTTATCTAACGCCAACCGTTCAACTTGCTCAGTATCACTCGCCTTTTTTGTCACTGACTTGGTATGTTCTAAAGCTTCTTCCGTCACATTGTTGGCATTGAACAAGCCACCGAGTCCTTTTCCCAGACCACCTTTTTTAGTTGCCATATTGCTTCAAGACCTCCTGTGCCAGTTCTGTATAGACTTGTGCACCAACTGAACGTGGATCAAAATCAATAATTGCTTGGCCATAAGATGGCGCTTCACTCAACCGTACCGTGCGCGGAATCACCGTGTCATACACTTTGTCGCCAAAGTAATTCCGGACTTCTTCTGCAACTTGCTTGGCTAAATTCGTCCGGCCGTCATACATTGTCAACAAGATACCCGCAATATCTAAGTCCGGATTAAACTGCTGACGCACCAGTTCAATGGTGTTGAGCAACTGTCCCAAACCTTCTAAGGCATAAAATTCCGTTTGAACCGGAATCAAAATGGCATCTGCTGCCGTAAAAGCATTAACCGTCAATAACCCTAAAGCTGGTGGATTATCAATCAGAATGAAATCATAATCATCAGCCACTGTGGCAAGTGCGGCTTTGAGGCGATATTCACGTTCTTTTTTATCAGCTAGTTCAATTTCAGCACCTGATAATTGAATCGTTGCTGGTACCAAATCATAGTTATCCGTTGGCACAATCACTTCGTGTAACGGCGCACCATCAACGATGACATCATAACTATCACGTTCAAGTTCTGATTTATCAATGCCTGAACCACTGGTTGCGTTCCCTTGCGCATCAATATCCACAAGTAAAACACGTTGTCCGGCCTGGGCAAGCGCCGCACCTACGTTTACACTCGTCGTCGTTTTGCCGACGCCACCTTTTTGGTTGGCTAATGCGATTATTTGTGCCATTTGGTTTTGACGTCCTTTCTGTCAACACTAATTATTTGTTCCGATCGGCACGCATCGGCGCCAAGCGTTTTTAAGATTATCCAATCGGTTTTTTGCTAGGGGTACCAGCTTGTCGTGGATACTTCTTTGGTGTTTTTTTATTTTTATCAACAATTTGCACGTAGCGTGTATCACCATTAGGCAGCGTGAATTCAAATGACTCACGTAACTGACCACCTAACGTGGCTAAGGCTTTTTGGCCATCCGCTAGTTCTTGCTCTGCAGCAGAACCCTTCATCACCAAGAATTCCCCACCAATTTTCACAAACGGCAAGGTGTATTCAGCCAGAACACTCGTCCGTGCCACAGCCCGTGCCGTGGCATAGTCAAATTGTTCACGGTACTTTGGGTCTTGACCAATATCTTCTGCACGGCCATGCACAATTGTCACGCCTGTGAGACCCAGCGTTGTGACCACATCTTGCAAGAATTTCACGCGCTTTTGCAACGCGTCAACCATGGTAATTTGCAAGTTTGGAAAGGCAATTTTAAGTGGTAGTGATGGGAAACCTGCCCCCGTGCCCACATCAATCAGCGTCCCAGTCGTCTGCTGAAGGTCTTTCTCATATTGCGCCACCGTCAAAGAATCGTAGAAGTGTTTTAAGTACACATCCTTTTTTTCCGTGATCGCTGTGAGGTTCACATGCGCATTCGTGGCCACCAACATTTCAAAATATTGTTCAAATTGTTGGATTTGATTTTCAGTTAACTGGATACCAGCGTTTTTCAAAGCTGAAACAAACTCATCGACTGTCAATTTCTTACTCCGTTTTCAAGTTTTTGCAGCACAAAAAGCGCCAATTACAACTAATACTAGAATACCTGAAAAAAGCCTAATTTTCAAGCTTTCCAGCATTCACAGCCGCATCATTAATTTGCGCAATTTCTAATAAATACCACGCATTAAGGGCAGCCACATCAATGTCGGTCGCCACATGGACATTCGTGGTCGTATGGGTTCTCGCATGGCTATCTGCCACTGTCGCCCCGATGGCTGGTCCTTCAGTCACCACATCAATCCAATAGTCCTTAATTGTGTACTTTTCCGGTGAAAGTAAATAAAATAACGTGTTCACATCATGCATGGGTTTTCCTGTTGCCATGGCACCATCCCCATAGGCATTAAACAACGCCGTTAGCATTTCACCCGTTTTGTTCATCGCCGCAAGTGTTGCCATTGATTCAGCCGTCAGCAGCGCCTTTAGCGTGACGTCCAAACCAATCATGGTCACATCTAACCCACTATTAAACACGATTTTGGCTGCATCTGGATCCGTGAAAACATTAAATTCAGCAACAGACGTCATATTACCACCGGATAAACTGCCACCCATCACCACAATACGCGCAATTTTATCGGTTACTTCTGGATAGCTTTGGAGTAACATGGCAATATTTGTATAGGCGCCAACAGCGACCAAAGTGATTTTTTCATCACTCGCCAGCAACGTTGCCCGCATCGCCTCAACCGCTGATAGGGACACGGTTTTAGTGGTTGGTTCGGCAAAGTGATACCCAGCCAAGCCATCGACACCATGAATATTAGCCGCATCTTGATAGGCTTTCACGAGTGGTTTTGCCGCACCACGCGCAACCGTAACATCTGGCCGGTTAAAGAAATGGGTTAATTTTAGAACATTTTTGGTTGTTTTATCCACAGAGACGTTACCAGCAACGGCAGTGATTAACCTCACGTCAAAACGATCATCCGTTAACAGCACCGTGAGTGCCGCCGCATCATCAATCCCTGGATCTGTATCAAAAATTACCGGTATTTTATTTATCATCGATCATGGGCGTGTTCGTCACGCCGTGCCTCCATTTTTTAACTTTATATCTTTCATTATAACAAACTCATCTCAAGCAAATGATTTGATTTTAACGGCATGAACTTGTACACTGTAAACAATCTAGGAAAGGGGGTCATAACTTTTGAGTCATACAGCAATGTATCGCGCAATCGTTTTGGCCGCTTAAAGGAAAAGCGGTCATTACGATTGCAGCAGCCATGTTAACAATTGGGTTAGCATGGTTTTTCTTATCCTGAAAAAAGAACAGGTCGCGATAACGCAACCTGTTCTTTTTTCATTTTTTATTGGCGCACAGCCGTCTTGAAATCAAGTGGTACTCCTACCGCATGGTGGTAGAAGCCCTTAACGTTTGGATTAACCAATTCTGGTTGTGCCTGATAATAAAGCGGGTTCAACAATGCTTGTTCATGGATAATTTTTTCCAATCCCAACTCATCCGCCGACCGTTGCTTATCGTCAGTCGCATCAACACCCTTAGCCTTTGCTAACAAGGCATCATAGGCCGGTGTGCTATTGTGATTATAGTTGTTCGGGTTGTCAGTGGCTGCCAAATCCAAGAAGGTTGTTGGTTCAGCGTAATCAGCACCCCACTGCGTCAGCATCACTTGGAAGTTCTTATTACTACCATCCTGCAAACGTTGCTTAAATGGCACAAACTTTTGGGTCACGGTCAAACCTGGTAATGTTTTGATCCACTGGCCTTGCAAGTAGTTCACGACATCTTTGGCATTAGCCACACGGTCAGTGTCTGCTTCAATTTCCAACGTGACAGCGTTGACCCCAAGTTCAGCCAGTCCTTCCTTGAACAATTCGCGCGCCTTAGTTGGGTTATATGCATAATCTTGCTTGGCATACGTTGCAAAATCTTCTCCGTTAGCTTGACTCAAGCCCTTTGGTGTAAAGGAATTTGCTGCTGTTGACGTGCCAGATAGCACTTGTGAGTTCAACTCAGAACGATTTGTCGCCAAATTCAACGCTTGTCGGATTTTAGCATTCGTCAGGGCCTTCACGCTACCGCTTTGGTTATAAGCCAAATAAACAGTTGTCGCTTGTGGTGTGACGCGATAGCCTTTATTGTTTTTGTTGGCCTGTGCTAACTGCGGTGTATTCACTAGCGCTGCATCTAACTTCCCAGTCTTGTACATTTGCACAGCCACTTCGGGTTTTTGAATGACTTGGAAATCAATTTCTGGTGTTTTAACATTTTTGGCATCCCAATAATGCTCATTTTTCACAAGCTTAAATTGGTTGTTCGTCCCTTGCCAACCTTCAAACTTGTATGGTCCGTTATACAAAGACTTGGCCGCAGTGGTGGCAAATTGCTTGCCCTGCTTTTCCACAAACTTTTGCTGCTGTGGGAAAAATGTTGGGAAGGTCAATAGACTTTCAAACTGCGGGAGTGGTTTTTCTAAGGTGACGGTCAAAACGTTGCCTTTAGCGCTAATGCCCAAAGTTTTCTTGTCAGCGTCACCGCTTTGGATTTTATCGGCATTTTTAATGCCACTATACAAATACGCATATTCCGACTTCGTTGCCGGATCGTTAGCGCGTTGCCAACCATAAACAAAATCATTCGCTGTTAATGCTGAACCATCTGACCACTTCAAGTCTGGTCGCAAAGTGATGGTCCAAGTTTTACCATCAGCAGACGCTTTAACCGACTTTGCTTGTGCGGGTTGTGGCGTACCGTTTTTATCAGCACGCATCAGACCCTCTCCAGCATTACCAACAATATCCATTGAATACTCATCCGTGACGGTTGCAGTATCTAATCCGTTTAATGGTGTTGGCAGTGAAAAGTGCAACACCTGACTATCTTTTGCTTGTGATGTGCCCCAGAGACCTGCAGCGCGTGTTCCTACCAATGCAACGACCACGACTGCGCCGCCCGCTGCATATTTTTGCCAATTTTTCATACATCCCATTTCCTTATTACTTAATAAAACTAATTATAATCTAACCAAAATAATATGACAAGCTCATTATTTTAAAAATTAAACCACTTGTGCAACTTTTTAACGCTATGATAAAATGAAATTATTATTTGATTTAACTTGAAATATACTAACCTATTACTTTTAGGAAGCAAAAAAATAGGTACGTATCATTTTATATGTTATATTGGATATCTAATAAATTAAATTTTTTACACTAAAGGTATGACATTTTATGCTCGGACAAGAATACAACATTATTGCAGAGTGGAGCCGTAACGCTTATAGCCAAGCTACGGGTGACACGACACTGGAACACGTGCCAGCACGCGTTCAACAGCTTTGGGATGATTTCCATCAGGCGTATCATCTACCAATCAAGGAACAGATTTTAGAATTTGATCGCATTTTAACCGATTTTCAAACTAACCAATGGTCTGTTTAAACAGCAAAAAAGCAATTTCATTAGCCACGCTGGCTAATGAAATTGCTTTTTTATTTTACGCAAACTGCGTATTGACTAGTAATTGTTCATAATGTTGGTAGAGAACGGCATAGCGATTAATGATACTCTTCTCCCACGGCTTTGGTCGGCCGCAGAAATGGAGAATGACCGTATTTTTCATTACCCACTGCATATCAACTTCGCCAAAACTCTTGGCATAATGCACAATATTGTCACGGGTATCATAATTCCAAACCTCCTCTGGGATTGGCAAAATATCCGCTCCGTACAGATAATTTAAGATATCTTGATCGGGTAAAATCAGTTCCCGACCACGCGACGCAATGACATCAAAAATATCTTGCAACCGCACCTGTTGTCGCATTTTATCCAGATCCATCAACATCACGCCGGAATTAAAATAAGCTTGGCGTGTGCCAAGGCGTACATGATTAATCGTTTGCGTAATGCCCGTCAATCCCATGTGACTGGCGGCTGCCAACATATGCCCCGCCAGTGGCATATCATACAATGGTTTAATCGGATTGATCACTAAAATATCTGGATCTAGATAAATGACCCGATGCAAAGTATCCGGTAAATAATCCCCACACAATAGCCGGAAATACATTTCTGGTGGGTATTGTTTGAATTTAGCAGTAGGCGCTTCCGCCCATGCGTCAAGTGGCACCTTAATCGCATGCAAACGAAACCCCAACTGGTCAACAAAAGTCCCCAGCGCCTGCAATACTGATGGCGTAATATTGGCATGTAGTAGCCAAACATCAAAGCGCTGCCCAGGATTGGTTTGCTTAATCGAAAATAGTAACACTTTTAACGGCTTCACATAGTTGTCATCAACCGTCACGAGCAGGTCTATCGTTGCCTGCGTTGTTATCACTTCACTCATTTTTTCATCTCTCATATCTTATATTATACACATGCTAACCGGCTACTTCATGATGAACAGGCAATTATAGTATAATAGAGCGTATTGGAGCGTAATCATGAATAAAATTTTAAAAGAACAATTTCTCATTGACAATCTTTCTGATGATCAAAAACATGTCATCGCTGACATGAACACCTACATTAAGCAACATTTAGCCGGTAAAGAACATGCCGTGGCCGTTATCCAAGGTGCAGCTGGTACTGGTAAATCCGTGGTCCTCATGCAACTTGTCAAACAATACATGACAGACAAACGGTTTAAAACCGCGCTCGTTGTAAATCATCCTGAACTGTATAAAGCGTACCAAGATATGGCCAAAGATTTCCCTAGCCTCAATCCTAAAGCTATCCGCCGGCCAACGGCACTGATTAACGATGCCCAGAAAAATCATCGCCAATACGATGTGATTTTTGTCGACGAAGCGCATTTACTCTATTCAAAGTCTGAACCTTACGCGCATTACCGCGGCAATAATCAGCTGACTGATTTGATGAATTTAGCCAAAGTCGTTGTCGTCGTTTACGATTTTAACCAAGTGTTCCAATCTAAAATGTATTGGTCACAAGAATTACTACGCAAAACGATTGGCCAACATCCTTATCGCCAATTCGATATGGATTTCCAGTATCGCATGGTGGCCAGTCAAGCCCAAGTGGACTGGATGGATCGCCTCACGGCACAACAACCATTGACCCCCTTCCCCAAAGACAGCGATTTTGAATTTGAAGTATTTGCCACGGCTGGTGAACTCTATGAAAAAATCAAGGCACAAAACAAAGCCGTTGGCCTGAGTCGTGTGGTCGCCACCTCTGGTTTCCCACGTATTGATGGTCGCCACAACGTTGAGATGGATACTTTCTCATTGCCTTGGGATGAATGGGATCCGCAGCGTACGCACTGGGCGAAGCGCGAATCATCCATTACCCAAGTTGGCACAATTTATACTTTGCAAGGCTTTGATTTGAATTATGTTGGCATGATTATTGGTCCATCCTTTGGTTATGATCCCAAAACCGATCAAATGACCATTATCCCAGAAAAATATTCCCACAAAGAAATTTTTAAGAAACGCCAAGATATGCAATTTACACCGGCACAATACCAAGATTTCATTGCTAATGTCTTAAACGTCCTCATCAAGCGCGGTAAATATGGTCTTTACCTGACCGCTTACGATGACGCTTTGCGCAAACGGCTGTTAGAACTACAAGCCTAATCACAGCACGCCAACTTATTGGCGTGTTTTTTTATGGCCTTTATTACGACAAAAAAAGCTATCTCATTAAGAGATAGCTTTTTTAAGGATGCCGTCGGTGGGAGTCGAACCCACACGGTGTTGCCACCACTGGATTTTGAGTCCAGCGCGTCTGCCAATTCCGCCACAACGGCATGTATTCTTATGCTGTTTTTTCGTATCAAACAACTATATAAGAATACCAAGAATTAACCAATTCGTCAACCCTTTTTTTCAAATTTAATCTCAGATTTTTCCTGATCGTTGTGAAACACATGATCAACGTGCTTGAGTGCGTTATCTAACAAAATCAAAATGTGTGAATCACTCAGACAATACAAAACCAAACGCCCTTGACGCTGCGTTGTCACCAGTTGCGCTTCACGCAATACCTTTAGTTGATGTGACACGGCAGATTGCTCCATATCGAGCTGTGCCACAATTTCCGAAACGGTATACGAGCGTTCCTGTAACAATGCCAAAATGGTCAAACGTTGGCGATTGCCCAAGACTTTAAAAATTTTTTCTAGTTCAGTAATTGATTTCTTGTTCATATTCCTATTATAACAGGCTAAGCAAATGCTGGATGGTACCGGCATCAAATAAGACATAACTACCCAGCAACACATAAATAATCAATTGAATCCAATCACCATACTTGTTCATGAGGCGATGAACTGGCGCAAAATCAGTAAACTTTTTAGCCAAATAAATTACAACCGTTAGAACGAAGATAAAAATCATCAAAATGGCTGGTAAGTAGGCAAAATTAGCCATCGTAAAGTAAGGAATATAGAGCGCCAAGTTATCAGCGCCACAAGTGCCTGCTGTGATGCCAATGACAGTGATCACAATTTTACGTTTATCCAGTTGGGCTAACTTTTCAGCAACCTCTTCCCCCTCATTCTTTGACGAGAAAAATTTTTGTAAGCCCAGCGCAATTGGCACAAATCCCAACAAACCAAGCAACCATTCTTCAGGCACGCGCTTTAACAAGAGCGCAATCACCACCGCCACAAACACCAGCAACGCATTTCCTAGATAAGCGCCCCAGATAATAGCTTGTCGTTGCGGTTGCGTACGAAATTGGGCAAATAATAAGAGCAGTACCACGAAATAATCTGACGTGGTCCCAATATATGATGTTAAGGCCGTTAAGAGTGTTTCAACCATAAATATCTCCTAATTTTATATGAATTATTTTTCATGTATTATAACATGAAATTTATTTCATGTGTTAAAAACAACGCTATTTTATACTGATTTAATCTCACGACGTTATAGTATAGACAATCAAAAAACAAGTCATCTCAAACAACGACGCGTTTTAGGAAGGTAGGTATTTGCCATGTTTGGCACCAGTTGGTGGGTCCCATCAACGCACGAAACCCCGTACGGGTCACACTTCTCATCGAATAATCTCTCCCAAATATTCTTTTCTCTTAAATAAATCTCTCAAAAAAGACCCCAGCAGCCGCGTTAGGCTACTGGGGTTTCGTGTGTACAAAAAAAATCGCCGATCGGCGATTTTTTTATTATATTACTTACGGGCTACCATTGATGAAATCTTGGCATGACGTGCGATATAAGCGGCTTGAGAACCTAATGATTCCCAGAACCCTTCACGCGAATGTGCGCCAACAATAATCAAGTCTGCCTGAACTTTTGGTGCCACGTCTTGCAACAGTACTTCACCAGCCTTGTCCCCATCCGCAAAGATAGTTGTGACGTTTTCAGCGCCTTTTGACTTGGCATAAGCAGCATACTTGGCTAAATTAGCTTCGATCGTCGCACGCCGTTCTTTAATGGCATCTAAGTGGAGGGCATCAATGGTTGATAGGTCATCCATTTCCAGTACTGAGGCAATAATCAAGTGCGCATCATCTTCACTTGCTTGATGAATAGCATTCGCCAACGCAACATACCCTTGTTCAGACTCATCAACACCAACCAAAATGCGCTTAAATTGTATTGGTTCGATGTTTAGGTTTAATTCACTCATACAGTCTCTCCTTTTTTAACACACAATTAACGACTCATTACCTTTGTCACTAAGTCAATAATAATCTGAAGGTTTAAAATCGTCAAGACAGCAAAGATAATCCAACCTAAAATGGCCATCCAACGTGGGTTAGCAAACTCGCCCATGATTTTCTTTGATGACGTAAAGTAAATCAACGGTGCCATCGCAAATGGTAAGGCAAGTGATAAGAAGACTTGTGAATAAACCAAAAGTTGATCTAACTCAGCTTCGGCACCACCATACAACAACGTAAAGATAATAACTGGAATCAATGCTAAGCCACGCGTGATAACACGACGGATCCACATTGGAATACGCAACCGGATAAAGCCTTCCATGACAATTTCACCCGTTAGCGTCCCTGTGATCGTTGAGTTCTGACCAGAGGCCAGCAAGGCCACCGCAAACAATGTTGATAATACTGGTGACGCAACCGCCCCAGCAATGGCCTTATTGTCCAACGCATCATACATTGCGCCAAACGTCCCAACCTGATCGGCATGGCCAAAGAACAAGGCCGCACCTAATACCAACAACAATGAGTTGATAACAAAGGCTAATGACAACTGAATGTTAGAATCCCACGTCATCAGACGTACGGCTTCTTTTAATTCACCTGGATTTTCACGATCAATTTTACGCGTTTGTGCAATTGATGAATGGAGGTATAAATTATGCGGCATGACGGTCGCACCAATAATACCCAGTGACATCAGCAATGGGGAATCGACCCCAGCTGGGCCATGGGTTGATACTGCTTGCAATTGTGGCAAATAGCCCCCAAACATCGCCACAACATCTGGCTTTGATAAGAGCACAAGATAAGCGAAAATTAATAAGATTGTCAAAATCAATGTCATGACAATCGCCTCAATCTTGCGGAAACCAAATTTCATCAGTAACAACAAGAGGAGGACATCAAAGGCCGTGGTCAGCACTGAGGCAATCATTGACCAGCCAAACAACAAGTGCAAGGCAATGGCCGCACCAATAACTTCGGCAATATCAGTTGCCATCAAGGCTAATTCAGTAATCACCCATAATGCATAACCGCCCGCTTTATTTGTGCGGGCACGTGTGGCTTGCGCCAAGTCTTCTTGCTTAACCATCCCCAACTTACCCGCCATGTATTGCAACATCATGGCAATCAGTGAGGAAATCAAAACAATTGACAACAAAACGTAGTGGTACTGAGCACCACCATTAACAGATGTCACCCAGTTACCGGGATCCATATACCCAACGGCAACGAGCGCACCTGGCCCCGAAAAGGCTAAAAGTTTGCGCCAAAATGAGCCGTCCTTTGGGGCTTCGATTGAACCATTTACATCGCCTAAACTGAGTTGCTCCTCAGTTGATTCGACGAAATGTTTCTTAGTGTTTGCTTGATCTTTTGTTGAATCTTGCATTCTACTTCTCCTTTGGATTTCTCTTCAGGACAAAAACATACGAATTCCGACTAAAGTACGCATTTAGTATTCACTTTTTTTGGCGCAGCTTAACCGTGAGCTAAACGCGTATTAAAGTGCTAAATATTTTTCATAAAGGGTTTCATTCAACTCAGTTGTTGAAAGCTTATGAAAGGTATCTAACTC
The DNA here is from genome assembly GCF_007954625.1 of Leuconostoc lactis. Classification (NCBI taxonomy): domain Bacteria; kingdom Bacillati; phylum Bacillota; class Bacilli; order Lactobacillales; family Lactobacillaceae; genus Leuconostoc; species Leuconostoc lactis. Next base: position 771,921 of record NZ_CP042420.1, on the reverse strand, counting down.
GGCTATTTACGCCCTAATATATATTAAATATCCCACTTTTCCCCCTGTTCGTCAACACAATAAAAACGCCGGTCATGGCTCACCGACGTTTTTTTGATGTATCTTTGGCTAAAATGATAAACCTAACTTATAACAACTGGAACCGTAAGCCCTTTCATTAAATAATTACATTTGTGTAACAAAGCGTCATTAACGGCATTTTATCCCTGAATTTTGCGTTGTCCACGACATAAAAAAAGCCAACGCTGTTGGCTATACTGTCAGTGTGTCAAAAAAAGTCGTGGCATCCCCAATGATTTGTGTAACAGGATAAGACGTCTCAATCGGTGTCAGATTAATGGCTAATATCGGTGTACCCGCGGCAGCATACTGCAATAACCCAGCAAAAGGATAGACCTGAAAACTCGTCCCGACAATCACAATCAAATCAGCTTGGTTGACCCACGTCACAGCCTGATCAACCGCAAACGGCATTTCTTCATAAAATGTAATCCGTGGCCGCAGTAGCGCCCCATCAGCACGGCGCATACTTGTCAAATACTCAGCCACCGTTGCCGGCCGTTGGTCAACTGGCGCATAAATATCATACAATGACCCATGAAACCGAATTAAGCGTGACGCTACTGTATTGGCTTTAACATGTAAATCATCCACATTTTGGGTGATAATGCGCGCTTGGCCTTTTTGGGTGAATTGTGCCATTTTGTCATGGATGACGTTCGGGGCAGCATCTGGGAAATACATATTCTCTTTCATAAATTGGTACTGCATTTCCGGTGCCACTTGAAACGCAGTCGCTGACAATAAGTATTCCGGTTGTAACGTATTGCCTTGGTATAACCCATTTTTTGAGCGATAATCCGGAATCCCTGATGGTGTGGAAATCCCCGCACCAGTCATGAAAACAATGTTTTTAGCCGTATCAAATTGTGCTTGAATCTCTGGGGTAACCAACATCTCGTTCACCCCTTAGCGCCGTTGGATATATGGCAAGGCAAGCTTATGAAAGAGGTCCCCGACTTTCATTTGATAAAGCGCCTTAAAGAATGTCGCTGAATCTTGATCATCTGGCTTTGACACAACAAAACTATTTTGTGAATCGATTTTTCCCAAGCCAACATAGGCGGACTTCTTTGTTTGGAAATCAATCATTTCTGAATGGTAAATCGTAAAGACTTGGCTGACCGGCAATGATAGTTGACGTTCAGATAGCACACTCATCAATGTGACATATTCCTTGGCGTTCACTGTTGGCTTGCCCCAGGCCGTTAACACCTCATCGACACCACCAAACAACGCGGTCATTTGACGACGGATGTGCCGTGGTTGCTTTAAGTCAGCAGCTAGAATTGGTGCGACCAATTTGGCCGCCGCTGTATACGCCAATGGGTATAACGTTGCCAATTCGGAAAAGTCCGCTCCACTCGCGTCAGCAAATACAAGGGCGTCCAGCAAAGCCAACAAGCGCCAGAGGCTTTCATCATCTAATTCGCCGTTTTCAACCGTTAATTCTGACTTCACACCAGCCAAATAAGCGCGTTGGGTCGCCTCAGTCACAATACCTTTTTGTTGTAGTTCGCGATACGTAATGGCATGTACAACCGTGCGGTGCATCCGTGTGGCGATTTGAATGAGTTGCTGATCTAATGCGTCATCCTGGAAGGTCAACGCAAAAAATAGTTGTGGCGTCACACCATTAAGCGTCAGTAACATTTTTAATAATTCATTACCAAATAGAAAGTCACTTTCGGTACCTTCTGCCAATTCAATTAATAACCGATCTTCAAATAGTTCTTGTGACACGCGATCAATATGCAGTTCATCGGTCGCCGGACCACCGATACGCGTCATCACCGTCCCTGGATAAAGGTCATTGACCGCAGTTAATAATGTTTGAATTTTTGGATTCATTTTCTCATCTCCCTTAGTAGGTTTGTTGCAACGGCTGCATCTACTTGCGCCGCCGCCTGTAATTGTGTGACCAATGTGGCAATTTCATCGTCATGCGCGCCAACCTGCAAGGCTAAGGCACGATAATGCATTTTCATGTGGCCCTTTTGAATACCCCCATCCGCAATCGCTTTGAGTGCCGCCAAATTTTGAGCCAACCCAACAGCCAAAATAATCCCACGGAGTTCATCAGCCGTTTGCGGTGCCACAATCGCTAAGGCCCGCTGTGCTTGTGGCATTGCCGAAATGGCCCCACCAACAGTGCCAACCGAAATCGGCATCGTTAACTGACCTGCCAAAAAGTCCCCATCAATGGTCCAGGTCGTTAAGGACTGATAGCGTCCGCTCTGACTGGCAAAGGCATGCCCAGCCGCTTCAACTGCTCGCCAATCATTGCCTGTTGCCAGCGTCACCGCCCCAATACCATTAAATAGGCCTTTATTTTCAGTTGTAGCGCGGTAAACATCTTGATGACCAAATTGATTGAGTTGCACGAGCCGTTTTGCAACTGCCTGGCCGCCAATACTGGTGATTGGCACCCGTCCCGTCACCGTCACGCATTGTGCAGTGGCATAATTAGATAAGATGGCCCCGACAAATTGTGCCTGAAAGTCTGCAAATAGCGCTTGCTCAGCTTCTAAAATTGTATTGACAATGTTAGCCCCCATGGCATCACGTGTATCGATTGCAAAGTCGACACTCACACTTGTGGCCGACACTGCACGGGCGGTTACCGATAGCAATCCACCACCACGCCGATAAATAGAGGGTTTTGCTTCTTGCGCAACAGTAAAAAACGCCGCTTGTTGACGCGCAACAAACGCTGCCAATTCGTCATAAGCCACCCCAGAAAATAACAATTGGCCAATGAGCGCCGTTCGTTCTGGCAAACGCACTGTCACACCGCCACCTTGATTCAATAGTTTGGCCCCGTGATTAGCCGCGGCAATCACACTGGGTTCTTCTGTGGCCATTGGCACCGTCACATGTCGATCAGCAACGATAATATCTTTTAGTACACCCATCGGCACACGAAAATCACTAATGTAGTTTTCCACAATTTGTGCATTGGTCGCACTTTGATTGGCATGCCACGCTTGCACCGTTTGTTCATCTAAATTCAAAGACGCCAAACGTTCATCTGGCGTCAATTCGTAATATTTTTTAGGCATTATTTTTCATCATTTCTGCAATTAACCCCTCACGCACGCCACTTTCCGAAAAAATAACGTTCGGTGAGTGTATGACTGTCATTAAATTCAACAAGGGCAATAAGCCGCTGACAATAATATCAGCCCGTGATACTTCTAAACCAGCCATGCGTTCACGTTCTGACCGGCTCATTTGACGTAAGTGGGAAAAGATTTGTTGTACTTTCTCAACCGACATATCAAACCCTTGTAACGGCATCGCCGCTTGATTAGGCGACAATTTTTGACCCATTCGGGCAAGTGAACGATTAGCGCCCCCCAACAAGACCACCTGTTGCCCGATATATTTTTTCAACCAAGGTAACGTCTGATACTGTGATAAGATATCGGCACATGCCGCGGTAATATTGGCTTGATCAATGTCATTTGCCAAATGGAACTTTTCCGATAGCGTCACCGCCCCAAAAGGTAAACTAATGGCCGCTTTATCTTGACCAGCCGATACCCCAATTAATTCAACTGAAGCCCCACCCGTATCTAATATAACGGCATCTTTAATCGGTAACGTTGACACCACACCCAAATAATCATAGTAGGCCTCTTCTTCCCCCGTCAACACGCGAAATTGGAGACCTGTCTCACGTTCAACGCGCGCTAAGAACGCTGCTTGATTTTTCGCCACGCGAACAGCAGCCGTCGTAATAGCAATCACGGTTGGTGAAAACGGTGCATAGACCGATTGAAAATGTTTGAGTGCCGCAATCGTACGCGCCATGGGCACTTCTTTTAAAATCTGCTCTGCTCCCATCCCCTGGGCAATGCGCGTATCTTGTTTTTCACGGATAATTTCCGTATACGTCCCATCTTCGTGTAGTGATTCCACAACCATTCTGGCTGAATTACTACCGAGATCAACAATAGCTAAATAGCTCATCTGCCTATCCTAGAAATAATTTATTACTTACTAGTATAACAAATAAGCCTATCAAACGGGCATCTAAGCATATTACAATCTCATTATGAAGACGGTTTGGCACAATATTAAAAACGACAGACCTTTATGATCTGTCGTTAGGGTAATGCTGATCGCTTATTCGTAGGATAACTGGCGCAATGTTGATCGGTTTTCAACAAAATGTGCCCCGATTAAGCGACTGGCCGCAAAGATTAATAGGCCGGTCAAAATGCTAGAAACTGTCACATCACTCAACCAGTGCGCCCCAATTCGCACGCGACTCAAACCAGTTAAAATGCCCATCGCAATCCCAAAAATCGTCATTTTCTTTTGTGCGGAAATGTTTTCTCGTGGGACAAACAAGGCCAAATATAAGAATAACCAACCCGACATCGTATGACCTGACGGGAATGAATTATGACCATTGGCAGCATTCATATGATACCAAGGCGTAAATTCACTAAATGTCTGCCCAGACACGGTCGTCATTTCATAAGGTCGAAAACGCCCCCATAAGGTTTTCATTTCACCAATCATGGTTTGGGCAATGAAAACAGTTGCAATACCAACAACAGCCACAACAATCAGATAGTTCATATCGTCATCTGACTTTTTGTTAAGCCAATTGGCAAAGATCAGTGATAGTGCCGCAGTCAAGATAATCGCCAACCCCCAGCGTAATGCTTCGGGGTAATTTTGTACCGCTGCGGTATTGTTAGCAATCCCCATTGGGACACCTTTTTGAATATTATTTAACATTGAGAAAGTGTAGCTTAGCGCATCTTGCAATAGCGACAACATTTGGTTAAATGCCAAGATAAGCATACCGGCAGTCATGATGTACTTAATCACTACATCATCGATCCGGCGCCAAATAAACCACGCAATCACTTCAGCAGCGGTGAAAGTCACGACTTGTGCCCCTTGATCCGCATAGTTTTGAAACAAATTACCAAAAATTGAGTTTTGATCCATGATCACTTGCGTCACATTTTTATCAAAAAATGTTGCAATCACTAATGATAACGCCCCGATACCTAACAAAACGAGCACCACCCGTTTTTCCGCCGGTGTCGTGTGAAAGACGTGCCGTTTGTGTCGTTCACCAAATTGAACGTCGTGGTATTGTAAAGTATCCCCTGCTACCTGCATGAGCCATCTCCATTTCTTTTATTCAACACCTTTATTGTACCCAAGCATTATCGTTATTACGTCAGCAATATATCTAGAAGACGTAAAAAAACGATTACATCTGTAACCGTTTTTTGTTTATTGCGGATCTAGTGTTTCGTTAATCACGTTAAGATTTCGCTCAGCAATCCAGTAATCAGACGCTGGTACCGCACTCCCAAACTGCGTCCCAGTCTTTTTAGCCGGTAAGTCTAGTGATTGTCGTAATTTATTCGTCACACGTTGTTTCTCCGATTCAGGTACCATTTGGTAACTAACCCCAGCATACATGTCACCAACACCTTGCATATGTTCAGACACTTGCTTTTTAGTTGCCGGCATATATTTCTTGGCTAGATTCATCAGATCATTGTAAGTCATATCGGTTTCAACGTTTGTTGCAATCGAGGCCATAAACTTGTCGTTCAACAGCGTTGATACACTAGCTGATTTTTTCAGTAATGCTTGCAAAACGAGACGTTGCCGTAACTGGCGACCATAATCGCCTTGCGGATCTTCATAACGCATTCGCGAAAATGACAAAGCGGCATTACCATCCATGGTGGTATAGGATTTGAAATTTTTACCATCCTTGGCATATTCAAACTGTGATTTGCCCTTAAAGTATTTAAAGGTTTCAGGTGTTGTATCTGCTTCTGGCGTATAAGTAAAAGTCAATGGGGAGACCACTTGCACACCGCCAACTTGATCAATCAACTTTTCTAAACCACCCATGTTCACCAACACATAAAAGTCAATCGGCACGTTTAGATAGTTTTGTAAGGTCGTGATTGTCGCACCCACCCCAGCAATTGGAAAGGCTGCGTTTAACTTTTGTGGGAAAGTCGATTCTGCTCCAGCAATGGCGACCATGATATCCCGTGGAATCGACATCATCGTCGTTGTTTTCGTCTTTGGGTTCACCGTAATGAGCATCATCGAGTCAGTTAAGCCAGTACGATCACGCTTTAACGCCCCAGTATCAGTCCCTAAGACAAGCATTGAAAACGGCTTCCCCGCTTTCAAGAGATCAGTGACATTACGTGCTTTGGTAACATCAGCACTACGATACATCTTATCCACTGACTTGTGGACGTTACCTAAAATCGTAGCAAAGACGATCCCACCAATAATACCGAGTACCACGATTAATCCCAATAACCAGCGCCACCATTTACGACGCCGACGCGGCTTTTTTGGTGGCTGCCCGCCACCATTTGGCATCTGTGGTGTTTGTTGCTGTTGTTCACGCCGTGCTGACCGGCTCATGATTTCATTGTCCATACTGGCCCCCAATTAAATATTTAATCATTATACCACTAAAAATTAAAGGGTTGACCAATCGCTGGTTTGAAGCCAACACCAGCCGGTAAGTCAGCAATAAAACGCGTCACATCAGCTTTAATTTTTGGAAAAGTATCGTAGTGGATTGGCAGCACGTGCGCTGCCGTTAAGAAACTCGCTGCAATCAAGGCATCATCTTGTGTCATCGTATAATAGCCACCAATGGGCAAAAACGCCATATCCACTGGCTGTCGCAATGCTACCAATTTTAAATCAGAATACAACCCCGTATCGCCTGCAAAATACAATAATTTGCCTTCAATAGTTAAGGCAAATCCTGCCGACATACTAGCATGTCCATCAGTCGTCACCGCATGCCAGGCTGGGTAGAATTTAACTTTAATGGTTGGGGTGAGTTGCACCTCACCGCCAAAATTAGGCGCAATAACCGGCAAGTCGTTGGTCGCCAAAAAATCATAGTGCGTATCTGCTAAGACAACAATTGTGGCCCCTGTACGTTGTGCAATCGCCAACGTGTCGCCCACATGATCTGCATGAGGATGGGTCACGATAATAAAATCAGCCGCCAGTGTCTCAACTAGTTCATCAGCGTGATTTAAAAAAGGGTTTTGCGTGATAAACGGATCCACTAAGATCGTTGTGCCATCTGACACGATCCGTAATGCTGCATGTCCAAAATGTGTCAATTCCATAAAATTGCCTCCTCATACAGATAAAACCAATGATTTTATCGCGATCAATCTCAAAACACTGTTTAACCGCGGCCTGTTAAACGCTTTAGTAACCGGTAAAGCCGGTATTTTGTGCCATTCACCGGTAAAATAAAGTCGCCGACTAACTGACGCGCATGTCCAGCAAATGCTGTTTTAAAGCCTAACACACCATCAGAGCCATCAAACCGGCCTGAAATACCATAAAAATTATAAAGCGGTATGCCCTGCGCCACTGCCCGTTGAATCATCGCATCTTGGATCTGATATGGTGCATAGTAATCCATATAAGCCTCATATGTACCAGAATACAAATAGGTCATTTCTTGTGGTTGCGCAATAAACAGTGCCCCAGCAACAACAACCGTTGCTTGACCGGCGGCTGCAAATTGTTGGTTGGCTTTTTCAACACGCTTAATGTGATGTTGCTTTTGATCATCAAATTCGGCAAATTGCCGCTTAAACTTATCCTGATGCGGATATTTATCAATTTTTTCTTGAATTTTAGCTAACTTTTGATCCAACGCCGCAATTTTGTCGTTTTCTTCCGCTATGTAGCGTTCGAAGTTCAATTCCGCAAAAATAAAGGTCGCGTCGTCACCATAATTATCATAAATCGCCTCATAAAACGATAAGTCTTTATCATGATAGTGAAGCCGGTCTGCAGTCGTTTGGGTTAACTGTTTAAACGCCGGTAACTCTTCCCGTGATAATTCGCGTAATTGAATGCCAAATTGCTGATTCTTCTTTAAATAATATTGTGCGTTCTTCGTGTAAGATTGGCGAATCTCTCGCTCATTATCTAAGCCAGCTAATGGCTTCACATATTCCCAAGTTGGCGACCCAGTAGTTGACATACCAAATTGGAATGGCTCATGTGTGAAGCCTGCAGTCGTCATCATCGTTAAGAACTGATCATTTGTACCGCCAATTAATTGCCCCTTATCATCCGTATCGGCATAAGTGATATTCGGACGCCAAATGATATAGAGCGCCCCTTGCTTTTTAGCAAAACGACGCACCGACCGAGCAAAAAATGCCAGCAACTCACGATCATTGAAATCCATCAACGGCCCACGATCAAACAGATAGACCTGTCCAAAACGTGTCATTTCGGTGGTGACTAATGCCGCCGCAACGATTGTGTCATCATCTTTAACACCCAACAAAAATGCGTCACGCTGGCGTTGACGCAAAAGGTGATATTGTAAAACAGATTGCGTATAGCTACCCAATGGCTGCTGTAATTCAAATTGGTTATATTCTTCTGGTGTTAGTGTTGTAAAGACTAATGTCATAAGACTATGTTCCTCTACCTACTATTATACAAAAAAAGACGCCGACAAGGGCGTCTTTAAAGATTTTATTAGTATTGACCAACGTTAGATACGGCAACAATTGTGCCACCAACAACACCAAAACCAACTGATGTTGCGCGTGGGTTAGTGACCCACATACGGTGCCCTGGTGTACCATTTGTCATCATGCCTGTTTCGTTGTACCAAGCACTGATTACTTGGTTGAAACCAAAACCAATGGCAACGACTTCACCATTTGTACGGAAGTGGTTTGTTGGCAAACCACCATTTGCAACAGCGTTGTAAGCACGTGATTGTGCTTGCGCTGACAAACCAGCATCCAAAGTTACTGGACGTAGTCCCAATGACGCACGCAATGCGTTCAATGAATTCAACATCGTTGCTGCAGCTGAGTTACCGGCTGTTGAAACTTGCGTTACTTGTGGTGCTGCTGGCGCTGGGGCTGCAGGAGCTGCTGGGGCAGTTGTGCCACCATTAGCTTGATAAGCCAAGTATTCAGCAGCTGTCATAAAGCCATCACGGTTTGTATCAGCCGCTGCAATGTATTTCACATCATCAGGAACACTACCAGAAGCAGCTGGTTGGGCTGGCGCTGCTTGTTGTGTTTGCGCTGGCGCAGCTGGTTGAGCCGGTGCTGCTGCTGGGGCAGTTGCATCAGCAGACAACTTCAATACTTGACCAACCGCAATCAAGTTAATGTTTTGAATACCGTTAGCAGTAGCAAGTGCGGCAACTGATGTGCCGTTAGCAGCGGCGATACGGTTCAATGTGTCGCCAGCCTTCACTGTATAAGTACCATTAGCAGCTGCTGGGGCTGAAGTTGCTTGTTGCGTTGCAGCTGGTTGAGCTAACGCTGCAGCGTTAGCAGTTCCTTCAGTTTGTAATTGTTGCCCAACAAAAATCAAGTTGGGATTTGAAAGACCGTTGGCCTTTGCTAAGGCATCAACAGTTGTGCCATTTGCACGTGCTAACTTTGATAATGTATCACCAGCTTGAACAGTAATTGTATCAGCATTGGCAGTTGCCACACCAGCAACAGCAAATGCGCCGGCAGCAACAGCAGATTTAAGCATAGTGGATGTTTTCATAATATAGGTAACTCCTTAAAAGTTAAAGACTTGATTAAGTATCATTGTTTGAGGTCTTCTCGACAATGATAAGTGTACCAAATTAGCATAACGTAGATGTTGTGCATTCTTTTCACTTCGTTATCAAGAACACAAACATGTCACAAAAAAGTGTTTTAAATGTCTTTTGTGACAATTACATTTCTTTTTGGTTTCAAACCAAATCTAAAGGACTGTTCCAGCAAATGTCGGATACCAACTCTGACTCAGCGTTTGAATCTTAACCTGGGCGTCATTCTCATCAACAGCAATGTAATGACTGCCACCGACATAGATGCCAACACTATAAGGCTGTTCGGGAATCCCCCAAAACAACAAATCTCCGGGCCGCGTATTTTCAACGGTATTGAGTTCATACACATCATAAAGTAAATCAATCAGGTCTTGTGACCAGTGACCCGTTTGACCATCAGCTTTGATGTTGGATGTATTCATGACAAAAGCAACAAACGCACCTGAGGACTGGTATGTTTTCCCCAACTGCGTTAGTGCGATATCTAGCCAATTATTAGCCATGCGTCATGTATTAATATTGACCGGCGTCAGATACACCGACAATTGTGTTACCCACAATACCAAAGCCGACAGCTGAGGCACGTGCGTTAGCAACCCACATTTGGTGTCCTGGTGTGCCATTTGTCATCATGTTGGTTTCGTTGTACCAAGCATTGATCACTGTACCGGCACTCCAACCAATGGCAACAACTTCACCATTTGTACTGAAGTGATTTGATGGTAATCCACCATTATTCACGGCGTTGTAGGCACGTGCTTGGGCACGGGCTGACAAACCGGCATCCAAACGAACTGGCGCCAAACCAAGCGCTGCACGCTTTGCATTCAATGAGTTCAAAATCGTTTGAACAGCTGAAGAAGCGACTGGTGCCGCTGCTTGTTGTGTTGAAACGTTTGTAACACGGGCTACTGGTTGTGCTGGTGCAGCCGTTGCGCCACCATTAGCCTTATAAGCTTGGTATTCAGCAGCTGACATGAAGCCGTCTTTGTTTGTGTCAGCAGCAGCGATGTAAGTCACATTTTCAGGCACACTAGCAGCTGCTGGCGCTGCTTGTTGTGGTTGTGCAGCAGCGGCTGCGCCTCCGTTAGCTTGATAAGCTTGGTATTCAGCAGCTGACATGAAGCCATCCTTGTTTGTATCAGCGGCAGCAATATACGTCACATTTTCGGGCACACTAATAGCTGCTTGTTGTGATTGTGCGGCAGCAGCTGCGCCACCGTTAGCTTGATAAGCTTGGTATTCAGCAGCTGACATGAAGCCATCTTTGTTTGTATCAGCGGCAGCGATGTAAGCCACATTTTCAGGCACTGTCACTGTTTCGGCTGGCTTGGCAGCTGTTTGATTCACATCGCCACCATTTGCTTTAAATGTGTTGTATTCGTCAAGTGACATGAAGCCGTCTTTGTTAGCGTCGGCAGCAGCAATGTATGTCAAATCTTGTGCTTGTTCAGCTGCCGTTACTGTTGGTGCAGTTGCTACTGGTGCTGCTTTCAATGCCAATGTTTGACCAGTCACGATCAAATCAGCTGATGACAAACCGTTAAGTGCCTTAAGCGTTGCCACATTCACACCTGTGTGTTCGGCAACCTTCGACAATGAGTCACCAGCTTGTACTGTATAAGTTGTCCCATCAGCTGAAATAGCAGCTGGCTTGGTGTCAGCAACTGTCAATGTTTGTCCGGCAATAATCAAGTTGTGATCACTAATATTGTTTACTTTAGCTAATTCATCTGTTGTTGTGTTATTTGCTTGAGCAATACCACTCAAAGTGTCGCCTGCCTTAACTTCCACTGTATCAGCTGAAGCAGCAGCGTGACTGCCAACAAGTGCTGCAACACCTGCAGCTGTTGCCAACATTGTTTTCTTTAATTTATTAACCATTGCGATATTTACTCCAAAGATTTAGATTTCATTATAATTATTAATTTTTAGATTTGTCTTTATACAAATCTTAAGAACATTTACTAGTATAACGGTAGAGTATAACGCCAATATTGATCGAATTTATCAATCATGTAACTTTGTTACAGAACCGTTACAATAATCCATAAACCTTGTCATAACAACATTTGCCGCCCTTTAAATTCAAATTTTGCACGCCTTTTTGGACAAAAAAAACACCATAATTCGGTCAATTTTTGATCCGATTACGGTGTTTTTTTAATCTTTTAATTTATTAGGCGTCTTAACCTTTTCTTTAAAATTCCAAAAGTAAGCTACCATAGGTGAACCCAGCACCAAATCCAGTTAATAACACACGTTTGCCAGTAAGATCAACTGTCTGATTGAGTTCATCTAACCCAATGGCAATCCCTGCTGACGACGTGTTCCCATTATGTACCACATTTGTCGCAAATTTCGCCATCGGTTCATCAAGGGCATTGGCAATGTATTCAATCAGACGCAAATTCGCCTGATGCGGAATGAAATAATCCACATCCGCCGGCGTTAAACCATGGCCGGCCAAAAAATGACGAATATGTTGTGGAATGCGGGTTGTGACTTCATCAAAAACAGCCCGACCCATTTGTGAAAAAGCGTCAATTTTTGGATAATTGTCAGCCGACAAGGTCTTCAAAGGAGCAATGCGACCAGAATGGACGACATCGGCATCCCCAATTGTATGCATCTTTTCACCGACAACCACACCATCTTCCGCAACAGCTGTCAACACCACAGCGCCAGCACCGTCACCAAAAAAAACCGTACTTGTTCGGTCGGTAAAATCCATCATTTTAGAATTGACTTCTGCTGAAATAACCAAGGCATTGCGATACATCCCTGAACGCATAAACTTATCCGCAGTACTGAGTCCGAAAACAAACCCAGCACAAGCGGTCATAATATCATACGCCCACGCATTATCAGCTTTCAAGTTACGCTGCACTAAGGCTGCAGTTGATGGCGCTAAACCATCTGGTGTAAAAGTCGTGACAATAATTAAATCAATGTCTGCTGCTGTCAGTGACGTTTTAGCCAAAGCGCGCTCCGCCGCTTTTGTAGCCAAATCACTGGTATTTTCACCTTGTAATGAAATATGTCGCGTTTTAATCCCTGTGTGTGATTGAATCCAATCATCACTTGTATCCATAATTTCAGCAAGATCATCATTTGTCACAATATCACTTGGGACATAATGCGCACTTGCTAATATTTTACTTCCGGGCATCGTTATTTCCCCTCTAAACAGCTGTAACGGGGCATGCCATTTATCAAATTCAGACACATTGGTCATCACATTGACAAACGTTACCACGTTACACCCTCTTTTTATACTTATATTATTGTAGCGGATTTTATATAATACGCAAGTTGTTTGCCGTGTCACGCCATATCATGGTGGTTTGCACGGGTTGCGTGTCGTGCCAGTTAAACATGTCATAGACACTCATGGCTAAGACATCCGTTGATTCAAAAGCAGCGTGTAACCGACTGCCAACGGGTAAAATGCCTAACAAATCACGCCACAAATCGTGTAACGTTCCCACATCATCCCCAAATGTCCATTGAAGTTCATACTGATCATCGGCTTTAAAGACTAATATAGCGGCAACCACATGTTGTTTTGCCAATCTCACAATACTATACTCAGGATCAAAATCCTGATGACCAAAGAGCCATTTTGAATAGTCAACGTTTGCTACTGGTGGATTGAAGCGATGGGTACGTTCATAATGATCGCGCAGTAATAGGACGAGTTCTGTTTGTAAATCACTATCTAAATCAGCCACCGGCACCACCGGTTCGCCAGAAAAATCTCGAATATTTAATGTCGCAAAATAGGTTTGATTCACACTTTCAAAGCCATTATCAGCCAAAAACCCCCGACTGATTGGATTGGCAACAGACGCTATGAGTCCCTTTTTTTGTTGACGGGCACGTGCTTGTAGTGCCCAAAGTGTGGCCGCATCGAGATCATCCACTTGTGTGAGTTGATCGTACTGCGGATGATCAGGATCGGAAATAACCGTCATTGTCATAGGCTTTACCCTGTCTCTATCCATTCACCAACCAAAAAATCAGTTCAGAAATCTGAACTGACTCTTTAGTGGTTTACTTAGTTGCCTGTAAGGCTTGTAAACGTTCTTGTGTTGCAGCTAACTTCGCTTGCCAATCGGCTAGCTTTTCTCGTTCAGCGGCAACAACGGCTTCCGGCGCTGAGTTGACAAACTTTTCATTGCCTAGCTTGCCTTCAGCACGCTTTACTTCGCCAGTGAACTTCTTCACTTCACCTGACAAACGCGCAATTTCTTCATCAATGTCAATCAATTCAGCCAATGGCACGTAAATTTCAGCCCCTGAAATGACTTGTGACATCGCCAAGTCTGGTGCGACAATATCGGCGCCAATCGTTAACGACTTTGGATGAGCAAAACGATTAATATAATCCGCGTTATCTTGGAAAATCTGAACCAATCCAGCATCTGCTGTCTTAATCAACAAATCAATTTCCGTTGACATTGGTGCATTGGCTTCTGAACGAATATTACGCACAGCCACAATCAAGTCTTGTAATGACTTAAAGGCTTTTTCAGCCGCCACATTCGTTAATTCTTCGTGAACAACTGGATAACGGGTCACGGAGAAGTCCGCGTTTTGACCCGCTTGAGCTGGCATTTCTTGCCAAATGGCTTCTGTCACAAATGGCATAATCGGTTGCAAAAGACGTAATGTTTGGTCAAGGACATAGGCCAATGTTTGTTGTACTGGCGCCTTGTCTCCATCACCGTTCAACGTTTCCTTTGTCATTTCAATATACCAATCGGCAAAGTCTGACCAGATAAAGTTATACAATTCACGGCCAGCTTCACCAAATTCGAACTTGTCAAAGTTACGGGTCACATTTTCAACGGTCGTGTTCAAACGTGACAAAATCCATTGATCAGCGAGGGTCAGCTTATCCAAATCAGGTAATGTTGATGGGGTATCTTCTGACAAATTCATGATGACATAACGGGAAGCATTCCAAATCTTATTGATAAAGTTCCAAGCTGCATCCATTTTGTCATAAGTGAAACGCACATCTTGGCCTGGCGTTGAACCCGTTGCTAAGAACCAACGCAACGCATCGGCACCATACTTTTCAATCACGTCCATTGGGTCAACACCATTGCCCAATGACTTTGACATTTTACGGCCCTCACCATCACGAATTAAGCCGTGAATCAAAACATTTTTAAATGGGCGTTGGCCAGTAAATTCTTTTCCTTGGAACATCATCCGGGCTACCCAGAAGAAAATAATGTCATAACCCGTCACCAACGTGTTAGTTGGATAATAACGGGCATAATCACCGGTTGTATCTTCTGGCCAACCCATCGTTGAAAATGGCCACAAGGCTGAACTAAACCAAGTATCTAAGACATCTGGATCGCGTTCCCATCCTTCACCTTCAGGCGCTTCTGTGCCCACGTAGATTTCTTCTTGGTCAGTACCCTTATGCTTGTACCAAGCCGGAATTTGGTGTCCCCACCAAAGTTGACGTGAGATAACCCAATCGCGGATGTTTTCCATCCAACGCGTAAAGGTATCTTCAAAACGTGCTGGGATAAATTCAACTTTTTCATCCGGATTTTGTTGCATCGCCAACGCTTGTTCAGCCAATGGTGCCATTTTCACAAACCATTGTGTTGATAAACGCGATTCAACCGGCACACCAGTTCGTTCAGAATGACCAACGGAGTGTACAATTGGTTCAACATTTAACATGTAGTCGCCAGCTTCAAGATCTGCCACAATCGCTTGACGTGCTTCAAAACGTTCCATGCCATTATATGGGCCAGCTAACTCGTTCAAATGACCATCATCTGTCATCGTGTTGATCCGTTCCAGATCATGGCGGTTACCAACTTGGAAATCATTAGGGTCATGGGCGGGCGTGATTTTAACCATCCCAGTCCCAAAGTCTTTTTCAACGTATTCATCGGCAATAATTGGAATTTCACGGCCGACAAGCGGCACCATAACTGTCTTGCCAATTAAATCCTTATAACGCTCGTCACTTGGGTGAACGGCCACAGTCACATCCCCAAACATCGTTTCTGGTCGTGTTGTGGCAATTTCGATGTAGTCTTTACCATCAAATGTCGTGCCGTCAGTAAATGGGTACTTCACGTGATAGAATGCGCCTTCATCATCTTGATAAATAACTTCGATATCCGATAAGGCTGTTCGTGCTTGGGGATCCCAGTTAATGATATATTCACCACGATAGATCAAGCCTTTATTATAAAGGTCGATAAAGACTTTGTTGACAGCCTTGTTCAAGCCCTCATCTAACGTAAAACGTTCGCGGTCAAAGTCGAGTGACAGCCCCATCTTACCCCATTGTTGCTTAATCGTGGCTGCGTATTCATTCTTCCAGTCCCAGACTTGTTCAACAAACTTTTCACGGCCCAAGTCATAACGTGAGACACCTTCACCACGTAAACGTTGTTCCACTTTGGCTTGCGTAGCAATACCGGCATGATCCATACCTGGCAACCATAACACATCCATGCCTTGCATTTTCTTTTGACGAATAATCATGTCTTGCAGCGTTGTATCCCAAGCATGCCCCAAATGCAACTTACCCGTGACATTTGGTGGTGGGATTACAATGGCATAAGGTTCTGGTTCTTGCCCCTGAATGGCTTGGTTAGATTCTGGTGCAAATAACTTTTTTTCTTGCCAATGGTCGTAACGGCCTGCTTCAACAGCCGTTGGGTCATATTTTGTTGACATATCAATGTCGCGCATACTATTCTCCTTTTATTGATGATACAAAAAAAATCGTCCTAAAAAATATATTAGGACGATTTTCACCGTGGTACCACCTGTATTGCTGATCGTCTGTTTTTAGCACAATGATCAGCCACTCTTATTATTCAACTTGTTAACACTTAGCAACCTTGGGCATTAACATGACTGATTCACAGCACCATCAGCTCTCTGGGCATGTATTTGCTTAATCCTCTAAGATAAGCATTATCTTACTAGAATTTCAGCCGTTCGTCAAGTCTTTGCTTAGGTGACGCTATTTGTCGTATATAGGCTACCGGATTAAATACCGCATTTAACAACGGCCATTTTTTCGTGCCATAAATCACTATGAGACTGGTTCCCCAAGCAAAAGCAACCAACAGCACTAGCAACAAGGCATAATGGTTAACGCCTAGTTTTAGTAGGAGTACTCGCCCAATCGAAGCCATCGGCGCATGCACCAAATAGATAATCAGTGAATACCGCCCATACGTTGTAAAGTATCTGCTCACGAACCCACCACGATTTTTTTGGTACAAAAAAAGAAATAGTGGCACACTAGCCAATTTAGCCCAGACATCAGTTGTCGTCATCATATCAGTCGCAAACCAGTCATGCCCTTGTTGCATTTGCCAAGCTAACCCACCAACAAACAAGAAACCACTCAAACTGACCGTTAACCAATGGGTCAACCAGGTCGGATATCGCTTGAAAACATAACCGATATAAAAACTGCTCGTCCACATCAAGACGCCCACTAAAGCATAAGGCAATGCTGTCGTATGTGTGACGGCAAGCCACAAAAACAAACTATAAATGACGCCCTGGATAAGAAGCGATAAACGCAATAACGTCAGCAAGCCGACAACACCGTACACAAAAAACAGCACATATAAATACCAGAGATAGCCGATAGGTAACGCATAAATATGTGCTAAATCTTGCCATGAGTTCAGATGATGTACAGCCTGTGAGCCATGCTGTAAACCGACATAAAGAACTGAAAAAATGACATATGGCACCCCGAGATTCACGAGTTTTTTCCCGATACCGATAATATATTGCCGGCCATTTCGCGGTGGCGTATAGACATAGGCAGATAACGCAAAGAAAACTGGCATCACAACTGTAAATAAGACCCCCATGATATCGGTCGAGATATTTTGTTGTGCGGGAAATTGTCCTGTTTTATACAAGCCTTCAACAACATGAACAATGACCACCAAAAAGATGGTTACGCCTTTGGCAAAATCTAACCATGCAATTCTTTTCGATGCCACAGCAACTCCTTCATTTACCAGCGCGTAACCCCATTACTTAATTCCGATACTAATCCGTAATGCCTGGGCAACTTGTTGCATTTCGTGTGAATTGGCATTCAGATGCGCAATTTTATCGCGTAATCGTCGCTTATCAATTGTTCGCAACTGTTCCGCTAAAATGACTGAATCGCGTTTAATGCCACCTAAATGTGCCGGTAGTAGCACATGTGTGGGTAATTTTGGTTTAGAAATTTGTGACGTGATCGCGACAACAATCGTTGTTGGCGAATTAGCATTTCCCACGTCATTTTGCACGATAAGTACTGGCCGTACACCAGACTGTTCAGAACCAATACCTTGCTTCAGATCAGCATAGAATACATCGCCACGTACCACTGTTTGATAAGCTTCTTTCATCATTATTCTCACTTACTATGTACGCGCTCATAGCGCTTTTCATTGATAAATTCTTGGTAATCTCGGTCCAAAAGTTGTTAAAATCTCATGCGGAATTGTTTGCGCATACTGGGCAAAGTCTTCGACCGTGATTTCAGCATCACCATCTTGACCAATTAAGGTGACCACTGTCCCCACCGGATAGTCACGATCTAACGTAATCACAATTTGATCCATTGTTACACGCCCAATCACTTTTTCTTCATGACCATTAACTAACACCGTCATCCCGCCCATTCGTCGGAGATAACCGTCAGCATACCCAATGGGCAAAGTCGCAACCCATTGCGGTTCTGTCGCTGTATAAGTCGCGCCATAACTGACTGATTCACCTGCTTGTAATTGGTGAACCGCCCCAATGCGTGACTTTAAAGACAGCACATTTTTAAGCGCTACTGGCATGGGTAATTCTGGTGCACCTGGATTGTAGCCATACAATACCGAGCCAACCCGAATTGTGCCAGTCTCAATTTGATCATGATGCCACAAAGCAGACCCTGAATTTGCTAAATGCCAATATTGTTTTGGAATACCAACAGCAGTTACCCAAGCGTTAAAATTCGCCACTTGTTGATCGTAATAAGCTTGATTAGTATCATCAGCTGTTGCAAAGTGGGTGAAGACGCCACTCAGTTGCAAACTTGGGGTGTCTAACACCTTGTCATACATTTCCTGCAGCGCGGCCTCAGAATGGGCCCCCATGCGTCCCATTCCTGTGTCAACTGCTAATTGGATCATGAGTTGATCGTCTGAGTTAAGTAGCTGTTCAGCCTCATCTAACCATGCCAAAGTCCCAACAGCCGGTGTCAACCGCTGTGACACCATCACTGGCACATATTGCACGTCTTGAACGCCTAGTAAGATAATATTAAAATCATCGTATGGTACTTGCTGACGTAATGCCACGCCTTCAGCAATCGTGGCTACGGCAAAGTCACGTACCCCAATTTCATACAGCGCAGTCGTCACTGCTACTGCGCCGTGACCGTAGGCATCAGCTTTGACCACAGCAATTAAACGTATGGCGCCAGCATGAGCCATAATCTGTTTGGCATTATATTGTATCGCTGCTAAGTCAACTGTCAGCCACGACGGCCGCATCATTAGTAACTCATTACTATTTGTCATGACAAAACTCCACGTTTCGGAAATAGCTTTAAGCTCACTCTTTCCCAGATTGTTAGCCGTTCAATCACAACGACTGTATTGACGAAATCACCACTATGGGTAATCGCCACATGTATCGTATATGGAAAATT